>NZ_JBSFKF010000030.1:0-83930 GCF_053598415.1 Kitasatospora sp. NPDC001132 | reverse complement strand
CGCCAAGCCCAGCGGCCCGGTCATCGGCCCGAAGCCGTCGTCGGACCGCCCGAAGGGGGGGGGGGGCGCGGGGCTGGGGGGGGGCCGTCGCGCTCCTGGTGTCAGTGGTCGGTCCTGCGGTGATGCAGTGCTCCTCGTTCTTCCGGCGGCTGGCCGGATTCGGTGTGCCTAGAGGTGTGCGAGCTTGTAGAGCACGGGCGCGGCCTCCCTGAGGACGGCCCACTCCTCCTCGTCGAGCCCCTGGGCGAGCTCGGCGAGCCAGACGTTCCGGCGTCGACGACTCTCCGCGAGGATCGTCTCGGCCTGCTCGGTGCTGCTGACGACCACCTGGCGGCGGTCCTCGGGGTGCGGCTCGCGCCGCACCAGCCCCTTCTCCTCCAGCATCGCGACGATCCTGGTCATCGAGGGAGGCTGCACGTGCTCCTTCCGGGCGAGCTCACCCGGCGTCGCCTTCCCGCACCGGGCGAGGGTGCCCAGCACTCCCATCTCGGTGGGACTCAGCGACTCCTCCACCCGTTGGTGTTTGAGTCGTCGGGAGAGGCGCATCGTGGACGATCGCAGCTGACTGATCGCTGCGAGGTCCTGCTCGGACATCTCGGGCATCTCTTTAGACTACGTCATTACTCTCGCTAAGGAAAATGAGATCCGCCGCGCCGGAGGGTCACCCCGGTGCGATATTGGTCATGGGCCCCAGCTCTCGACTCCCAGAAGGGCCGACCTGCCATGTCCGACCTCGCCACCGAGCCGTCCGGGCGGTCCGAACGGCCGCAGCCGTCCGAGCAGTCGCAGCCGTCCGTGCCGTCCACCCGGACCGAGCCCGACGACACCGGCTTCGCCCGGCTCGCCATGGTCACCATCGACTGCGCCGACCCGGTCGCGCTGGCCTCGTTCTACGGCGAGCTGCTGGGGTGGGAGACCAGGCACGCGGACGAGCACTTCGCGATCCTGGACAACCCCGAGGGCGGCAGCCCGATCGGCTTCGGGCGGGTGACCGGGTACCGCCCGGAGCCGTGGAAGGAGCCGGACGGCAGCAAGCACTTCCACCTCGACTTCTACGTCGACGACCTGGACGAGGCCACCGAGAGGGCCCTCGCGCTCGGCGCCACCGAGCCCGCCTACCAGCACGGCCGCACGCTGCGGGTGCTGATCGACCCGGCCGGCCACCCGTTCGGGCTAGCACCCCTGGAGTGAGCGCCGACCGCGGCCCGGGGGCGGTGCGCAGGCGGTGTCAGGGATTGGTGCCGGGATCATGCAGGCCGCGTAAAGGTCCGCCCTGACCTGGGACTTCACGAAAAACGCGAACATTGTGCGATCCGCCGAACACTGACTACTCTGCCGGTTTGTCAGGGGCACCACATGCCAGGCTCCTCCCCGCGGGACCGCGTTCCCGCCCCGGTGCCCGTTGCCGCGCGCCTTCCCCGGCCAGTCGCGTCCGCCCGTGTCCCGGTGCCCGCAACCCTCGTCCAGGGAGCTCTGTTGGGTGAGATCCACCATGCCGATCACGGCTGGGTGACACCGGCGGTCTCGTACTTCGTCGCCTGCCTCGGTGCCTTCGTCGCGCTGCGCAGCACCCGCTGGGCACTCGTCTCCCGGGGCCGCACCCGGGCCGTCTGGCTGCTGTTCGCCTCGACCTCGCTCGGGGCCGGGATCTGGTCCATGCACTTCATCGCGATGCTCGGCTTCTCCGTGACCGGCGTCGAGATCAGCTACCGGCCCGGGCTCACCGTCCTCAGCCTGCTGGTCGCCGTCGCCGTGGTCGGCGTCGGGCTCTTCACCGTCGGGTACTGGCGGCACCGCGGCCCGGCCCTGCTGGTCGGCGGGCTGACCACCGGCCTCGGGGTCGCCGCGATGCACTACCTGGGCATGGCCGCGATGGTCCTGCCCGGCCGGCTCGACTACGACCGGCCCACCGTGGCGGCCTCGGTGGCGATCGCCGTGGTCGCGGCCACGGCCGCGCTCTGGGCCGCGCTGAACATCCGGGGCACGCTCGCCGTACTGGCGGCGGCCCCGGTGATGGGCGTGGCGGTCTGCGCGATGCACTACACCGGCATGGCGGCGCTCTCCGTCCGGCTGGACTTCTCGCGCTCCACCGCGGACGGCGTGATGGCGCTCCAGTTCGTCTTCCCGCTCGGGGTCGGGCTCGGCTGCTACGTGTTCTTCGGCTCGCTGGCCTTCGCCGTCTCACCGAGCCGACCCGACTCCCGGCCCCTGCTGGCCGGTCCGGCCGCCCCGCTGCCCCCGCGTGCTCCCGCCACCGAGCGGGCCGGGTGGGCCGCGCGCACCCCGGGCGGCCCGGACGACCCGCCGCTGGCGCCGCTCCCGCGGCGGCAGCGGCCACTGGGCGGGGCGGCCCGGCGCTGAGGCCGGGCGCGGGAGCGGAGCCCGAGCGGGCGTCCGGCCGGGCGTCCGCCCGGTCCCGTTCCCGTTCCGACGGGTACCGCCGCGTCAGGCCTGCCAGGGACGCCCGAGGAGCCCCACCACGTGCTCCGGCGTGGCCACCGGGCAGACCTTGTGCACGAAGTCCCGCCGCAGCGCGTGGTACGGCTCGCCCGCCCGGTAGAAGTTGGCGTGCATCCGGCGCAGTTCCTCCGCCCGGTACTCGGCCAGCGGCTTGGCCTCCTCGTCGACCGCGCGGCGGCGCTTCTTGTCCACCAGCCGCCCCGTGAGGTCCGGGGCGGCGGCGATCCGGGCGGCCTCGCGGGCCACCCAGCGGCGGAACCCGGCCGTGTCCCCGCCGACCGTACGGTCCACCAGGCCGATCCGGCGGGCGTGGTCGGCACCGACCGGCAGCGCCTCGGCGGTCAGCCGCTCGGCCTGCTCGGCGCCGACCCGCCGGGGCAGGGTGTACGTCCAGTACTCGGAGCCGTACAGGCCCATCAGCCGGTAGTGCGGGTTGAGCACCGCCGACTCCCGGCACCACACCTCGTCGGCGGCGAGCGCCGCCATCAGCCCGCCGGCCGCCGCGTTCCCGGCCAGGGCCGCCACCGTCACCTTGTCCGTCGTGGTCAGCACCGCCTCGACGAAGTCGTCCATCGCGTTGATGTTCTCCCAGGACTCCAGTGCCGGGAAGGCCGCGCCCTGGATGACGTTGAGCTGGATCCCGTTGGAGTAGAAGTCCCGGGGCGCGCCGAGCACCAGCACCGAGGTCGGCCGCTCGGCCGCCTCCCGGTACGCGGCGAGCAGCCGGCGGCACTGCCCGGTGCTCATCGCCCCGCCCGCGTGGGCGAATTCGAGGAAGCCGACCTCGCCCTCCTCGCGGTAGCGCAGCTCCGACCAGGTGTCCCGGCGGCTCGCCGCCTCCGGGCTCACCGGCACCTCGCGGACCCGGTACAGCTCGTCGGCGAGCACGGTGGCCGCCGGCAGCTTGAAGGTGGCCGGCCCGCCGGGGGTGCGGCGCGGGCGCAGCTGCGGTATCCACACCGCACCGTCCACGGTGGCCCGGCAGATCGCGCCGTCCCGGGTGGCCAGCACGGCGCCGGGCACCGGTCCGCGCAGCTCGTCCTCGGGGTGGCCGCCGTGCAGGAAGAACTCCCGCCCGTACAGCTCGTCCAACACGCCGGGCTGGGAGTCGGCGGCGCGCAGCTTGCGCAGCACGGTGGCGGTGTCGTCCCGCGACCAGTCGATCCGGCGCGCCTCCTGGCGCAGGAAGGGCCGCGGTTCGCCCTGCACGTCCGGCCGGGCGTAGTCCAGCGGCTCGGGGGTGAACAGCCCGCCCTCGTACCGCTGGACGGCCAGCAGGACGGCCTCGACGGCGGCGTCGGCGAGCTCGCCCCGGTACAACTCGCTCTTGCCGCAGGCGGGGACGGGGAACTCGACGGAGGCCCAGATGTCCCCGGCGTCCATCTCCTCGACGGCCTGCAGCACGGTGACGCCCCAGTGCTCCGCCCCCTCGGTGATCGCCCAGTCGAGCGAGGAGGGACCGCGGTCGCCCTTGGGCCCCGGGTGCACGATCAGGACGGTCCGGGTGGACCAGATGTCCTGCGGGACGGCCCTGGTGAGCATCGGGCAGATGATCAGCTCGGGGTCGGTGCGGGCCACCGCCTCCCTCATCCCCTCGTCTCCGAGGGCGAGTTGGACGGCGACCCGGTGGCCGCGCTCGCGCAGTCCGGTGTGGACGCGCTGGGTCAGGCTGTTGAACGCACTGGCGATCAGGAGAATGCGCAAGGAGGGCCTCCGGCGGGAACTGGGGTCGCGCGCAGGCGATGAAACCACGGCATGGACACGTAATGATTACGGTCCGTGTCTCGGCGCTCCACTCTCACGCACCCCGCACACCTGTGCCCCGCGTTTCGCCGGATCTCCCCAACTCCCCGTTCCCACCGGGTACCCTGCGCCGCCGGCGGACCCGCGCTATCGCGGGAACGCCCGGCGGGCCCGCCAGGTGGTGTGCTCCCGGGAGACCGCGTCCTCCGCCTCGGCGGCCAGCCGGGCCCAGCGCGCCTCGGCGTCCGGCGCCCGGAGGTCGAGGTCGGACAGCTGGTTGCCGACGTTCTCCAGCTCGCGCGCGGCCAGCTGGTAGGCGGCGGCCAGCGGGCCGAGCTGCTTGAGCTGCGTCCAGGCGATGATCGCCGCCGCCGCGGCCGAGGTGGCGCCGAAGACGTGCACCGGCAGCGCGCCGGTGGCCTGGGCGACGGCCGCCGCGGCACCGACGATGATCAGCACCGCGACGCCGAGCCCCCAGGAGACCGCCTGCGAGTCGCAGGCCTCGGCCCGGGAGCGGTACCAGGTGCGCTGGCCCTCGACCCGGGCGCGCAGGTAGAGGGTGCGCCGGGCGGTCAGGCTCTCGGCGCGCTGCCGGCGCATCTCCGGGGTGATCTCGGCGACGCTGCCGGGCGGCACGATCTCCGGGTCCTCGAAGGCCCGCAGCACGTCCTCGACCTGGAGCAGGTAGCCGCGGTCGACGTCCACGGACTCGGCCTCGCCGTCGAAGGGCGTGGCCCGGACGGTGTACTTCCAGGCCAGCGTCTTGACCGACTCGGCCGCCGCCCTGGCCTGGTACCAGCGGCCCTGCGGGTTGCTCCGGCGCAGCCGGGACCAGAAGTAGCCGGCCACCAGGAAGGCGGCGACCGAGAACAGCGGCCAGACGTCGAAGTCGCCCTTGTCGTCCGGGCCCGGGAACGACCCGATCACCGCGGCGACCACCAGCATCGCGATCAGGCCGCGGTACCAGCGCAGCGTCTCCCGCTGGCCGTCCAGCGATGCCTTGTCCGTCGTCCAGAACAGCTCCGGCAGAAGCTGTGCCTCGACGCCCCCCGGCGGATCCTGTTGCACCATCGGTCGAGTCCCCTCCCCCTTCTCCGTCCAGCCAGTATTCCCATCGCCAACTCGCCTACACGGGCGCATTTTTGACAACTTCCGACCGTTGGTGACGGGCGCGGCCGGAGGAGCGCCCCGGAAACGCCGGGCGGCCGGAGGAGCGGCCCGCGGAAACGCCGCGGCCCCGTCCTCCCGGGGTGAAGCCGGGGGGACGGGGCCGCGTGGGCCGTACGGCGTCAGAGCAGGCCGAGGGCCGGCATCAGGTAGTAGAAGGCGAACACCGCCGCCACCGCGTACATCGGGACCGGGACCTCGCGGCCGCGGCCGGCGGCCAGGCGCATCACGCAGAAGACGATGAAGCCCATGCCGATGCCGTTGGTGATGCTGTAGGTGAACGGCATCATCACGATGGTCACGAAAGCCGGGATCGCGATCGTGTAGTCGGCCCAGTCGATCTCCTTGATCGAGTTGGCCAGGATCAGGAAGCCGACGGTGACCAGGGCCGGAGTGGCGGCCTGGGCCGGGACCATGGTGGCGAGCGGGGTGAGGAAGAGCGCCACCACGAAGAGCAGGCCGGTGACGATCGAGGCGAAGCCGGTCCTGGCGCCCTCGCCGACACCGGCGGTGGACTCGACGAAGCAGGTGTTGGCGGAGGACGAGGTGGCACCGCCGGCCGCGGTGGCGATGCCGTCCACCATCAGGACCCTGTTGATGCCGGGCAGGTCGCCCTTCGCGTCCAGCAGGTGGGCCTCGTCGGCCACGCCGAGGATGGTGCCCATCGCGTCGAAGAAGCAGGACATCAGCACGGTGAAGACGAACAGCACGCCGGTCAGCACGCCGACCTTCTCGAAGCCGCCGAACAGGCTGACCTTGCCGACCAGCCCGAAGTCCGGCGCCGAGACCGGGTTGCCCGGCCAGGTCGGGACGGTGAGGCCCCACTTGAGCGCCGGGATGTCGGCCACCTTGTCGATGATCGCGGCGAGCGCGGTGGAGACCGCGATGCTGATCAGGATGGCGCCGGGCACCTTGCGGATCAGCAGGATCAGGGTCAGCAGCAGGCCGACCACGAAGATCAGCACCGGGAAGCCGAGCAGGTGCCCGTTGCCGCCGAGCTGGAGCGGGACCGTGGTGTGGGCGGCGTCCGGGATGCGGCTGACGAAGCCGGAGTCGACCAGGCCGACCAGGCTGATGAACAGGCCGATGCCGATCGCGATCGCCTTGCGCAGACCGAGCGGCACGGCGTTCATGACCCGCTCGCGCAGACCCGTGGCGACCAGCAGCATGATCGCGAAACCGGCCAGCACGACCATGCCCATGGCGTCCGGCCAGGTCATCTTGGGGGCGAGCTGGAGCGCCACGATCGTGTTGACGCCGAGGCCGGCGGCCAGGCCGATCGGCACGTTGCCGATGACCCCCATCAGCAGGGTGGTCAGAGCCGCGGTCAGGGCGGTCGCGGTGACCAGCTGGCCGCTGTCCAGGTGGGCCCCGGTGACGTCGGTGCCGCTGGCCAGGATGATCGGGTTCAGCACCAGGATGTACGCCATGGTGAAGAAGGTGGCGACACCACCGCGGATCTCGCGCGGCAGGGTGGAACCCCGCTCGCTGATCCGGAAGAAGCGGTCGACGGCGCTCGTGGGGGGCTTCGGCGCGGCGTCGGCGGGTTCGGGCGACTCGGTGGTCGGCTGGACCACAGGCATGTGCGTGCGTCCTCTGTGGGGGAGCTGAGGAGAGGGAGTGGACGCCCGGGGCGACGGTGGCCGGGCGCAGATCTTTAAGTATGGTTTCCGGATCGCACACGCGCTATCTTCGCGCGTAGAGCTCGCATGGGGCCGAGGGGCCCGCACCGCCGCCCGCCGCACCGTACGCTAGGCCCCATGCCCAAGACGCCACTGCACCCCTCGCCCCCTCCGCTGGAGGCCAACGACGTCGCCATCGTCGGCGGCGGCACGGTGCTGTGGTTCGTCGCCTTCCTCGCCCTGCTCCCCTTCCAGGGCACCCTCTCCGCGCACGGCCACGGCACCTGGCCCTGGATCTGCCTCTCCGGCGGCCTGCTCGGCCTGATCGGCCTCTGGTACTGCCGCGCCCGACGGGACGCGATCGCCCGCGGCCGCGCCGCCGAGGCGGCCGCGCAGACGGCCGAACACACGGCCGAGGACAACGGCCAGAACCCGGCCACCCGGTCGGACTGAATAGTCCTTTAGTAGCACGCATCGGGCATAGGGCGCCCGTAGAGTCGGTGCCATGACGCAGCCTGACCAGCCAGCGGAAGAGCGGCCGACCGACCGGGACCGACCGGACGGAGCACACCCCCTCGGCCTGCTGCCCGGCCGGCGCGGCGGCCTGACCGCCGCCGAGGTGGCCGAGCGGGTCGCGAAGGGCCAGGTCAACGACGTCCCCGTACGGTCCAGCCGGTCCACCAAGGAGATCGTCCGGGCCAACGTCTTCACCCGCTTCAACGCCATCATCGGCGTGATGTTCGGCATCATCCTGATCGTCGGTCCGCTCCAGGACGGCCTGTTCGGCCTGGTCATCGTGGCCAACACGGCGATCGGCATCATCCAGGAGCTGCGCGCCAAGAAGACCCTGGACAGCCTGGCCCTGATCGGCGAGGCCCGCCCGCAGGTCCGCCGGGACGGCGCCGTCCAGCAGATCGGCGTCTCCGAGATCGTCCTCGACGACACCGTGCTGCTCGGCATCGGCGACAAGGTGATCGTGGACGGCGAGGTCGCCGAGGCGGACGGCCTGGAGATCGACGAGTCGCTGCTGACCGGCGAGCCCGACCCGGTCCTCAAGCAGCCCGGCGACCACGTGATGTCCGGCAGCTTCGTGGTGGCCGGCGCCGGCGCGTTCACCGCCACCAAGGTCGGCCGCGAGGCCTACGCGGCCCAGCTCGCCGAGGAGGCCAGCAAGTTCACCCTGGTGAAGTCGGAGCTGCGCACCGGCATCGACAGCATCCTGCGGATCATCACCTACCTGCTGATCCCCACCGCCCTCGGTCTGATCATCAGCCAGCTGGCCGTCGAGGGCCGGGACTGGCAGGAGGCCGTCCGGCGCATGGTGGCCGGCATCGTGCCGATGGTCCCCGAGGGCCTGGTGCTGCTGACCTCGGTCGCCTTCGCGATCGGCGTGGTCCGGCTCGGCCGCAAGCAGTGCCTGGTCCAGGAGCTCCCGGCGATCGAGGGCCTGGCCCGGGTGGACACCGTCTGCCTGGACAAGACCGGCACCCTCACCGAGGGCGGCATGGACGTGATCGACCTGCGGGTGCTCTCGAACGGGGAGCCCGCCGCCGTCGCCCCGGAGACCGTCCAGCACGCGCTGGCCGTGATGGCCGGCGCCGACGCCCGCCCCAACCCGTCCATGCAGGCGGTCATCGACGCGTACGGGCGCGGCGACGGCGGCGCCTCCTCTGGCCGCGACGGCTGGCGGGTGATCGAGGCCATGCCCTTCTCCTCCGCCCGCAAGTGGAGCGGGGTGCAACTGCTGGAGCCGCAGGGCGGCGAGGCCAGCTGGCTGCTCGGCGCGCCCGACGTGCTGCTGCCCGCCGGGCACCCGGCCCTGGCCGAGGTGGACGAACTGGGCGCCCGCGGCCTGCGGGTGCTGCTGCTCGGCCGCACCGCCGTCCCGCTGGACGCCCCCGACCCGGCGGCCGACCTCACCCCGCTCGCCCTGGTGGTGCTCCAGCAGCGGCTGCGCTCGGACGCCGCCGAGACCCTGCGCTACTTCGAGGGCCAGCGGGTCCGGGCCAAGGTCATCTCCGGCGACGCGGCGGTCTCGGTCGGCGCGGTGGCCGGCCACCTGGGCCTGCCCGGCGCCGACCACCCGCTGGACGCCCGCACCCTGCCCGCCGACCCGGAGGAACTCGCCGAGACCGCCGACCGGACCAGCGTCTTCGGCCGGGTCACCCCCCAGCAGAAGCGCCAGCTGGTCGGGGCCCTGCAGTCCCGCGGCCACACCGTGGCGATGACCGGCGACGGCGTCAACGACGTGCTCGCGCTCAAGGACGCCGACATCGGCGTGGCGATGGGCACCGGCTCGGACGCCACCAAGGCGGTCGCCCAGATCGTGCTGCTGAACGACTCCTTCGCCTCGCTGCCGTCCGTGGTGGCCGAGGGCCGCCGGGTCATCGGCAACATCGAGCGGGTCGCTTCACTCTTCCTGGTGAAGACCGTCTACTCGGTCCTGCTGGCCCTCCTGGTGATCTTCACCCATTCGCCGTACCCGTTCCTGCCCCGGCACTCCACCGTGCTGTCCTCGCTGACCATCGGCATCCCGGCGTTCTTCCTCGCGCTCGCCCCCAACAACGAGCGGGCCCGCACCGGCTTCGTGAAGCGGGTGCTGCGGCTGGCGGTCCCCGGCGGCGTCATCGCCGGCACCGGCACCTTCGTCGCCTACACGCTCGCCCGCGCCGACCACGCGACCGACCTCAAGGCCGACACCAGCGTGGCCACCCTGACGCTCTTCCTGATCGCCATCTGGGTCCTCGCCATCGTCGCCCGCCCGTACAACTGGTGGCGCCTGCTGCTGATCGGCAGCATGTGCGGCGCCTTCGCGCTGGTGCTGGTGGTGCCCCCGCTGAAGACCTTCTTCGACCTCTCGCTGGTCGGCTTCCGCGACCCGCTGACGGGCGTCGCCATCGCGGTGGTCTGCGGCATCGCCCTGGAGATCGCCTGGCGCGTCATGAAGCGCCGCGGCATGGAGTGACCCTCCCGTGGGCCCGCCGCCCGGGGCGGGCCCACGGGGCGCGGCTCAGCCCTCGAAGTCCCGGGCGGCCGAGAGCTCGTAGGCGCGGTCCGGCTCGCTGAGGGCGGCCAGCACCTCGAAGCGGCGGTGCCACTGCCCGACCGACCAGGCCAGCCCGGCGGCGAGGCCCTCCGGGGTGGCCGCGTGCAGCAGCCCGGGCACCGGCGGGACGTCGAACTCGTCGTCCTCGTCGCCGGCCTCGGCCAGCTCCGGGTCGTACGGCGGCTCCGGGGCCTGCGCCCCGGTGTCCCAGCGCCAGTCCACCGCCGCCTCGCCGCCGTCCGGCCCGACGACCAGCAGCTCCTCGTGCTCCTCGTACGCCACCGGGCAGCCGGGCAGCAGCTCCCGCACCACCGACGGCACCCGGTGCAGCACGCCCTCGGACAGCACCCGGCCGCCCGCCACCTCACTGGCCAGCGACACCTGCAGCCGCTCGGCGAGGTCGGCGGCCAGCGCCGGGGCGACCGGCAACAGCGGGTACGGGTGCAGCAGCTGGACCAGGTCGGGGGCGTCGGCGACGACCGCCTCGGCGGCGTCCACCACCACGGTGTGGGCCGGCCGGCGCCCGGTCTCCGGGTCCAGCGGCGGCAGCGCCCGCACCACGTCCAGCGGCTCGATCCGGTCGCGGTCCACCCGGGCCAGCGCGGTGTGGATGCCGTGCAGCTGGCGGTGGCCGACCTCGGCCTCCGGGTCGGTCATCCGGTCCAGCACCTCGTCAGGACCGTGCGGCTCGGCGAGCAGCGCGGCCAGCGTGGTGCGCACCCCGAGCGCGTGCAGGAACTGCTCGTCCAGGGTGGTGCGGGCCTCGTCGTACAGGCCGCGCAGCAGCGGGTCCGCCCCGGCGGCGCGCAGGCCGGCCGGCTCGCGGCCCGCCAGCACCGGGTGGTCGCGCAGCCACCACGCGGTGTACGGCGGCAGGTCGGCGTACGAGCCGTCCGGCAGCAGCGTGCGCACCGGGCCGACCACGGCGTCCCGGTACGGCGGGCGGGCCAGCGCGGCGAGCGCCTGGGGCCAGGCGTCGTCGTCGATCAGATCGAGGTCGCGCACGGCGAGCAGCTCGGCGGCCACCGGCGGGACGCCGATCGCCTCGTCGGCCTGCAGGGCCTCCAGCGCGTCCTCGGCCCACTCGGCGAGCCCGTCCGGGGCCTCGTCCAGCAGGCCGGTGGGGTGGCCGCCGGCCGCGCGGTCGGCGGGCGCGGTCGGGTCGAGCCGCTCCAGGTCGTCCGGGTCGAGCACCACGTCCTCGGCGCGCACCAGCACGAAGTCGGCCAGCACGCCGACGGCGGCGAGCACCTCCGGGCCCCAGCGCTCCAGCAGCTCGTCGTCCACCCAGCCGGCGTCCTCCTCGCGGGCGAGCGCGGCGAACGGGCTTCCGGGCAGCACGAGTTCACCGGCCCGGGCGGGCTCGCCCTCGTCGTCGAGCAGCGCCAGCCGGGCCAGCCACGGGTGGGCGCCCGGCTCCGGGGCGGCGGCCTTCACCAACGCCAGGACGGCGTCGGCGAGTTCGAGCGCCGCGTCCAGGTCGTCCTCGGCCAGCTCGTAGGAACGGGCGACGGCGGCCCGCACCTCGGGGGTGTCCAGCACCCCGGCCGGGGTGGCGGTGCCGGCGCCGAGCTTGGCCAGCAGCGGGTGGGCGGCCTCGGGGTGGGCCAGGCGCAGGTCCAGCGCGGCCAGCGCGCCCGCCAGCGACTCGGGGTAGCCGGGGAAGGCCGCCCAGTCGGCGTCCTCGGAGGGCAGCAGGACGCGCCGCGGCCCGGTGACCGTCCGCCCGTCGGCCAGCGGGACGGGCAGCGCGCCGAGCGCCTCCGGGTCGGCCGCGCCGAGCGCCGCGTACAGGTTGCGCCACCACGCGGGCTCGCGGTCCAGGCCGCCGAGCTGGTCCACCACCTCGGCCAGCGGCACCCGGCGCACGTTCAGCACCCGCAGCTCGGTGCGGCGCTCAAGGCCGGCCGGCAGCAGCCCGGGGAAGATCGGCGAGAGCGCCTCGACCACCGAGCCGTCCGCGCCCTCCAGCAGCGTCGCGTCCCGGGGCCGCAGCGCGGGAGTGCCCTCCTCGACCGGCGCCGGGTGCGGCAGGAACGGCGTGCCCGGCAGCCGGGAGAGCACCGCGGCGCGCAGCGCGTTGTCCAGCGCGCCCTGGCCGAGCGGGGCCGGGACGAGGCCGAGCGAGCCGAGGTCGGCGCCGCGGGCGCGCAGCAGCTCGGCGTAGCTGTCGGCGGCACGCTCGGTGAGGAAGTCGGCCAGCGGGCCGGGCGCGACGTGCCGGCGGGTGGAGTCCAGCGGGTAGGAGGCGATCAGCAGCGCGGGCAGGCCGACCGGCTCGTCGCTGGGGGTCGGCGCGTGCAGCACGGAGGCGATCGCCGGCCGCTGCGGGGCGCCGTCCGGGCCGACCGGGACGGCCCAGGTCACCGTCCAGTACGGGCGGGAGCGTTCCTCGGTGGGCCGGTCGAGCAGCAGCTCGGCCGCGAGCGTGCCGGAGGCGCCGACGGTCTGCCAGAGCGTCCGTCGCGGCCGACCGCCCGCGTCGTCGGTGACGGTGACCTCGGTGACCCCGTCCGGGCGGGCCTCGGCGGCCTCCCGGGTGAGCGTGCGGGTGCCGTCCGGGGTCTCCACCACGACCTCGCGCAGGCCGGGCAGGGTGAGCAGCAGCGCGTCGTCGATCCCGGCCAGCAGACGGCGGGTCAGGTCCTCGGCGGCGGCGTCCCGCAGCGGCAGCACCACCACCGTGTCGTAGCCCGCCGGGGCCGGCCCCTCGGCCGCGAACGGCAGCCGCAGCAGCGGCACGTGGCCGTCCCGGCGGCGCAGCTCGTCGGCCAGCTCGGGCTGGGCCCCGACCAGCGCCCGGGCCTCGCCGAGCGACCAGCGCACCCCGCCGGTGGCGCTCAGCACGGCGGGCTCGTCGGTCACGGCGAGGACGGCCGCGAAGCCGACCCCGAACCGGCCGACGGCGGGCTCCTCGCCACGCTTGGAGGAGGCGCGCAGGGTGGACAGCGACTCGACGGCGGCCGCGTCCAGCGGGGCGCCGGTGTTGGCGGCGGCGAGCACGCCGTCGGCGAGGGTCAGCCGCAGCCGGCCGGGGCCCTGGCCGGCCCGGACCGCGGCGTCGGCCGCGTTCTGCGCCAATTCGACCACCAGGCGGTCCCGGTAGCCGCCGAGCGCCAGTTCCTCCTCGGCGTTGGCGTCCTCCCGGAACCGGGCCGGCGAGGCGGCCCAGGCGGCCAGCACCCGTCGACGCAGCGCGGCGCTGCCGAAGGGGTCCGCGAGGTGCTCGTCCGTGCCGCTGCCGATGATCCGAGGTTCCACTGGACCTGCCGCCTTCCGCTGCCCTGTTCGTCGTAGGGCATTCTTCCCTGCCCCACTGACTGCTCCCGACCACGCGCCCCGCCGCCGGCGGCCCCGGACTGACTGCTCCCCCGCCGCCGGCGGCCCCGGTGGCCCTCCCGCCGCCCGGAAAGCACCGCGGCCCGCGCCGGTCGGTGACCGGGCGGGCCGCAGCGGAGGGCACGGGGCTCAGGAGTGGCCGAGCTCCTCGGCGGGGGCGTCGGGCTCGACGGAGCCGGAGGTGCGGTCGGGGTGCAGCGGCAGCGGCTCGACCACCAGCTCGTCCAGGATCAGCTCGGACGGCGCCGGCGGGGCCGGGATCACGGCCGCCTCGGAGTGCCCGCCGCAGCCGTACGCGAAGGAGACGATCTGGCCGTCGGCCGGGCCGAACTCGTTGCCGCACACGCCGAAGGCCTGCCCGAGCGAGCCGCCGATCGGGATCAGGAAGCCGCAGCTCGCGCACGAGGCCGGGGCGGCCTGCGCCATCGCGGTCTGCGGGCCGTGGGACTTCTCCCAGCGCTCGGCGGCCAGGTGCAGCCCGAGCCGGGAGAGCACCCGGCTGCGGCCCAGGCCCAGCTCCTCGGCGACGGCGTTGATCCGGGCGCGGGCCGGGGCGGGCTCGACGTGCGGGTCGGTGACGACCATGTCCTCGTCGTCCGCCAGGGCGACCGCGGAGTTCGGCGCGGGCTCGTCCTCGCCCGTCCAGCCGGGCTCCAGCCGCAGGTCGTCGGCGCCGGTGGGCAGCAGGTCGCCCGGGCCCATGTCGCCGGGGCGCAGCCGGTCGCTCCACGGCACCCACTCCGGGGCGAGCACCGCGTCGTCGCCGGGCAGCAGCACGACCTCGTCCAGGGTGACGTTCTTGGCGCGCGGCGCACGCGCGACGGTGACCGCCCAGTGCCAGCCGCGGTAGGCCGCGTCAAGGCACTCGAAGGTGTGGGTGACGACGCGGTCGGCGTCCGCCTGGACACCCAGGTGCGGCCCGACGGCCTCCGCACCGACGGCCTCCTCGGCGGCCTGGCGGGCGAGTTCGACGGCCTCGGCACAGAGCCGGTCGGGGGTACGGCTTCGCATCGCAGCACTCACGGCGTCGATTCTCTCCCAGTTCTTCTGTCGCCCACGGCGTGTTGCCTGTTCCGTCGCGGCTTGGTGTCCCACGTCCATTCTGCGCGACCGGGAGCCCCCTCGGGTACCGGCCGCGCCGCTCGACCGGCCTACCGGCGCCCCGGCGCTCCGGCGGGTCGACCCTGGGCAGGCTACCCGCCGGTCGGTGCCCCGGCACAGTCCGGGGCGGACACGGCCGTTCCGGGGCCGCGCCGAGCGGAGCCCGGTCCCGCGTCGGCTCGGCGATTCTGGGGCAGGATGGGCTTGTGGCGGACCCCGAACCGCCGCAGCACGTACTGCGCGTCCCGCAGGCCGGCAGCCCCGACCAGACGGACGCCGTGCCGCGGCAGCAGCCTCCGGTCCCCGGCGCGGGCGAACCGCCGCCGGCGGACTGCGCCGAGGCGTCCGCCGGATCCGCGGACCGGTCCGCGGCCGGGGCCCCCGACACCCCCGCCGCCCTCGACCTGGCCCCGGCGGACCCGTCGGCGGAACCGGCGGAACCGGAGGAGCCGGAGACCCCCGAGCCCCGTCGGCACTTCCTGGTCCGCACCGCCTCCGCCGCCGGCTCCCGCACCGGCAAGGTGGTGCACGGCACCGGCCGCCGGATCCGCCGGGCCACCGCCGCCGAGGGCGCGGGCGAGTCCGGCCTCGCGAAGCTGATCGAGCTGCACGCGCTCAACTCCTTCGGCGACATGCTGATCACCGTCGCCCTGGCGTCCACCATCTTCTTCTCGGTGCCCACCGGCGAGGCCCGCGGCCGGGTCGCGCTCTACCTGTTGATCACGATGGCCCCGTTCGCGCTGCTGGCCCCGGTGGTCGGCCCGCTGCTGGACCGGCTGCCGCACGGCCGCCGGGCGGCCATGGCGACGGCCATGCTGGCCCGGGCCGTGCTGGCCTGGACGATGGCCGCGGTGATCGCCGGCGGCGGCATCGCGCTCTACCCGGAGGCGCTCGGCGTGCTGGTCGCGTCCAAGGCGTACGGCGTGGTGCGCAGCGTGGTGGTGCCCCGGCTGCTGCCGAGCCGGCTGTCCCTGGTCAAGGCGAACTCCCGGGTCACCCTGGCCGGGCTGCTGGCCACCGGCGTGGCGGCCGCGGTCGGCGGGCTGCTGCACCTGCTCGGGCCCGGCTGGCCGCTGCGCGGGGCCTTCCTGGTGTTCGTGATCGGCACCCTGATGGCCTTCCACCTGCCGCCCGCGGTGGACTCGGCCAAGGGCGAGCAGCGCGCCGTCCTGCACGCCGAGGTGCACGGCGAGGGCTCGCACCTGATCCACCACAGGCCGCCGCCGGTCAAGGCCTCGCTGCGCACCGTCGGCCCCTCGGTGATCCTGGCGCTGCGGGCGATGTCGGCGATGAAGTGGCTGGTCGGCTTCCTGGTGATGTTCCTGGCCTTCCTGCTGCGGGAGGAGCCGGTCGGCGGGCTGCGGCCGACCGCGGCGCTGGGCCTGGTGGCGCTGGCGGCCGGGACGGGCAACGCGCTGGGCTCGGTGCTCGGCTCCTGGCTGCGCACCCGGGGCCCGGAGGCGACGGTCACCGCGATGCTGCTGCTGGCGACCTGCGTCACGGCGGCGGCCGCGCTCTGGTACGGCGTGGTGACGGTGGTTCTGGTCGCCGGGACCGCCGGGATGGCGGCGTCACTGGGCAAGCTGGCGCTGGACGCGCTGATCCAGCGGGACGTCCCGGAGGCGGTGCGGACCTCGGCGTTCGCCCGTTCGGAGACCCTGATGCAGCTGTGCTGGGTGGCCGGCGGCGCGGTCGGCATCCTGCTGCCGCTGAACGGGAAGCTGGGCCTGTCGATCGCCGCCGGGGTGGTCGGCGTGGTGCTGCTGTGGACGCTGCACTCGCTGTTCCGGGTGGGCCTGCGGCGGCACCCGGCGGCGCCCCGGGTGGCCTGACCGGGGCCTGGTGACAACACGCGGTGCCGACCCCCGCGTCGCGTGATCGGCCAGGCCCGGTAGATTCTGACGCATGAGCCTCAATTCCCGTGCCATCGCCGCCCTCGGCGCCGTCGTCGTGGTCGGCGCCGCCACGGTGGGCACCTCCGTCGCCATCGCCGCCGGCCAGACCGAGCACAGCTCCCACCGTGCCACCCTCACGGTCGGCAACTCCTCGATCGTCGCGGACCCGCTGTGCTGGAACGGCGGCAGCCCGATCACCGAGGACCTCCAGGAGAAGTGCCAGGACAAGGCCACCGAGGCCCTGAAGAACGGCACGCTGCCCACCAGGGACGTGGTGGGCAGCGACCGGGTCGGCGTCGGGGTCTCCCCGAACGTGGCCGAGACCGGCTGGTGGGCCTTCACCAACGGCGGCTCGACCGGCCAGGGCGGGCGCTTCAGCCTGTTCTCGTACGCCAAGGGCCCGACCTGGTCGGGTTCCCAGCAGGCGAACAAGGTGCTGAACGCCAGCGGCAAGACCCTGGTCACCGTGGTCGAGGGCGACAAGAACTCGGACAACCCGGTCGCCGTCTGGTACTTCCAGCTGAACACCCAGGGCAGCTGACGGTCCTGCGATGACCGCGCACGCCGTCACCGACGGCCAGGGCGAGCAGTCGGGCCCCGCACGGGCCCGGCTGCTCGTCGTCGTCGCGGTGGCCGCCGAGGCCGAGGCCGTGCTCCGCGGCCTGCGCGGCGGGTCCGCCGTGCTGCCGCTGCCCGGCGGCACGCTGCACCGGGCCGAGCGGGTGCCGGTGGACGTGCTGGCCGCCGGGGTCGGCCCGGCCGCCGCCGCGGCCGGCGCCGCCGCCGCGCTGGCGGCCCACCCGTACGCCCTGGCCGTCTCGGCCGGGATCGCCGGCGGCTTCGCCCCGCTCGCCCCGGTCGGCGCCACCGTGCTGGCCGACGCGATCGTGGCCGCGGACCTCGGCGCCCAGACCCCCGACGGCTTCGCCGACGTCACCGAACTGGGCTTCGGCACCGTCCGGCACACCCCTGCCCCGGCCGCCGTCGCCCTGGTCGCGCGGGCGCTGGGCCCCGGTCTCGCCGTCGGCCCGGTGCTGACCGTCTCCACCGTCACCGGCAGCGCCGAGCGGGCCGCCGAGCTGGCGGCCCGCCACCCGGGCGCCGCCGCCGAGGCGATGGAGGGCTTCGGCGTGGCCGAGGCCGCCGCCCGGTACGGCGTGCCCGCCCTCGAACTGCGCACCGTGTCCAACCCGGTGGGCCCGCGCGACCGGTCCGCCTGGCGGATCGGCGAGGCGCTGGCCGCCCTGGAACGGGCCTTCGCCGCGCTGCCCGTCCGGGAACTGGCCGCGGCGCACGAACCGGCCGCGCGGCACCAACCGATTGAGGAGGCCGGCCGTGGCTGAACGGCTGAGCATCGCGTACTCGCCCTGCCCGAACGACACCTTCGTCTTCCACGCCTGGGCGCACGGCCTGGTGCCCGGGGTGGACGCCCCCGAGGTGACCTTCGCCGACATCGACGTCACCAACGGCCAGGCCGAACGCGGCGAGCTGGACGTGCTGAAGATCAGCTACGGCGCGCTGCCCTGGGTCCTGGACGAGTACGCCCTGCTGCCCTGCGGCGGCGCGCTGGGCCGCGGCTGCGGCCCGCTGGTGCTCACCCTGCCGGGTGTGGGCTCCCCCGCCGACCTCGCCGGGAAGACCGTCGCGGTGCCCTCCGAGCGCTCCACCGCCTACCTGCTGTTCCGGCTCTGGGCGGCCCGGGCGGTGCCGGGCGGCTTCGGCGAGATCGTCGTCCTGCCGTTCCACGAGATCATGCCCGCCGTCCGGGACGGCCGGGTGGACGCCGGCCTGGTGATCCACGAGGCCCGCTTCACGTACCGGCAGTACGGCCTGCACAGCCTGGCCGACATGGGCGAGGCCTGGGAGCAGGAGACCGGCCTGCCGATCCCGCTGGGCGCGATCGTCGCCAGGCGCTCGCTCGGCGCCGAGCGGCTGCGGGAGATCTCCGACGCGATCCGCGCCTCCGTCCGGCAGGCCTGGGCGGACCCGGCGGCGAGCCGCGAGTACGTGCTGGCGCACGCCCAGGAGATGGACCTGGCCGTCGCCGAGCAGCACATCGGACTGTACGTCACCGAGTTCTCCGAGGACCTCGGCGAGGAGGGCTACGCGGCCGTCCACGCGCTGCTCACCCGGGCCGCGGCGGAGGGGCTGGTGCCCCCGCTCGACCCGGGTGCGCTCGCGTTCTAGCCGGCTCGCGTTCCCACGTGCCCGTCGGTCAGACGTCGAACTGGTCGGCCACCGCGCGCAGCAGGCCGGCCAGCTTCTGGCCGGTCGGCTTGGCGGGGTAGCGCCCGCGCTGCAGGCCGGGCAGCACCGCGTCCAGCGTGGTGATCAGGTCCTGGACGATCGGTGCCATGTCGTCGGCGCTGCGGCGCTGGGCGGCGGCCACCGAGGGCAGCGCGTCCAGCAGCTGCACGGCCATCGCCTGGTCCCCGCGGTGGCCGGCGACCACGCCGAACTCGACCCGCTGACCCGGCTTCAGCGACGTGACACCGGCGGGCAGCGCCTTGGTGTGGACGAAGACGTCGCCGCCGTCGTCGCGCGACAGGAAGCCGAAGCCCTTCGTCTCGTTGAACCACTTGACCTGGCCGGTGGGCATCTCGAACAGTCCTCGAATGGGTGTGAGGGATCCCGGCCCTGGCCGGGGATCACTGGGTGGTGGGGAAAGGCGACCGACCCCGCTCCGGCGCCCGTGGGCGCTCGTGGTCGGCACGCGGTCAGGAGCAGACTAACCGTCCGTCACTGCCTCATCCGCGTTCCGCGAGGGATGCGCGTTCCGAGGCCCGGTCGGGGCGGCGGGAACGGGATCTCGCGGTCACGGGCAACCCGGCGCCGGCACGGCCGTGGCGCGGCTCCGCGCGGTCCATCGGCTCACACCCCCGGGTCTGAGGACGCGGGGCGCACCTGTAGCGCCCCTCGGCACCCCGTGCATACCCCCGCTCAACAGGGATCAAAACGTTCAGCTGCCGGGAAACTGCGCAACGTGACCGACCCGCTCCGGTGGGCCCGCCCGCAGGCCGCTCTGCCAGACTGGGAGAAGTCCCGACCGGCCCGGAGGAGTGAGCAGACGTGAGCAGCCAGAGCGCCGACCCCGGTGACGTGTACGTCAAGGCCGGGGCGATCGTCTTCGGCCTCGGGGCACTCGCCACCCTGGTCACCTTCGTCCCGCTGTTCCTGCACCTGACGCCGCTGCCGACGGCCGCGTACTGGCTGAGCATGCTGATGCCGGCCGGCTTCCTGGCCGCGCTGACCGGGCTGCTGCTGAACGCCCGGGCCCAGCGCCGCCGGACCGGGCCCGTCGGATCCTGACGGCCGCCGAGGCCGCCGCGGGCCCGCGCGCTAGCCCCGCTCGGCCAGGTGGCCTGCGAGCCAGTCCGGGAAGCCGGTGAGGTCCGCCAGCACCACGTCCGCCCCCGCCTCGCGCAGCTCCCGCGCGCTGTACGGGCCGGTGGGCACGCAGACCGCGAGGGCGTCCGCGAACCGGGCGCCCCTGATGTCGCCGAGGTGGTCGCCGACGTAGACGCTCGCGCCGTGCTCGCGCAGCGCCACACCCTTGGTCTCCGCCCAGAGGTCGCCGATCACGGTGTCCGCGGCCAGCCCGGCGTGCTCCAGGTGGAGGCGGGCGTTCGGCTCGTACTTGCCGGTGATCACCGCGACCCGGCCGCCGTGGGCGCGGACCGCCTCGACGGCGGCGTGCGCGCCGGGCAGGGCCACGGTCGGCGCGAAGGCGTGGTCCCGGTAGAGCTCGCGGTAGCGGTCGACGGCCCGCTCCACCTCGCCCTCCGGGAACCAGTTGCGCATCTCGTCCAGCAGCGGCGGGCCGAGCCGGGTGACCGCCAGGTCGGCGTCGATGTGGGTGCCGGTCTCGGCGGAGAGCGCCAGGTAGGTGGCGCGGATACCCGGCCGGGTGTCCAGCAGCGTCATGTCGAGGTCGAAGCCGACGGTGAGCGGAGCGGGTGAGGTCGCGGGCATGCCGTCAGGCTACCCAACGGGGGCCATGGGCCACGAGGCAATTTGCCCGGGCTTCACGGGGGAACTTAGGTTTACCTGAGTTGTCTGCGGAGAGGGCCCATGACCGACACCAGCGCACCGCCCGGTGCGCCCCGCGCGCCGTACCGCGCGCCGCGGCGCCGAATACTCTGGCTCGCCGCCGCACTCGCCGTCCTGGCCGCCGCGGTGCTGCTCAGCCTGGCGGTCGGCAGCCGGACCATCCCGTTCGGCGGCACGCTGGACGCCCTGCTGCACGGCGGCGACACCGCCGACGCCGTGGTGGTCCGCGAGCTGCGGGTGCCGCGCACGGTCGTCGGGCTGGCCGTCGGCGCGGCGCTCGGCCTGGCCGGGGCCGTCATGCAGGGCCTGACCCGCAATCCGATCGCCGACCCCGGCATCCTCGGCGTCTCCCAGGGGGCGGCGGCCGGTGTGGTGGTCGCCATCTCCGGCTTCGGCGTCTCCACCCTCACGGGGTACGTCTGGTTCGGCTTCGCGGGCGCGGTGATCGCCACCGTGCTGGTGTACGGGCTCGCCGGGCGCGGCCGGGGCGGGGCCACGCCGATCAAGCTGGCGCTGGCCGGCTCGGCCGCGTCCGCCTTCATCGCCTCGCTCAACACCCTGGTGCTGACCACCGACTCGGCCACCATGGACCAGTTCCGCTTCTGGCACGTCGGCTCGCTCTCCGGGCGGACCTCGGACGTGGCCTGGCAGCTGCTGCCGTTCCTGGCCGTCGGCACGGTGCTGGTGGTCGCGGTGGCGCGCGGGCTGGACGCGCTGGCGCTCGGCGACGACACCGCCAAGGGGCTGGGCGCCAGGACCGGCCTGGTCCGGGCCGTCGGCGCGCTCGGCGCGACCGTCCTGACCGGCTCGGCGGTCGCGGCGGCCGGCCCGATCGCCTTCGTCGGCCTCGCCGTCCCGCACGCGGCCCGCGCGGTGGCCGGCGCCGACCACCGCTGGATCCTCGCCTTCTCCGCCGTCCTCGGCCCGGCACTGCTGCTGCTCGCCGACACCCTCGGCCGGGTCCTGTTCCCGCCGTCCGAGGTCCCGGCGGGCGTGATGACGGCCCTCGTCGGCGTCCCGGTGCTGGTGGCCCTGGTCCGCCGCAGGAAGGTGGTGGCGGCATGACGTCGGTGTCGCTGCGCGGCTACTCGGCCGTCCGGGCCGGGCGGGTGTCGTTCCTGGTGCACCGGCGCTCGGTGGCCGTCGCCGTCGGGCTGCTGGTGGCGCTGACGGCGACCGCGGTGGCCTCGCTCTGCCTGGGCGAGTCCACGGTGGCGCCGGGCGAGGTGGTCAAGGTGGTGCTCGGGCAGCCGAGCCCGCACGAGCTGGTGGTCGGCGAGTTCCGGTTGCCCCGGGTGGTGGTCGGGCTGCTGGTCGGCCTGGCGCTCGGGCTGGCCGGGGCGCTGATCCAGACCGTCGCCCGCAATCCCCTGGCCAGCCCCGACGTGGTGGGCGTGACCTGGGGCGCCACCGCGACCGTGGTCGGCCTGACGGCGTACGGCGTGGTCGGCTCGACCGGCCAGGCCCCGTACGCGGCGGTGGCCGGCGGTCTGGTGGCCGGGCTGCTGGTGTACGCGCTGGCCTGGCGGCGCGGACTGCACGCCCAGCGCTTCGTGCTGATCGGCATCGGCGTCAGCGTCGCGCTGTCCTCCCTGACCTCCGTCTTCCTCACCAAGGGCGACGGCTTCCAGGCCCAGGCCGCCAAGGTCTGGATGACCGGCAGCCTGAACGGCGCCGGCTACGACCAGGCCGACCGGCTCGCCTGGGTGCTGCTCGCGGCCCTGCCGGTCGCGCTGTGGGCCGCCCGCGCCCAGCGGTCGATCTCCTTCGACGACGCCACCGCCGTCGGGCTCGGCCTGCGCCTGGACCGGATCCGCCTCGGCATGGCCCTGCTGGGCATCGTGCTGGCCTCGTGCGCGGCCGGGGCCGCAGGGCCGGTGGACTTCGTCGCGCTGATGGCCCCGCAGATCGCGCTGCGGCTGGCCCGCTCGGCGCAGGTCCCGCTGTTCTGCTCGGCGCTGACCGGTGCGCTGGTGGTGGTCCTCGCCGACCTCATCGCCCGGCGGCTGCTGGCCCCGACGGAGCTGCCGGTGGGCGTGGTGACCGGCCTGGTCGGCGCGCCGTACCTGATGTGGCTGCTGATCCGATCCCGCCGTGGAGGTTCCTGATGTCCGATCACCGTCTGGAGGCCAGGGGCCTCACCCTGGCCTACGAGGCGCGCACGGTCGTCGAGGGCCTGGACGTGAGCGTCCCGGACGGGCGGGTGACGGTGATCGTCGGCCCGAACGCCTGCGGCAAGTCGACCCTGCTGCGGGCCCTCGGCCGGCTGCTGAAGCCGGTCCGGGGCGCCGTGCTGCTGGACGGCGAGGAGCTGGCGCGGATCCCGACCAAGCGGATCGCCCAGCGGCTCGGCCTGCTGCCGCAGTCGCCGACCGCCCCCGAGGGCATCTCGGTGGCGGACCTGGTCGCGCGCGGCCGCCAGCCGCACCAGAGCTGGTGGCGGCAGTGGTCGCCGGAGGACGAGGCGGCGGTCGCGGAGGCGCTGGAGCGCACCTCCACCGCCGAGCTGGCCGAGCGGAGCATGGACGAGCTGTCCGGCGGCCAGCGCCAGCGCGCCTGGATCGCGATGGCGCTCGCCCAGGGCACCGACATCCTGCTGCTGGACGAGCCGACCACCTACCTGGACATCGCGCACCAGGTGGAGGTACTGGACCTGGTCCGGCGACTGAACGTCGAGCGCGGCCGGACCGTCGTCGCGGTGCTGCACGACCTCAACCAGGCCGCCCGGTACGCGGACCACCTGGTGGCGATGCGGGACGGCCGGGTGGTGGCGCAGGGCGCGCCCGGGGACGTGGTGACGGCCGAGCTGGTGCGGGAGGTGTTCGGGCTGGACTCGGTGGTGGTGCCGGACCCGGTGACCGGCACGCCGCTGGTCGTGCCGGGCGCCCCGTGGTCGGCGCTCACCCCGGACGGCGCTCCCGCCTGACGGCGCCCTTAACGGCACTTTAGCTGCCATTTCGGACATAATCGACGGCGCCCCGACCCCGCCGCGACGCCAGAGGACCGCCGATGCCCCGGATCTCCCGCCGCACCCTCCTCACCGGCCTCGGCGCCGCCGTGCTCGCGACGGCCACCGGCTGCACCGACCACCACCCGGCCCCGGCGGCCACGGACGGCCTCGCCCCCGGCGCCACGCCGTCCCCGACCCCGCCGTCCCGGACCCCGCTGCCGCCGGTGACGGTGAACGCCGCCACCGGGCCGGTGGTGGTGCCGGGCGCGCCGATGCGGGTGGTCGTGCTGGACACCGACGTGCTCGACTCGGCGCTGACCCTCGGCATCACCCCGGTCGGCGCCGCGCTGCCGGCCCGCGACACCAGCTATCCCGGGTACTGGCCGGCCTCCCGGACGGCCGGGATCCGGCTGGTCGGCCCGGCGGGCTCACCCGACCTGCCGACCGTACGGGCGCTGCGGCCGGACCTGATCCTCTCCAACCAGGCCCGCGACGGCGACCGCTACGAACAGCTGCGGGACATCGCCCCGACCGTGCTCACCCAGACCACCGGGGCACCGTGGAAGGCCGACTTCCAGCTGCACGCCCAGGCGCTGAGCAGGGAGGCGGCTGCGGCGGCCTTCACCGGCTCGTACCAGAGGCACGTCGGGCAGGTGGTGCAGGCGCTGGCGGCGGCCAAGCTGTCGGGGCGCAAGGTGAGCCTGGTGCGGTTCGTCGAGGGCGGCGGCATCCGGCTGTTCGGCCGGCAGAGCTTTCCCGGCACGGTGCTCGCCGACGCCGAGGTGGGCCGGCCGGACGCGCAGAACGTCGACCAGTCGGACTTCGAGATCCCGCCGGACCAGCTCGCCAGGGCCGACGGCGATCTGCTGCTGTACGCGACCTACGGCGATCCGGGACGCTCGGGCACCACCTCGGTGCTGGCGAGCCCGGGTTGGCAGGCACTGGGGGCGGTCAAGGGGCACCGGGCGTTCCCGGTGGACGACCAGCTGTGGTTCCAGGGGATCGGGTACACGGGCGCCAACTACATGCTGGACGAGCTGCAGCGCTTCCTCGGAGCCTAGGGCCGGCGCGCTCCCGCGTAGCGGGCCGGGGCAACACCCACGGCGGCGGTGAAGTCCTGGTCAGGTGCGCCGGGTCGGCGTAGCCCGGCTCGGCGGCGAGCCCGGCCAGGTCCGACTCGCCGTCGTCGGCGGCGCGTGAGGCGGCCTCGTGGAGGCGGGCGCGGCGCGGCACCCACTTCGGGGAGGCGCCGACGTACTCGGCGAACAGGCGCTGGAGGGGGCGGACCGTCCTCGGGCACGGCGGGGGCTACGGCGTTCCGTGCTTCTCCGTGTACCTGGTGGTGAAGCCGAGGACCACCACGTACCGCCCCTCGGCCGCCCTGGTGACCTCGCTCGGCCGCACGGGCTGCCAGATCAGGTACTCGGACCGCTGCCCCTCGTCGTTCCGGTAGCGCCGGCTGCCGTACTTCTCGTACCAGTAGTCCTCGCCGGAGGTCAGGCGTTCGGGCCCCGGCGGCCGGGCGACGCTCACGACCAGCTCCGTCCGCACCGCCTCGTCCGTCGCCGCCTCGAACTCCACGGACGGGGTGATCGGCCTGGCCGCCGCCTCCTGCGCCTCCTCCGGGGCCGGTTCGGCGGGCGGCAGGTGGTCGTACTCGTCGGCCGCGACCAGGCCCTTCCACCGCTGCGAGCTCCGCCAGCCCTGGCCGTCCAGATAGCCGTCCAGATCGGCCAGCCGGGCACGGACGTCGGCCCCGTCGAAGGCCAGGTACACGTTCACGGTCCGCTCGCAGGCCGTCGGCAGCCACTTGCCCCGGATCCAGAGGTCGCCGCGGTAGTCGGTCCGGCACACGTCGACCGTGGACCGCCCCAAACCCTGGGCCCACGGCAGCAGTTCGGGCAGCCGGTCGATCCGCTCCGCCATCCGCCCCTCGGCCGTCCGGCGGGCCTCGGCGGTGTCCGCGGCCCGCGCCACGCCCGGGACGTCCGGCGGGGCCGGAATGGCCGTGTCGCGGTAGAGCCGCCACCCCGCCCAGCTGCCGAACACGACGGCCGCCCCGAGGACCGCGACCAGCACCCACCTCAGCCAGAACCGAACCACACCCACCCCCGGCGTCCGCCCACCCCCCGCTCGGGCATCGTACGGGCGCGGACGCGCGAACGCGCGAGTGGCCGGGCGGCGCCGCCGGAAACCGGTCCGGCCCGGGAGGCCGGCGGATCCGGCTTCCCGTGCGGGACAACGGCGTTCAGGACCTCAGGCCGTCACGTCGCGAAAGCCGGACCTTCACGCGGCCGAGCCTGAGCGGAGCGGCTCACCCGTCCGGTGCAGGTGACCGAAGATCTCCCGGTAGGAGCGGAACAGGCCCGTCTCGTAGTACGGGACGCCCGTCTCGGCGCAGAACTCCCTGGTGATCCGGGCCGCCCGCCCGAGGGCCGGGGTCGGCATGCTGGGGAACAGGTGGTGCTCCACCTGGTAGTTGAGGCCGCCCATCACCGAGTCGACGACCGGCCCGCCACGGAGGTTGCGCGAGGTGAGCACCTGGCGGCGCAGGAAGTCGAGCTTCATCCCGGGCGTCACCATCAGCCCCGCAGAACGGGGAAAGCACCCGTCCCGTACGGGTGTTGACCCCCTGCCCGCACGGGGTGCCAGCCCGCCGCGCCGCTCCGATGGCGGCCCGGCTCCCACTGCCGTCGCCGGCACCGTCAACACCGCCGCCCCCGCGGGCCGGCACCTGGACCTGCACCAGCGCATGTACTGCGACGGCGGCCACCACGACCGCTTCACGACCTTCGCCCGGAACGGGGACGGCCGGTTCCGGCTCATCCCGCTGCTCTCGGGCGTCGAGGCGCTCGCCCTGAACCGGGGCCCGCGGGCCTCGCCCCCTACCGCCCGTCCCCCGGCCCGCCCAGGGCGGCGCGGACCAGGCGGATGACGGTCGGGGTGGCCCCCGTCAGGTCGCCGGCGCCTCGTCCACCTCACCGACGACTGACCCGGCCGCCGACGCCCAGCCGGAGCAGTACGGCGTCGGCTCAGGCCCCGGCCGTCCCGGGAGGGCCGCCGGTACGGCCCTGGCTCAGCCCTCCTGCGGCGGGCGGCGGCGCATGGCGAGCAGCAGCAGGACCGCCGCCGACAGCACGGCGGACACCCGCAGCACGGTCGGGGCCGACGACCAGCTGATCTCGCCCAGCGGCGAGCCCGTCTGGAGGCCGCCGCCCTGGCCCCCGCCCTGCTTGGCCCGCTGCATGGAGTAGAGGGTGGTCGCGCTCATCGTGATCAGCGGAATGCCGAGGACCACGAACTTGCGCATCAGCTCGGAGATCCGGCGGGACAGGTACCCGAGGCCCCAGCCGGCCAGCATCGCCGGGAAGAAACCGGAGACCGCCCCGCCGACCAGCAGGAGGCAGGAGAGCAGGATCAGCGGGGAGGGCTTGCGGGCGGACGCGTCCTTCTCCGCCACCTTGCCCTTGCCCTTGCCCTTGCCCTTCCCCCTGACCTTGCCCCCGGACTTCCCGGTCGGGGCCTGGGGCGGCACCGGGGGAGCGGCCGGGGCCGGGGCCGGCCTGAGCAGACCCCGGCGCGGCTTCTTCCTCAGGTCCGCGGGCTTGGCCGGCTCCGCCGCGGGCGCGGCCGCTGCCGCCGCTTCCTCGGCCGTGCGCTGCTCGGGGATCGGCTTCGGCGCGGGCCGCGGCCCGTCCGAGAAGTCGAAGAGCGTCATCGTCCACGGGCCGGTGCTCGACACCGTCGGCGGCGGGATCGCGTCCGACCGCTCCTCGACGGCGGCCAGGTCCGGCAGGTCCAGCGGCACCGACGGGATGCTGGCCGCGCTCGGCGCCGGCGGGTCGTACACGCTGTCGGGGTCACGCTCCGGGGCGGGGGCGGACGGCGCCTCCGGGGCGCCGCCGGACGCGGCCCCGCCCGGGCCGGCGTCCGGGCCGACGTCCGAACGGTCCGCCGAACCGCCGCCGGAACGCTCGCTCCACGGCCCGCTCTTGCGCCACCACTCGCCGTCCGTCACACCGACCACCCCGCCTCGCCCGTACCGGCCGCCACCGAACCGCCCTCGGCGTGACGCTACCCACCCCGCCCCCGCCCGCGCGAGTCCGTCCGCGCCCCCGGCGGTGCGCCGGAGGTACGGCGGCCGAGGGACACCGCGCCGTCCGCTCGCCCGACTAACCTAGGTCGAATGACCACACAGCAGGGCCCCCAACGCCGGGGCAGGTCCGCCACCGGCCCGCGCACCCTCGCCGAGGAGCTGCGTTCCCGTCCCGACGACGCGCTCGCCGCCCTGCTCCGCTCCCGCCCCGACCTGCTGAACCCCGTCCCCGGGGACCTCACCCAGCTGTCCGCCCGGCTCTCCTCGCGCGCCTCCGCGCTGCGCGCCCTGGAACGGCTCGACCGCTTCACCCTCCAGGTCGCCGAGGCGCTGGCCACCGCCCCGGACGGCACCTCGCTGAGCACCGTCCGCACCCTGCTGACCGGCCCGGCGAAGGTCAAGCCGCACCCCGGCGCCACCCCGCTCACCCCGGCCGACCGGGCCGCCGTCGCCACCGCCCTGCCACGCGCGGTCGCCACCCTGCGCGACCGGGCGCTGCTCTGGGGCCCGGACAACGGGCTGCGGCTGGTCCTCGCCGTCCGCGAGGCGCTCGCCCCGACCGCCACCAACCCGGGCCGCACCGGACTCGGCCCCACCCTCGCCGACGCCACCGTCGGCATGTCCCCGGCCCGGCTGCAGCAGCTGCTCGCCTCGGCCGGGCAACCCGCCACCCCGGACCCGGTCAGCGCCGTCGCCGCGCTCACCGCGCTGCTCACCGACCGCACCCGCTGCGCCGCGCTGCTCGCCACCGCGCCCGAGGCCGCGCTGCGGCTGCTGGAACGGCTGGTCTGGGGCCCGCCCACCGGCACCGTCCCGGACGCCACCCGCCCGGTCACCGCCGAGGACGCCCAGAGCCCGGTCGAGTGGCTGCTCGCCCGCGGCCTGCTGCTGCCCACCAGCCCCGGCAGCGTCGTCCTGCCCCGCGAGCTCGCGCTGCACCTGCGCGGCGGCCGCACCCACCGCACCGTCGAACCGGTCCAGCCCGAGCCGGTGCCCGCCGCCGCCCCGCGCGACCCAGGGGCCGTGGACGGCGCCGCGGCCGGCCAGGCGCACACCGCGGTCAAGACCGTCGAGGAGCTACTGGACGGCTGGGGCCTCACCCCGCCGCTGACCCTGCGCGCCGGCGGCCTCGGCGTCCGCGACCTCAAGCGCACCGCCCAGGCCCTGGAGACCACCGAGCAGCAGACCGCCTTCTGGCTCGAACTCGCCTACACCGCGGGGCTGCTGGCCCCCGACGGCGAGGTGGACGAACGCTGGGCCCCCACCCCGGCGTACGACGCCTGGCTGCACCTGGACACCGCCGAGCGCTGGTCCGTACTGGCCACCGCCTGGCTCGCCGCCACCCGCGTCCCCGCCCTCGCCGGCACCCCGGACGGCCGGGGCAAGCCGCGCGCCGCCCTCGGCCCCGAACTCGACCGCACCCTCGCCCCGTCCGTCCGCCGCGCCACCCTCGCCCTGCTCGCCGAACTCCCGCCCGGCACCCCGGCCACCGCCGAGGAACTGCTCCCCACCCTGCGCTGGCAGCGCCCGCTGCGCGGCGGCCCCACCGGCCCGGACGGCCGCGAACTGCGCGACGAGCTCACCGCCTGGACCCTCGACGAGGCCGAACTCCTCGGCATCACCGGCCGCGGCGCCCTGGCCGCCCCCGGCCGCGCACTGCTGACCGCCGAGTCCGACCCGGCCGAGGTGCTCGCCCCGCTGCTCCCGCAGCCGCTGGACCACGTGATCCTCCAGCCGGACCTCACCGCGATCGCCCCCGGCCCGCTGCTCACCCCGCTCGCCCAGGCCCTCGCCCTGTGCGCCGACATCGAGTCCAAGGGCGGCGCCACCGTCTACCGCTTCACCCCGGCCTCGGTCCGCCGCGCCCTCGACGCCGGCCGCACCGCCACCGACCTGCGGACCTTCCTGGAGCAGCACAGCCGCACACCCGTCCCGCAGCCGCTCGCCTACCTGATCGACGACGTCGCCCGCCGGCACGGCATCCTGCGGGTCGGCGCCGCCTCCTCCTACCTGCGCTGCGACGACCCGTCACTGCTCGGCGAGGTGCTCGCCGACCGCCGCTCCGCCGACTTGCGGCTCCGGCTGCTCGCCCCCACCGTCCTCGCCTCCCAGGCCGCCCCGGACGTCCTGCTCGCCGCCCTGCGCACCATGGGCTACGCCCCGGCCGCCGAGTCCGCCGAAGGCGACGTGCTGATCACCCGCCCGGACAGCCACCGCACCCCGCCCCGGACCGCCCCCGTGCCCGTCCCCGACGGGCCGCCCGCCCCCGACGACACCCTGCTCGCGGCCGCCATCAAGGCCATCCGGGCCGGCGACCGCGCCGCCACCGCCACCCGCCGCGAGCCCACCTCCGACCCGCGCCACCTCCCCCGCACCGCCGCCGCGGAGACCCTGGCCGCCCTCCAGACGGCCGTCCTGCTCGGCGAACGCATGTGGATCGGCTACCTCAACGCCGAGGGCATCGCCAGCCAGCGGATCATCGACCCGGTCAAGGTCGAAGGCGGCTTCGTCACCGCCTTCGACCACCACGCCGACGAACTCCGCACCTTCGCCCTGCACCGCATCACCGGCGTCGCGGAACTCGACGAGTGACCCGCGGGGCGCTCAGTGCCCCTGCTGCGCCTCCTTCATCTTCTCCTGCACGGCCTTGTCCGCCAGGCTGCCGATCTGCCCCTGCCCGACCGGCATCGCGCCCCCGGTGACGGTGTCCGCCAGCAGGAACCCGGGCGCCGCGAGCAGCCCGCCGGGCCCCTCCCCGATGCCCGCGAGGGCATGCGCCGAACCGGCCGAGGACGCGGTGGCCGCGAAGGCCGAGCCCATCAGGGCGAGGGCGGTGAGAACACGCTTCGACTTCTTCATGACCAGCTCAACGAGCGAGCACGCACCGTGGTCACTCCGAGCGGCCTCCCGCGCAGCCCCCGCGATGCGCGACACTGGAGGGTCTGCGTCAATCCACCCTGTCAGCCAGTGGAGGGCTCCCCCGCGTGAACGACGGACCGCTCATCGTCCAGAGCGACAAAACTCTTCTCCTGGAGATCGACCACCCCAAGGCCGCCGACTGCCGTCGCGCCATCGCGCCGTTCGCCGAGTTGGAGCGGGCGCCCGAGCACGTGCACACGTACCGGGTGACGCCGCTCGGGCTGTGGAACGCGCGGGCGGCCGGGCACGACGCCGAGCAGGTGGTGGACGCCCTGGTGACGTACTCGCGCTACCCGGTGCCGCACGCGCTGCTGGTGGACGTGGCGGACACCATGGGCCGGTACGGGCGGCTCCAACTGGTCAAGCACCCGACCCACGGGCTGGTGCTCACCACCACCGACCGACCGGTGCTGGAGGAGGTGCTGCGCTCCAAGAAGATCGTCCCGCTGGTCGGCGCCCGGGTCGACCCGGACACCGTGGTGGTCCACCCCTCCGAGCGCGGGCAGATCAAGCAGGTGCTGCTCAAGCTCGGCTGGCCCGCCGAGGACTTCGCCGGGTACGTCGACGGCGAGGCGCACCCGATCCACCTGGAGGAGGACGGCTGGCAGCTGCGCCCGTACCAGGCGCAGGCCGTCGAGGGCTTCTGGCACGGCGGCTCGGGCGTGGTCGTGCTGCCCTGCGGCGCCGGCAAGACGCTGGTCGGCGCGGCGGCGATGGCGCACGCCAAGTCGACCACGCTGATCCTGGTCACCAACACCGTCTCGGCCCGCCAGTGGAAGCACGAGCTGGTCAAGCGCACCTCGCTCACCGAGGACGAGATCGGCGAGTACAGCGGGACGCGGAAGGAGATCCGCCCGGTCACCATCGCCACCTACCAGGTGATGACGACCAAGCGGAAGGGCGTCTACGCCCACCTGGAGCTGTTCGACGCCCGCAACTGGGGGCTGGTGGTCTACGACGAGGTGCACCTGCTGCCCGCGCCGGTGTTCAAGTTCACCGCCGACCTCCAGGCCCGCCGCCGGCTCGGCCTGACCGCCACGCTGGTGCGCGAGGACGGCCGCGAGGGCGACGTGTTCAGCCTGATCGGCCCCAAGCGCTTCGACGCGCCGTGGAAGGAGATCGAGGCACAGGGCTACATCGCGCCGGCCGACTGCTGCGAGGTGCGGGTCACCCTGACCGACTCCGAGCGGCTCGCCTACGCGACCGCCGAGCCGGAGGAGCGCTACCGCTTCTGCGCCACCACGGCGACCAAGCGGCGGGTGGTGGAGGCGCTGGTCAGGAAGCACGAGAAGGACCAGACGCTGATCATCGGCCAGTACATCGACCAGTTGGACGAGCTCGGCGAGGCCCTGGACGCCCCGGTGATCAAGGGCGAGACCAGCAACGCCCAGCGCGAGAAGCTCTTCGACGCCTTCCGGAACAAGGAGATCGGCGTCCTGGTGGTCTCCAAGGTCGCGAACTTCTCGATCGACCTGCCCGAGGCCACCGTCGCCATCCAGGTCTCCGGGACCTTCGGTTCCCGCCAGGAGGAGGCCCAGCGCCTCGGCCGGGTGCTGCGCCCCAAGGCGGACGGCCACGCGGCGCACTTCTACTCGGTGGTCGCCCGGGACACCGTGGACCAGGACTTCGCCGCCCACCGGCAGCGCTTCCTGGCCGAGCAGGGTTACGCGTACCGGATCATCGACGCGGACGACGTGCTGTAGGGCGCGTCAGTACCGGGCATTTCAGTACCGGACACCGTCGCGCCCGAGGAAGATCACGCGCGCGGCGGTGTCCAGGGCGATGCCGACGTTGCGGACGGCGGTGCCGAGCGGGCTGCGGTGACGCCCGGAGGCGGCGGTGGCGCCGGACGGGCCGGATCGGGGGGTTCGGTTCGTGGTGCTCATGTCTTCAACGGTAGGCACCCGGACGACCGTCGGCATCACTCCAAAGGCCGTATCCGCAGGTGCGCGGGTCGTCCTGCGGGTGTACGGCGGACCCCGGGGCCGGGGTAGGGCGAACCCCGAGGCCCGCACGGCCGAACCCCGGGACCGGCGCGCCCCGAACCCCGGGACCGGCGCGGCCGGAACCCCGAGACCCGCACGGCCGGAACCCCGGGAGGAGCACGGCTGGAACCCCGGGAGGAGCACGGCTGGAACCCCGGGACGGACGGGTCTAAGATCGTCCGTCTGCCCCCTCCCGAACCGTGGTACCTGCTGAAGTCCCGCAGGCAGCCGGGGGAGGTGCCGACCGCACGGCAACCGGTCGGCGTGCCCACCGTGAGCTCCTACGATCCGCTGCACCCGCCACCGGGGCAGCCGGGAAGGTTCGCTGTGCCCGCCACCCCCACCACCGACCCCCTCCAGCGCGAACGCGACCACCTGGCCGCGTCCCGGGCCGCGCTGCGCGCCATGCGCGAGGACGTCGAGTCGCTCGACATCCGCGACGTGACCGGCAGCTGGGTCACCACCCTCGTCCTGCAAAACCAGATCGAGGCCAGGATCGCCGCACTGGCCGACCTCTCGCACACCCCGCTGTTCTTCGGCCGCCTCGACTACCTCCACGCGATCAGCGAGGAGCTGAGCGAGGGCAGCGGCGGCGAGAGCTTCTACATCGGCCGCCGGCACGTCCACGACACCGACGGCGACCCGATGGTGATCGACTGGCGCGCGCCGGTCTCCCAGCCGTTCTACCGGGCCAGCCGCACCGAGCCGATGGACGTCGAGCGCCGCCGCCGCTTCGGCTACACCGGCGGCGAGCTCACCGCCTACGAGGACGAGCACCTCACCGACCCGACCGAGTCGGAGCAGACCTCCGCCCTGCTGGCCGCCGAGATCGAGAAGCCCCGCGTCGGCCCGATGCGCGACATCGTAGCCACCATCCAGCCCGAGCAGGACGAGATCGTCCGCTCCGACATCACGGGCACCATCTGCGTCCAGGGGGCGCCCGGCACCGGGAAGACCGCCGTCGGCCTGCACCGCGTCGCGTACCTGCTGTACGCGCACCGCGAGCGCCTGGCCCGTACCGGCACCCTGGTGATCGGGCCGAACAACGCCTTCCTCTCCTACATCGAGCAGGTGCTCCCTGCCCTCGGCGAGCTGGACGTCGCCCAGGCCACCGTGCAGCAGCTGGTCGGACACGTCGAGGTGCGGGGCGAGGACACCCCGGAGGCGGCCCGGCTGAAGGGCGACGCCCGGATGGCCGAGGTGCTGCGCCGGGCCGTGCGGTCGGGCATCTCGCTGCCCACCGAGCCCTGCGTGGTGGTCCGCGGCTCCCGCCGCTGGCGCGTGCCGGTGTACGAACTGGTCGAGATCATCGAGGAGTTGAAGGGCCGCGAGGTCCGTTACGGCGCGTCCAGGGACGCCCTGCCGCAGCGCATCGCGCACGCCGTGCTGCTGAAGATGGAGCAGGGCGGCGAGGCCCCGGACGACCGGGTGCAGGACGCCGTGGCCCGCAACAGCGCCGTCAAGGCGGTGGTCAAGGAGTGCTGGCCGGCCGTCGACCCGGCGAAGCTGGTCCTGCGACTGCTCTCCGAGCCGGAGTTCCTGGCTGAGTGCGCCGAGGGCGTGCTGACGCCCGAGGAGCAGCGGGCGGTGCTGTGGCCCAAGCCCGGCCGCTCGGTGAAGACGGCCCGCTGGACGGCGGCCGACGCCGTTCTGGTGGACGAGGCGACCGACCTGGTGCAGCGCACCCCCTCGCTCGGGCACGTGGTGCTGGACGAGGCCCAGGACCTCTCCCCGATGCAGTACCGCGCGGTCGGCCGCCGCTGCACCACCGGTTCGGCGACCGTCCTCGGCGACCTCGCCCAGGGCACCACCCCGTGGGCGACGGCGAGTTGGCCGGAGGCACTGCGCCACCTGGGCAAGCCGGAGGCGCACATCGAGGAGCTGACCAAGGGCTTCCGGGTGCCGGAGGAGGTCATCGCGTACGCCTCCCGGCTGCTCCCGGCGATCGCCCCCGGCCTGGCCCCGGCCTCCTCGGTCCGCGAAGCGCCCGGCTCGCTGACGATCCGTCCGATCGCGGACGAGGACGGCACGGAGGCGGTCCTCGCAGCCTGCCGGGAGGCGCTGGAGCACGAGGGCTCGACCGGCCTGATCGTCGCCGACGCCCGCATCCCGCGGTTCGCCGAGGCGCTCACCGCGGCCGGCCTGCCGTACCTCTCCCCCGGCACCGAGACCAGCGCGGAGGCCCGGCTCACCCTCGTCCCCGCCTCGCTGGCCAAGGGTCTGGAGTACGACTACGTGGTGCTGGACGAGCCGGCCGCGGTGATCGCCGGGGAGCCGGACGAGCGGACCGGACTGCGGCGGCTGTACGTGGCGCTGACCCGTGCCGTCTCCGGGCTGACGGTGCTGCACGGCGAGCCGCTGCCCGAGCAGTTGCGGTAGCGGCTCGCCCGCCCGGAGGGACCGGCCCGCGGACCGGGCCCTCCGGGCACGCGCTCAGGCGTCGATCAGCGCCCGCCACCCGGCGACCTTGGCCGCGTCCACCGGCGTCCGCCAGCCGTCGACCCGCACCGCGCCGCCGACGTGGAAGGCGTCGAAGCCCTCCGCCCGCAGCTCCTTCAGGTGCTCGGCCCGCAGACCGCCGCCGATCAGGATCCGCTGCCGGTACCCGGGCTCGCCGACCCGGGCCAGCTCGGCCGACAACACCTCGCGCCCGGCGGCCACCCCGGCGGCCGCGCCGGAGGTGAGGAAGGTGTCCAGGCCGGGCAGCCCGCCGACGGCGGCCCGCAGGGCGGCCCGGTCGGTGCTGTGGTCGATCGCCCGGTGGAAGGTCCAGCGGCAGCCGGCGATCGCCTCGGCGACGGCGGTGGTGGCGGCCAGGTCGACGGCGCCGTCGGCGTCGAGGAAGCCGAGGACGAACTCCTCGGCGCCCTCGGCCCGCAGCGCGGCGGCCCGGGCGCACAGCTCCTCCACGTCGCCGGGGGCGAAGCCGTCCCGGATCCGCAGCATGACCCGCAGCGGGATGCCGACGGCGGCCCGGATCCGGCCGAAGTCCTCGACGGACGGGGTGAGCCCGTCGGCCGCCATGTCGGTGACCAGTTCGAGCCGGTCGGCGCCGCCCGACTCGGCGGCCTGGGCGTCCTGGGGCGTCAGCGCGATGACTTCGAAAATTGGTCTAGACATATTCGACAGACTGCCACATCCGGCGGAGCCCGGCGACCCCCGGTGACCCCCAGGGGCCCGATCCGGTCACGCCGGAACGCCCGGAGCTGCCCGGTCCCGCCGCCCCGCCCCACCAACCCTCAGCCACCGCCGTCACGCCGCCCCGTGGGCCGCCCCGACCGCCTCCCGCCGCCCGGACCGGTGCACCACCACCGCCACCAGCACCAGCAGCGCCACCGTCGGCGCCGCCACCGGAAGCAGGTGCGAGATCCCCCGGGACTCGCGCCAGATGTTGAACAGGCAGCCCGGCCCGGTCAGCACCAGCGCCGCCACCCCCGCGGCCGCCGGGGCCGCCCGCCCGCGCAGCCCGGCGAAGGTCAGCAGCAGCGGGAGGAGCAGCATCGCCACGATCCACGGCAGGTCCAGCGGGAAGGTGGTGTCGTCCCAGTTCTGGGCCGTCTCCAGCAGCCCGCCCACGACCGCCGACGCCAGCACCAGCCCGCCGGCGCGCCAGGTCGGCCGGGCCAGCAGGTCGGTCGGCGCCGCGGCCAGCAGCAGCGCGGCCAGCACCAGCGGCAGCGAGGCCATCCCGATGTAGCCGCTCCACCACGCGTCGAAGGAGGAGACCCACACGGCCCCCACCAGCTCGTACAGCCCCACCGCGCCCAGGACCAGCGCGCTGCCCCGCACCGCCGTCCACCGCCCGAGGAGCGCCGCCACCAGGAGCAGCGCGGCGGCCACCGGCCGGGAGAGCAGCTCGGCGTAGGTGCCGTACGAGCCGTCCCAGGAGAGCCGGTTGGCGACCCGGCCCGCGGTGGCCGCCCAGGCCACCAGCGTGGCGCCGGCCACCGCGCCGGCGAGCATCGGCGCGACCAGCGCCAGCAGCCGCCCCGCCGGCGAGGCCCCGGTCAGCCCGAGCCGCACCCGCAGCCCGTACACCGCCAGGCCGAGGAGCTCCCGGGTGACCGCCAGGCGGCCGCCCTCCGCCGTCGTGTCGGCGAACACCTCGGCCAGTTCCTCGCCGCGCTCGCGGCGGTACCGCTCCGGGTAGAACCGGAGCGCGGTCCGCAGCGCCACCGAGGGCCCCGCGCCGATCGCCGGTGCGCTCACGAGAGGCCTCCCCCCGCCGCGGGCCGCCCCTGCGACCCCGCCCCGCCCGGCAGCACCGACCGGATCTTGGCCAGTCGGCGCTCGGCCTCGGTGGCGACCGCCCGCAGCCGCTCCGCCTCGGCGGCCAGCGCGTCCCGGCCGGCCCCGGTCAGCGCGTAGCTGCGCCGGGCCCGACCGTCCACCACCTCCTCGGCGGCGACCTCGATCAGGCCCTGGCCGAGCAGCCGGTCGAGCGCCCCGTAGAGCGTGCCGGTGCGCATCTTGACCCGGCCGTCCGAGATCGCGGCGACCTCCTGGATCAGCGCGTAACCGTGTCTCGGCGCGTCGGCCAGGGCGGTGAGCAGCAGCAGCGTGGGCTCCTGCATGGAGCGTTCTGTCATACGACTACATATATCGCCAACCTACCTATAGGTCCAGGGCCGGGCCCGTCCGCCACAATGTGCCCATGCCGACCGAGGACCTGCTCGCCGCCTGGACCGCCCTGCTGCACCGCTGCGGCGCCGCCGTCGACCCCGAGCCGTACGGCCGGGAGCTGCTGCGCCGCTGGTCGGAGCCGCAGCGCAGGTACCACACCGTCGCGCACCTGCGCGCGGTGCTGCGGCACGTCGACGAGCTGGCCGGGCACGCCGCCGACCCGGAGGCCGTCCGCCTCGCGGCCTGGTTCCACGACGCCGTCTACCGGCCGGACCGCACCGAGAACGAGGAGCGCAGCGCCGCCCTCGCCGTCCGCGCGCTGACCGCCGCCGGGCTGCCCGCCGAGCGGGTCGCCGAGGTCGAGCGCCTCGTGCTGCTCACCGTCGGCCACGACCCCGCCCCCGGCGACCGCAACGGCGAGGTGCTCTGCGACGCGGACCTCGCCGTCCTCGGCGGCACCCCCGAGGCGTACGCGGCGTACGCGGCCGCCGTCCGCGAGGAGTACGGCTTCGTCCCCGCACCGGACTTCACGGCCGGCCGGGCCGCCGTACTGCGCCACCTGCTCGCCCTGCCCGGGCTCTACCGCACGCCCGCCGCCCGCGAGCGCTTCACGGCGGCCGCCCACGCCAACCTGGCGGCCGAGCTCGGCGCCCTCTGACACGAGCCCGCCCGCACGCCCGCACGCGCCCCAGCAGCCGGCTCCCCCCGCACGCGCGCGCCCGTCGGCCGCGCCGCGCGGCCTAGGAGAGCTCCCCCACCGGAGCCACCACCGCGCCCTGCTTGCCGCACACCCATTGCGGCTCCGGCCCCAACTCGGGCTCCACGCTCAGCGCGTGCGGATCCCCGTCGGCCGCGCAGTCGGTGCACAGCGGCCAGCGGCCGTACGCCTCCAGCAGCGCGTCCTGGACGTCCTGGGCGACCAGTCCGAGCACGTAGTCGGTGCCGTCGGGCCACTGCTCCAGCCACCAGCGGCGGTGGGTCACGGCCTGCTCCACCAGCGAGACGACGGCGGCGTCCGCCACGTCCCGCGCGGTGAGGTCGGCCAGGATCAGTGCCCGCGCGTTGTGCAGGGCGGTCTCGATGTCGTCGGCAGCCATCCGTCCATCCTCTCCTCAACTCCCCCGAACGCCGAAACGCCGTGTGGGCGGCCCCCCGAAGGGAGCCGCCCACACGGACGGGGAACCAGCCGATCCGATCGAAGCGATCAGGATCAGAAGTCCATGTCACCGCCCGGCATGCCGCCGCCGGCGGCCGCGGCGGCCTTCTCCGGCTTGTCGGCGATGACGGCCTCGGTGGTGAGGAACAGCGCCGCGATGGAGGCGGCGTTCTGCAGCGCGGAGCGGGTGACCTTGGCCGGGTCGATGATGCCCTCGGCGACCAGGTCGACGTACTCGTTGGTGGCGGCGTTCAGGCCGTGACCGGCGGGGAGGTTGCGCACCTTCTCCACCACGACGCCACCCTCCAGGCCGGCGTTGGTCGCGATCTGCTTGATCGGGGCCTCCAGCGCGACCTTGACGATGTTGGCACCGGTGGCCTCGTCGCCGTCCAGCTCCAGCTTGTCGAAGGCGACACCGGCCTGCAGCAGGGCGACGCCACCACCGGCGACGATGCCCTCCTCGACGGCGGCCTTGGCGTTGCGGACGGCGTCCTCGATGCGGTGCTTGCGCTCCTTGAGCTCCACCTCGGTGGCCGCGCCGGCCTTGATGACGGCCACGCCGCCGGCCAGCTTGGCGAGGCGCTCCTGGAGCTTCTCGCGGTCGTAGTCCGAGTCGCTGTTCTCGATCTCGGCGCGGATCTGGTTCACGCGGCCCGCGACCTGCTCGCTGTCGCCGCCACCGTCGACGATGGTGGTCTCGTCCTTGGTGATGACCACCTTGCGGGCGGTGCCCAGCAGGTCGATGCCGGCGCTCTCCAGCTTCAGGCCGACCTCCTCGGAGATGACGGTGCCACCGGTGAGGATGGCGATGTCGCCGAGCATGGCCTTGCGGCGGTCACCGAAGCCCGGGGCCTTGACGGCGACGGACTTGAAGGTGCCGCGGATCTTGTTCACGACCAGGGTCGACAGGGCCTCGCCCTCGACGTCCTCGGCGATGATGACCAGCGGCTTGCCGCTCTGCATGACCTTCTCCAGCAGCGGGAGCAGGTCCTTGACCGAGCCGATCTTGGAGTTGGCGATGAGGATGTACGGGTCCTCGAACGTCGCCTCCATGCGCTCCAGGTCGGTGGCGAAGTAGGCGGAGATGTAGCCCTTGTCGAAGCGCATGCCCTCGGTGAGCTCGAGCTCCAGGCCGAAGGTGTTGCTCTCCTCGACGGTGATGACGCCTTCCTTGCCGACCTTGTCCATGGCCTCGGCGATCAGCTCGCCGATCTGGGTGTCGGCGGCGGAGATGGAGGCGGTGGAGGCGATCTGCTCCTTGGTCTCCACGTCCTTGGCCTGGGCCAGCAGCTGGTCGGAGACGGCCGCGACGGCCTTCTCGATGCCGCGCTTCAGGGCCATCGGGTTGGCGCCGGCGGCGACGTTGCGCAGACCCTCGCGAACCAGGGCCTGGGCGAGCACGGTGGCGGTGGTGGTGCCGTCACCCGCGACGTCGTCCGTCTTCTTGGCGACCTCCTTGACGAGCTCGGCACCGATCTTCTCGTACGGGTCCTCGAGCTCGATCTCCTTGGCGATGGAGACACCGTCGTTGGTGATCGTGGGGGCGCCCCACTTCTTCTCCAGCACGACGTTGCGACCCTTGGGGCCGAGCGTGACCTTCACTGCGTCGGCGAGCTGGTTCATGCCACGCTCAAGGCCGCGGCGAGCTTCCTCATCAAAGGCGATGATCTTGGCCATCAGAAGTGGTCCTCCGGGACACGGTCGACTGCTCGGACCAAGGGGTGCCCGCGACGGACGGCCCTGGTGCGCGGAGGTCCATTCCCCTGCCGCTCCCGGGGGCCTCACCGACCCGGTCCGCTGTCACTCTCACACTGTGAGTGCTAACGCCAATGATTAGCACTCCGGGTGGTCGAGTGCAAGCCCAATCGGCAATCCGCGAGCCGCCGCGGGAGCCGCCCGGGAACGCCGACGGGCCCGTGCGACACGCGTCGCACGGGCCCGTCGAGAAGCGAGAGGTCACCAGCCGTGGGGCCGCGCCGAGCTCCTGGAGCCGGAAGGGGTCAGACCGCCGCGCGGACCATGTCCGCCTGCGGGCCCTTCTGTCCCTGGGAGATCTCGAACTCGACCCGCTGGCCCTCCTCGAGGGTGCGGTAGCCGTCCATCTGGATCGCGCTGTAGTGGACGAAGACGTCCGCACCACCGTCGACCGCGATGAAGCCGTAGCCCTTCTCCGCGTTGAACCACTTGACGGTGCCCTGAGCCATTCCGAACTCCCCTAGTGCTGTGCTGGCCCTTCACGCGCCCGCAGGTCGCGGGCCCGGGTTGGTTGAAGGCCGGCCCGGGGAACCCCCCCTGGGCGCAGCCGTGCACGCCGCAACCCTCCGCACAGGACGCCAGGCGGCCTCCGACGAGCGGGTGATTGCGTCGACCGCCGCTGAATGTATCCGGATCGACGCCCTCTGCAACAGGCCCAACCACCGGTAATTCCGGTACGGCGTCAAGGGACAGGACGGACCGAATCGGGATGTTCTCGGCATTTCACGCCGGACATAGCGGACGAATTACCCAAATGCCTGCGGTAATTCTGACATCTGCCTGACAGGTTTCACGGGCCGGTCTCATCGGCCGGACGCCCCGGGCCGAGCACTGCGGGGCCGAACGAGCACTGCGGGGCCGAAAGGGAAACCCTGTTCCCAGCCGAGCGACACTCTACTCCGACTCGACCCGGAAATATTCCCGCAGGAATGCGAGCGGTCGCCCGCGCATACGGACAGCGGAATTCCGTACGCGCGGGCGACCGCGGGTTCTCTCGCGGGCTCAGCAGCCGCCGGCCACCGCCGGGATGATCGAGATGCTGGCGCCGTCCTCGATCCCGGTCGCCAGGCCCTCGGCGAAGCGCACGTCGTCGTCGTTCACGTACACGTTCACGAAGCGGCGCAGCTTGCCCGTGTCGTCCAGGATGCGGGCCGAGATGCCCGCGTGGTTCTTCTCCAGGTCGGCGACGACCTCGGCCAGGGTGGCGCCCTCGGCGGTCACCTCGGCGGCGCCGGAGGTGTAGGTGCGCAGGATGGTGGGGATGCGGACGTTGGCGCTCATGACTTCTCCTTGCGGGGGGCGGATGGTTCAGGCGGACACGAGGCCGGCGGCGCGGAACGAGTCCAGCGTCGGGCGGATGGCGGCGGTCATCCCGGCCTCGGAGACGGCGTCCAGGGTCTTCAGGCCGTCGCCGGTGTTGATCGCGACGGTCTCCTTCGACGGGTCCAGCTGCCCGGTCTCGACCAGCTTCTTCAGCACGCCGACGGTCACCCCGCCCGCGGTCTCGGCGAAGATCCCCTCGGTCCGCGCCAGCAGCCGGATCGCCGCCACGACCTCGGCGTCCGTGACGTCCTCCACCGCGCCACCGGTGCGGCGGGCGATGTCCAGCACGTACGGGCCGTCGGCCGGGTTGCCGATCGCCAGCGACTTGGCGATGGTGTCCGGCTTGACCGGCTTGATCACGTCCCGGCCGGCCTTGAACGCGGCCGACACCGGCGAGCAGCCCTCGGCCTGGGCACCGAAGATCCGGTACGGCCGGTCCTCGACCAGGCCCAGCCTGATCAGCTCCTGGAGGCCCTTGTCGATCTTCGTCAGCTGCGAGCCCGAGGCGATCGGGATCACGATCTGCTCCGGCAGCCGCCAGCCGAGCTGCTCGCAGATCTCGTACGCCAGCGTCTTGGAGCCCTCGCCGTAGTACGGCCGCAGGTTCACGTTGACGAAGCCCCAGCCCTCGCCGGCCGGATCGCCGATCAGCTCCGAACAGAAGCGGTTCACGTCGTCGTAGTTGCCCTCGATGCCGACCAGCTCACCGCCGTACACCCCGGCCATGACGACCTTGCCCTGCTCCAGGTCGTGCGGGATGAACACGCAGGACCGGAACCCGGCCCTGGCCGCCGCCGCACCCACCGCGCCGGCCAGGTTGCCGGTGGAGGAGCAGGACAGCGTGGTGTAGCCGAACGCCCGGGCCGCCTCGATCGCGCACGCGACCACCCGGTCCTTGAAGGAGTGCGTCGGGTTCCCGGAGTCGTCCTTGACGTGCAGCTGGGCGGTGAACCCGAGCTCCCGGCCCAGGTTGTCCGCCTTCACCAGCGGGGTCCACCCCGGGTTCAGGTTCGGCTTCGAGGCCACGTCCGCCGGAACGGGCAGCAGCGGCGCGTACCTCCAGATGGAGGCCGGACCGGCCTCGATCCGCTTGCGCAGCTCCTCGGCGCCCTCGCTGCCGAACTCGTAGGCGATCTCCAGCGGGCCGAAGCACTCCAGGCAGGCGAAGCTGGGGCCGAGCGGGAAACGGGTGCCGCACTCGCGACAGGACAGCGCGGTGGCGGGGCCGAGGTCGACGGAAACTGGTGCGGCGGTGTCGATAGCCATGATGGCGAGGCCTCTCTCCTCATCTTCCCCGTGGCGCGGTCGCGCACGGGCCGGAATTGGCACCTGTCCCGCCGGAGCCTGTCGACGACAGCCGCGCGAGAAGGTTGCCGGGACGTCAACGGGCCGTTCCCTCAGTCCCTCTGGATGAGCTTGTGAAATTGTGGTGCTGCTCAACGGCGACCCCGGCGTGCGAAGGTCCGACCGCTGTACGAAGACTGTATCCGAAGGCGCCAATCCTGAACGGGACCGTCCGCCACGCGAGATGACAGATTCCACCGACCCCGCCGAGGAGACCTCCGTGCCCGCCGAACCGACTCCCGAGCTCCTCCCGCAGGCGGCATCCTGGCTCCACCGCCGCTCCTGGAGCGCGGCCGACCGGCCGGTCCGCACCCTCCTCGACGCCAAGGAACGCACCGGCCGCACCGTCAGCGTGGTCCTCCCCGCCCTGGACGAGGAGGCCACCGTCGGCGACATCGTCCGCACCGTCCGCCGCGAGCTGATGGAACGCCTCCCGCTCGTCGACGAACTCGTCGTCGTCGACTCCGGCTCCACCGACGCCACCGCCGCCGTCGCCGCCGAGGCAGGCGCCAGGGTGGAACACCGCGACCGGATCCTCCCCCGGCTGCCCGCCGTCCCCGGCAAGGGCGAGGTGCTCTGGCGCTCCCTGCTGGTCACCCACGGCGACATCGTCTGCTTCGTCGACGCCGACCTGCGCGAGTTCGACCCGGCCTTCGTCTCCGGCATCGTCGGCCCGCTGCTCACCGACGAGTCCATCCAGCTGGTCAAGGCCATGTACGACCGCCCGCTGGAGTCGGACGGCGCCGTCCTGCCCGCCGGCGGCGGCCGGGTCACCGAACTCGTCGCCCGCCCCCTGCTCAACCTCCACTGGCCGGAACTCGCCGGCTTCGTCCAGCCCCTCGGCGGCGAGTACGCGGCCCGCCGCTCACTGCTCGAACGGCTGCCCTTCCCCACCGGCTACGGCGTCGAACTCGGCCTGCTGGTCGACGCCCTGGAAGTGGCAGGCCTCGACGCCCTGGCCCAGGTGGACGTCGGCGTCCGGCACCACCGCCACCAGGACGGCCAGGCCCTCGGCCGGATGGCCGCCACCATCTACCGGACCGCCCTGGAACGCCTCGACCGCACCCACCGCCTCAAGGCCTCGGCCGACCTCGTCCACCCCCACCTCACCCAGTTCACCCGCGACCCGGAAACCCGCGCCTTCACCGCGCACACCCACCCGGTGACCGCCCTGGAACGCCCCCCGATGCACACCGTGCCGGAATACGCCACCCGTCATTAGGGGCCTGTCCTCGAACCCGCGTCCGCGGGGCGACGCCGGGGGTTCGAAGACAGGCCCCGCGGGTTTGCCACGCCGAGCCCCCGGCAAGATGCCAACCATGGGCGATCTCACGACCAACCGTTCGAACGCGACCGGCACCGCCCCCGTCCTGGTGGCCTCCAACCGGGGACCGGTGTCCTTCAGCACCGCCGACGACGGCACGCTGACCCTGCGGCGGGGCGGCGGCGGCCTGGTCTCCGGCCTCTCCGCCATCGAGGACCCGAACGCCGTCTGGGTCTGTGCCGCCCTCGACGACTCCGACCGCAGAGCCGCCGCCGGGGCCCCCCGCGGCCGCCTCGACCTGGCCGGCCACGCGGTCGGCGGCCAGGCCGTACGGATGCTGGACCTGGACCCGCAGACCTTCGCCCGCGCCTACAACGGCGTCGCCAACTCCACCCTCTGGTTCGTCCACCACCTGCTCTACGCGACCCCCACCGCCCCCGCCTTCGACGCCGGCTTCCGCACCGAGTGGGCCGCCTACCAGGCCTACAACGAGGCCTTCGCCGAAGCCCTGGCCGCCGAAGCCGCCCCGAACGCCGCGGTGCTCGTCCAGGACTACCACCTCTCCCTGGTCCCGGCCCTGCTCCGGGAGGCCCGCCCCGACCTGCGGATCGGCCACTTCTCGCACACCCCCTGGGCCCCGCCCGAGTACTACCGGCTGCTGCCCGACGACGTCGCCCGGGCCGTCCTCACCGGCATCCTGGGCGCCGACCGGGCCGGCTTCCTCACCGAGCGCTGGGCCCGCGCCTTCGCCGCCTGCTGCGCGGACCTCCTCGGCGCCGGCGTCGACCACGACGCGCTCTCCGTCACGCTCGACGGCCGCACCACCCGCCTCGGCGTGCACGCCCTCGGCGCCGACGCCGACTTCCTGCGTGAGCGCGCCCACCGCCTCGACGTCGACGAACGCCTCGCCGCCCTCCGCGCGGCCGTCGGCGACCGCCGCACCATCGTCCGGGTCGACCGCACCGAGCTGAGCAAGAACATCGTCCGCGGCCTGCTGGCCTACCGGCACCTGCTCCGCACCCGCCCGCAGTGGCACGACCGGGTGGTGCACATCGCCTTCGCCTACCCGTCCCGCACCGACCTCGCCGAGTACCGCGACTACACGGCACGGGTCCGGGAACTCGCCGAGGCCGTCAACGCCGAATTCGCCACCCCCACCTGGCAACCGCTGATCCTGCACGTCGACGACGACTTCCCGCGCTCCCTCGCCGCCTACCGGCTGGCCGACGTCGCCCTGGTCAACCCCATCCGCGACGGCATGAACCTGGTCGCCAAGGAGGTCCCCGTGGTCTCCGACCGCGGCTGCGCCCTCGTCCTCTCCCGCGAGGCCGGCGCCCACGCCGAACTCAAGGACGACGCCCTCACCGTCAACCCCTACGACGTCGTCGCCACCGCCGACGCCCTCCACGCCGGCCTCACCATGAGCCCGGAGGAGCGCGCCGACCGCACCAAGCGCCTGGCGGCGGCGGCCACCGCACTCCCCCCGCAGCAGTGGTTCCTGGACCAGCTCAACGCGCTGTGAGCGCGTCCCCCAAGGCCCCCAACAGCTCCACCACACCCTCCGGCCCGGCGACCACCAGGTCCGCCCGGTCGGCCAGCTCCCGCACCGGCGCGTCCCCCACCGCGCCGGCGCACACCAGCACCCCCGCGACACCCTCGCCGCGCAGCTTCTCCACCGCGGCGAAGGCCGCCACGTCCCCCAGGTCGTCCCCCGCGTAGAGCACCGAACGGGCCCCCCGCTCCCGCAGGAAGCCGGTCAGCGCCGCCCCCTTGTCCACCCCCGGCGGCCGCAGCTCCAGCACCAGCCGACCGGGCTCCACCACCAGCCCGTACTCGGCCGCCAACTCCCCCACCGGCGCCCGCAACAGCTCCAACGCCTCCTGCGGCGCCGCCGTCCGCCGGGTGTGCACGGCCACCGCCCGCCCCTTGTCCTCCACCCACGTCCCCCCGGGCGCCCCCACCCGCTCCAGCACCCCCGGCAACTCCTCCCGCACCCGCGCCACCCCCGGATGCGCCTCCGGCGCCGACAGCTCCCCTCCCTCCCACCGCTCGGCCCCGTAGTGCCCCAGCACCACCACCCCCGGCAGCCCCGCGAACCCCCCGTACTCCACCGCCACCCCGGCCGGCCGGCCGGTCACCACCACCACGCCACCCACCACCGGAGCCAGCCGCCGCAACGCCCCCACCACCCCCGGATGCGCCCGCGCCCGCTCCGGATCCGCCACGATCGGCGCCAACGTCCCGTCGAAGTCCAACCCGATCACGGCATCCCCGGGCGCCGCCAGAACGGCCCGCACCCCGTCCCGCCCAGCCCCGGTCGCCGGCACGAACATCTCTTCAAAGCCCATACCGGAGCCCCTACCCCGGAGCACCCCGCTCCGCACTCCCCCGGCCCGCGGGCGCGCGGGAGCCCCACCTTCCCGAGAGTCCCCCTCGATCACCGAGCCGGTCAGCGAGCCCCCCGCCGAGCCTCCCGCACCCGCCGCAGCCGATTCACCAGCACCGGCGCGTGCGCCAGCGCCTCCTCCCGGTCCAGCAGAGCGTTCAGCACCTGGTAGTACCGCGTGGGGGAGAGCCCCAGCTCCTCCCGGATCGCCCGCTCCTTGGCCCCCGCCGTACGCCACTGCCGCGCCTCCAGCGCCAGCACCGCCCGTTCCCGCTCACTCAGCTCGCCCACCGCGCACACCTCCGCCCGCCACTACGGAGTGTCATTCTCCCGCGCGACCCCGACACACAGTGCTCGCCCCACCGCCACCCCGGCCGCACTAACGTCACTCCCATGACCACGCCCAGCTTCGCCCTGCACATCCCGACCGCCGACCTCGACCCCGACCCGCTGGACCCCTCCCAGATCGTCTCCGGCACCCCCGAGGTCACCGGCAGGGTGCTGTCCGAGTCCGCCGACGGCCGCCACCTGCGCGGCCTCTGGCAGATCACCCCCGGCGTGGTCACCGACGTCGAGGCCGACGAGATGTTCGTGGTGCTCAGCGGCCGGGCCACCATCGAGATCGAGGGCGGCCCGACCCTGGAGGTCGGCCCCGGCGACTGCGCGGTCCTGCGCGAGGGCGACCGCACCACCTGGACGGTCCACGAGACCCTCCGCAAGGCCTACGCCATCACGCTCCCGTAGGAGCCGGACGACCCCGCCCGGGCCGGGGCCGGTCCCGGCCCCGGCCCCTACTTGCGGACCGCCGCCGCCTCCTTCACGGCCGCGTCCTGCAGCCCCCCGAGCACCTGCTTCGGATCCCCCGTCACCGCCTGCCCGATCCCCGCCTTGATGCGGTCGCTGACCTCGCCCCAGGCCGGGTCCCCGAACGGGTAGAAGCTCGCGTTGGTCAGCCCGACCGCGAACTGCTTGAGGTCCTCGTGCTTCGGGTCCGTCGACATCTGCGCGAACGCGTCCTGGGTGACCGGCAGGAGGTTGTACTGCTCGTCGAACTTCAGCTGGTTGTCCTTGTCGTAGACGAACGACAGGAACTTCTTGATCTCGTTCTTGTGCCCGTTCGCCTTGAACGCCATCATCCAGTCCGCGACCCCGAGACTCCCCGTGCGCCCGAGCCCGTCCCGCTTCGGGATCGGCGCCGTCCCGAACTCGACCTTCCCGGCGGTCGCCATCCGCAGCAACGTCGGATGCCCGTTCAGCATCGCCACCTTCCCGGCGGCGAAGTCCTGGAACACCGGGGTGCGGTTCATCTTGCCGGGGTCCGGGTACGTCAGCCCGGTGGCCACCAGGTTGCTCTTCAGCCAGCTGAAGGTCGCCTGGTTCTGGGAGCTGTCGATGGTGTAGTTGCCGACGTCGTCGGAGATGCTGCCGCCGCCGCTCAGCGTCCACAGCATCGACTCGGCCGGCGCCTCCTCCGGTCCCAGCGGCAGCCCATACGGGGTCACCCCCGGCACCTTGGCCTTGATCTTCTCCGCGTCCTGCCGCAGCTCGTTCCAGGTGGCCGGCGGCTGGGCGATCCCGGTCTGCCGGAACATCGCCTTGTTGTAGAAGAGCACCCGCGACGAGGAGACGAACGGGATCCCGTACTGCGTCCCGAGCACCTGCCCGGCGTGCGCGAAGGTCTCCAGGAACCTGGCCTGGGTCTCCACCGAGAGCACGTCGGACGCCGGGTAGAGCCGCTCCGCCGCCACCTGGTCGGCGAAGCCGCCGGTCTGCAGCAGGTCCGGCGACTTGCCGGCCGCGATCATGTCCTCGACCTTCTTGCCGATCTCGGTCCAGCTGTCCACCTCGACGCTGACCTTGATCCCGGGGTTGGCCGCCTCGAAGTCCCTGGCGACCGCGTCCCAGTAGTGCCGGGAGTTGGTCTCGGGGCTCTCCCCGTAGTCGGCCGCGACCAGCTTGAGGGTGACGGGCCCGTCGTCCTGCCCGGTGCAGGCACTGGCCGCGATGAGGACCAGTGTTCCGGCCAGCACACCGCCGAGCACACGGGTGGGAACGTGGACGCGCCTGTTCAACGCGGGTACCGCCTTCGGGGGGACGAATCGGCCGGAACGGGGGATTCCGGCAGGGGACGCGCCACACTGCCAAACCCGCCGACCGCGGGTCCACACCACCGACCGGGCCCGCCCGAGTAGTTATCGAAGTGCTCTGAGTCATTGCACAATGCGCAACAGAACCCCCGCGCACCCCGGTCCGCACCCGCTCCGGCACCCGGCCCCGCGCCCCGGCGCAAAGCCCCGCACACCTGCGCAGCTGCGACAAAGCTCACCCAGTATGGACCAGACCAATCCGACAACTGGACTAGACCTCTTCGACCCGCCCAAGGGAAACTGTCCTCCGTGAAGCACGTCATCGCACTCGATGTAGGCGGCACCGGCATGAAGGCCGCGCTGCTCGCCCAGGACGGCTCCGTGCTGTTCGAAGCACGCCGACCGACCGGGCGGGAGCACGGCACCGACGCCGTCGTCACCGCCATCCTCGACTTCGCCACCGACCTGGCGGACGAGGGCCGCAGCCGCTTCGGCGTCGCCCCGCTCGCGGCCGGTGTCGCCGTCCCGGGCACGATCGACGAGAAGAACGGCATCGCGGTCTACTCCGCCAACCTCGGCTGGCGCGACCTCCCGCTGCGCAAGCTGCTCGGCGAGCGCCTGGCCGGGCCGCAGGGCGGCGCGATGCCGGTGGCCCTCGGCCACGACGTGCGTTCCGGCGGCCTGGCCGAGGGCCGGATCGGAGCCGGCCGGGGCGTCGACCGCTTCCTGTTCATCGCCCTCGGCACCGGCATCGCCGGCGCCATCGGCATCGACGGCCGGATCGAGGCCGGCGCGCACGGCTACGGCGGCGAGATCGGCCACGTCGTGGTCCGCCCCGGCGGCCCGCTGTGCGGCTGCGGCGCCCGCGGCTGCCTGGAGACGCTGGCCTCCGCCTCCGCCGTCTCCCGCGCCTGGGCCGAGGCCAGCAGCGACCCCGACGCCGACGCGGCATCCTGCGCCGCCGCGGTGGACGCCGGGGACGACCGTGCCGTCGCGGTCTGGCAGCGGGCCGTCGACGCCCTGGCGGACGGCATCGTCCTGGCCCAGAGCCTGCTCGACCCGTCGACGGTGATCGTCGGCGGCGGGCTGGCCGAGGCCGCCGACACGCTCTTCACCCCCCTGCGCGCGGCGGTCGCCGAGCGACTGACCTTCCAAATGCCCCCGAAGGTCGTGCCCGCCATGCTCAAAGACACCGCCGCATCCCTGGGCGCGGGCCTGCTCGCCTGGGATCTGCTCACCTTGGAGGTGACCGCGTGACCACCGCGGACCGTGACCGTACTGCCCTGGCCGGCGCCCGACTGGTCCTGCCCGGCGGCGTCGTCGAGGGCGGCCGCCTCACCGTCGACGGCGAGCGCATCGCCGCCATCGGGAACGGGGCGGGTGGCGGCGACAGCGAGCCCGGCGACCTCGACCTGACCGGGTACACCGTCGTGCCCGGCTTCGTCGACCTGCACGTCCACGGCGGCGGCGGTGCCTCGTACACCTCCGGCATCGCCGAGGAGGCGCTGCTGGCCGCCCGCACCCACCTGGAGCACGGCACCACCACCACGGTGGCCTCCACCGTCACCGGCGAGATCGACGACCTCGCCCGCCAGGCCCACGTCCTGTCCGAACTCGTCGAGGACGGCGTCCTGGCCGGCATCCACTTCGAGGGGCCGTTCATCTCGCCTGGCCGCTGCGGCGCCCACCGCCCCGACCTGCTGCGGGACCCCGACCCGGCGCTGGTGCGCAAGCTGGTCGACGCCGCCCGCGGCCACGCCAGGATGGTCACCCTGGCCCCCGAACTGCCCGGCGGCCTGGACTCGGTGCGGATGCTCGCCGACCTCGGCGTGATCGCCGCCGTCGGCCACACCGACTCCGACTACGCCACCACCCTGGAGGCGATCGAGGCCGGCGCCACCGTCGCCACCCACCTGTTCAACGCCATGCCCGGCATCGCCCACCGCGCCCCCGGCCCGATCGTGGCCCTGCTGGAGGACGAGCGGGTCACCGTCGAACTGATCAACGACGGCGTCCACCTGCACCCCTCCGTCCTCGACCTCGCCTACGGCACCGCCGGCCCCTCCCGCGTCGCCCTGATCACCGACGCCATGGGCGCGGCCGGCATGGGCGACGGCCGTTACCCGCTCGGCCCGCTCCAGGTCGACGTCAAGGACGGCGTGGCCCGGCTGGTCGAGGGCGGCGCGATCGCCGGCTCCACCCTCACCCTGGACGTGGCGTTCAAGCGCTCGGTCACCGTCAACGGGCTGAGCCTGAACCAGACCGTCGAGTCGCTGTCCGCCACCCCGGCCCGGCTGCTCGGTCTGAGCGACTCGATCGGCTCGCTGGAGGCCGGCAAGCTCGCCGACCTGGTCGTGGTCGACTCCGAGGGCTACGACCTGGTCGCCGTGATGCGCCGCGGCCGGTGGGTCCTCGGCGGCGAGCGGTTCCGGCCCGTGAAGGCCGACTGACCGGAGCCCGCCGACACGACGGCCGCCCGCCCCCGGGAGGGGACGGGCGGCCGTGTCGCGTCCGGGGCGGCGTCAGCCGCTCGGCTCGATGGTGATCTGGTCGATCAGGACCGGCCCGGAGGGCACCGTGAAGGTCACCGAGTTCGTCCCGGCCTGGAACTGCGGGAGTATCCAGGTGGAGAACCAGGCGGAGGTCTGGTCCTTGGGGGGCGCCCCGTAGATCTTGTAGGTCACCCCGCTCGGCCAGTCCTTGCCGTTCACCACGGCGCTGCCCTTGATGTCGGCGCCCGTGTAGTTGTAGTGCACGGACAGCTTGTACGTCCCGGCCGTGGCGATCTCGCCGGTCCAGGTCACCGAGCCGCCCGGCTGCAGCGTCAGGTAGCTGCCGTCGGCCGACTTGGCACCCTTGACGCTGTTGCCCACCGGCGCGTTCTGCGCCTGGAACTGGCCGGCGTCCACGTTCGTCGGGCCGGTGATCGCGGCGGTGCTCGCCGACGGGGCGGCGCTCGGGGACGTGGCCGTCGGAGCCGGGGTGGTGGGGGCCGGCGGTGCGGCGGTCGCGACCCCGCCCTTGCCGCCCTTGTCGTCCGGGTCCCCGGTGGAGAGCGCTATGCCGGCCCCGATCGCTATCGCCGCGACCACGGCCACCGCGCCGATCACCGCGCCCTTGCTGCGGCCGCTGCTGCGGGGCTCCTCCCCCGGCTGCGGCCGGGAGTGCTCCGCGTAGCGGGTCTGCTGGGCGGGCACGGCACCGTACTCGGGCTGCTGCGGCTGGCCGGGCTGGCCGCCGTACGGGGCCTGCGGCTGGCCGCCCGGGTACCCCTGCGGCTGACCGCCCTGCGGGCCGTACGGCTGCTGCTGCTGAGCTCGCGGCGGGTAGCCGTACTGCGCGCGCCCGACCTCCATCGGACGGCTGTACGGCGTGCGCGGGACCCCCTGCTGCGGCTCGGCCGGCTGCCCGGTGGAACCGTCGGCCGGGCGGTAGAGGTAGCCGAACGGGTCGTCGTCCTGCGGGGCACCGCCCCCCTGGCCCTCGGGCACTCCGTTGCTGCCGGCGGTCGTCACGGTGGTCTGCTCCCCCATCCGGTGCACCGCCGGCTGCGGGCGGCACAGATCATGGACGCTGTCGTACCGGGAACCCTACCTGCCGTACGTGACAGCGGGAAAAGACCCCTTGACAACTCACCGGTAACCTGGCGGGACCGGAGCCCGCACCCGCCGTGCTCGGCGCCCGCTCAGCCCGCGCGCCGGTGCGAGCGCTCGCCCCGCGCCCCGCGCACCGCCCCGCCCCGGGCCCGCTTCTCGTCGTACATCCGCTCGTCCGCGGTGTGCAGCACCTCCTCGATGCTCATCCCGCAGCCGGCCCAGCCGACCCCGAGGCTCACCCCCACCCGCATCGCCCGGCCGTCGATCCGCATCGGCGGGATGATGGCGCCCCGCAGCCGGTGGGCGAGGTCCTTGGCCTCCTCGCGGCCGATCCCGTCGGCCAGCACCACGAACTCGTCACCGCCGAGCCGGGCCACCGTGTCGCCGTCCCGGACCGCCTGGCTCAGCCGCTGGGCGACCTCGACCAGCACCGCGTCACCCGCGTTGTGGCCGAACCGGTCGTTGATCGACTTGAAGCCGTCCAGGTCGCAGAAGATCACCGCGAGCCCCTTCTCCACCACCGCCGCGCCGCCGGAGCGGAACGGCACCGACCAGGCCTCGCCGCCCGGCCCGTACTCGGCGGGGACCACCGCGTGCACGTGCTCCCCGTAGCCCGGGCCGATCCCGCCCGGCACGCCCTCGTACGTCCCGTAGCCGTGCACCGCCCCGGCGTACGGGTCCGCCCCCTGCGCCCCGGCGTACTCCCTGTGCACGGCGTAGGAGTCGGCCGGGTAGCCGTACGGCTGGGGGTAGGCCACCTCGACCTGGCCGGCGGCGCCGACCGGCTGCGGCTGGGCGCAGAGCCGGCGGGCCAGCCTGGCCTTGAGCTCGGCGCCGTTCGGCAGCCCGGTGAGCGCGTCGTGGCTGGCCCGGTGGGCGAGCTGGAACTCGTGCCGCTTGCGGTCCTCGATGTCCTCGACGTGGGTGAGCAGGAAGCTCGGGCCCTCGGCCGCGTCCGCGACGATCGAGTTGCGCAGGCAGACCCACTGGTAGCCGCCGTCCCGCCGGGACAGCCGCAGCTCGGCGCGGCCGCTCTCGGCGCTGGTGCGCTCCAGCAGCGCCCGGTCCTCGGGGTGCACGAGGTCGGCGAAGCTCTGCTGGCGCAGCACCGCCCGGGGCCGGCCGAGCAGCCGGCAGAGCGCGTCGTTGACCCTGGTCAGCTGGCCGCGCCCGGCACCGTGCAGCTCGGTGATCGCCATCCCGCTGGGCGCGTACTCGAACGCCTGGCGGAAGCTCTCCTCGCTGGCCCGCAGCGCCTGCTGCTCCTTCTCAAGGCGGGCCAGCGCGCGCTGCATCTCGGCCCGCAGCCGGGCGTTGCCGATCGCGATGGAGGCCTGCAGCGAGAACATCTCCAGCGCCTCGCGGGTCCACGCCCCCGGCCGCTTGCCGCTGCGCGGCCGGTCCACCGAGAGGACGCCGAGGAGGTCGCCGCCGGCGCTGTACATCGGGGCGAGCAGCCCGTCGGCGGGGTGCCAGTCGTTGGCGTACACCGGCAGCGGACCGTCCCCGATCCAGCGCGGGATGTCGCTGGCGACGGCCCAGCCGCGGTCGTACGGCAGGAAGCGCAGGGTGCCCCAGTGGTCGCTGACGCCGAGCAGCCGGTCCCAGGACTCCCGGGAGCCGACCTGGCCGAGCAGGACGGAGGGGCCGCCCATCGGGCTCTCCTCCAGCTCCCAGACGGCCGCCACCACCAGGTCGCCGTCCGGCCGGACCAGGCTGACCGCGGCGGCGTCGAAGCCGAGCCCGTGCACCGCGCCTTCGACAACGGCCTGGAGCGTGCCAGCGAGGCTGCGGGCAGCGTTGAGGTCCGCCACGACCCGGTGCAAGGTGCGGAGGGTCGCGAGACGGACGTACGGCTCCGACTCGGCTTCCATGCGGGGGCTCCCCGGCTGCTTCGGATAGTTCTTGATTGGTTATCGTCCGATTGCCAGAAGAACTGAATCACAGGGAGCACAGCGCTCGGCACGCTCGGTCAGCAATAGGCCATCACTTGTGACTTAAATCACACGACACTAATGCGCCCTTAATCAGTTCATCTGTCCCATAGCGGGACATAAAGCGCCATCGGAACATTTCTGGTGGTCGACCGCATTGGCCGCGGGCTGAAGCCCAGTGCGCCCGCCACTGCGGCCGCTTCACTCCTGCGGGTGAGTTCGGCCACCGAGCGCAACCCTTCGGCCTGACCTCCGGTCCTACGACCAAGGCCCGATGCCGTTTCTCCCAGGTGACGACTACCGTGCGGTACGTGTACCCGTCCCCGCAGCCCGAAGCTGCCCCCCACGCCACGCCCGACGAGTTCCGGGCTGCCCTCTCCCAGCTCGCCGCCGGCGTGAGTCTGGTGACCGTCCACGACCCGGAGGACGGCGAGGACGCCGGCATGACCGCCACGTCCTTCCTCTCGGTGTCGCTGGAGCCGCCGCTGGTGCTGATCTCGGTCCGCGAGGACTCCCGGATGGACGACGTGCTCTCCCGGGCGGACACCTGGGCGGTCTCTGTGCTGGCCGAGGGGCAGAAGACGCTCGGCTCCCGGTTCGCCATGAAGGGCCGGCTCAGCGACCGGCTGCTGTTCGCGGACACCCCGCACCACCGCGGCCCGCACACCGACGCCCCGCTGATCGCCGGGGCGCTGGCCACCGTCGAGTGCCGCACCGAACAGCGGATACCGGCCGGGGACCACACCCTGCTGCTCGGCCGCGTCCTGGAGGCCGTGGTGCCCGACCCCGGCGGCCGCCCGCTGCTCTACTTCCGCGGCGGCTACCGCACCCTCGGCTAGGGCGCGTCCGCTCGGCTACGGCCCGTCCGCCCAGGCGCGTCTACTCGCCGCCCCGCGGCGCCCGACGGCCCTGCTTCAGCTCCGAGCGGTGCCGCTTGTTGTACAGCCGCCGCTCGACCATCCCCCGGCTCGGCCTGGTCGCCCGCCGGGTCTTCGGCGGCGGTGCGCACGCCTCGCTCAGCAGCGCCGACAGCCGGGCCGCGGCCGCCTCCCGGTTGCGCCACTGCGAGCGGAACTCCGAGGCCTGGACCACCAGCACCCGGCCGTCCACCAGCCGACCGGCCAGCCGCTCCAGCGCGCGCTCGCGCCAGACCTCGGGCAGCGCCTTGGTCGACGCCAGGTCGAAGCGCAGCTCGGCCTTGGAGTCGGAGGTGTTGACGTGCTGGCCGCCGGGGCCTGAGGAACGCGAGAAGCGCCAGACGAGCTCGGCGTCGGGGACGACCACCGACCCCCGTACGCGGATGGGCTCGGACATGCGTCCATCATCCCGCGCCCGGCCCACCCGGTCACGCCGTTATTCGCCCCCGCCCCTCCGGCTCCGGGCGGCGCGGCCCGCGGACCCCGTCGCCCGTCCGGCCCCGGTTCCCCCCGTGCGTCCGGAGCCCCGACAATGGCGTACGTGATCGAGCTCGGCTACTCCCTCTCCAACCGTTTCCCCGACCCCCCGCAGACGGACTACCGCACCGCGTCCGTGCACGCCCTGCGGTACGACCTGTTCTGCGGCGACGTCTACCTGGACGGCGAGGGCTCGGAGCTGTCCACCGCCTGGGGCTGGGTGCCGGTGCTCGACTTCGCGTGGGCGCTGTGCGACATCGCCGAGCTGCTGGACCGTGACCCGGACGGCGTCCGGGCCGCCCGGGTGCAGACCGCCGACCTCGACTTCACCCAGAACACCGAGCTGCTGCGCTTCGCCCGCCGCTTCAACTGGGTCGAGGTCACCGCCACCTGGCTGCCGGACGAGCCGCCGGTGGTCGTCCGGCACGGCGAACTGCGGCGCGAGGCCCGGGACTTCCTCCAGGACACCCTGGCCGACCTCTTCGACATGCACCCCGGTCTGGCCGACAACCCGAACATCTGGACGCTGCAGGGACGGTTCCGCCGGATCTGACACCGGCTTTGCCGGGGCTTTGCCAGCCGATTGGCGCCCACGAAGAATTCACGGGCTCTGCGGAACCAAGCCCCCGGACTATTGCGTTGTCCCGGGAAATAGCGAACGAGAGCAACGAAGGGACTGCAATCGTCATGCCAGTGAGCCTCTCCAAGGGTGGCAACGTCTCGCTGACCAAGGAGGCCCCCGGCCTGTCCGCGGTCTCCGTCGGCCTGGGTTGGGACGTCCGCACCACGACCGGCGCCGAGTTCGACCTCGACGCCAGCGCGATCGTCCTGAACGCGGACGGCAAGGTGCTGTCCAACGCCCACTTCGTCTTCTTCAACAACACCAGCACGCCGGACAACACCGTCGTGCACACCGGTGACAACCGCACCGGCGAGGGTGCGGGCGACGACGAGTCGATCAACGTCAACCTGGCCGGCCTGCCGGCCGAGGCCGTCAAGATCACCTTCCCGGTCACCATCTACGACGGCGTCGCCCGCGGCCAGAACTTCGGCCAGGTCCGCAACGCCTACATCCGCGTGGTGAACGCGGCCGGCGGCTCCGAGATCGCCCGCTACGACCTCTCCGAGGACGCCGCCACCGAGACCGCGATGATCTTCGGCGAGCTCTACCGCAACGGCGGGGAGTGGAAGTTCCGCGCCGTCGGCCAGGGCTACGCCTCCGGCCTGGCGGGCATCGCCCAGGACTTCGGCGTCCAGATCTGACGCACCCGCGGAAAACACCGCGGCGCGGGAAGTCGGTCCGTCCGACCTCCCGCGCCGCGGTTCTCGGTTCCGGGGCCCGTCGGGCCCGGCACCCTCAGCGCGAGGCGCGCAGCTCCGGCAGCTGGATCAGCTCGGTCTCGTCCTCCGGCGTCAGGTCCACCACAGCCGGCGCGCCCTGCTCCGGCCGCTCGGCCGAGGCCGACGCCCGGGCGTCGGCCTCGGCCTTCGCGGCCACCGCCTCGTCGCCCACCACGTCCGCCAGGTCGGCGCGCTCCCCCAGCTCGGCGACGCTGCCCACGGCCGGTGCCGGAGCCGCCGGGCGCGCCGGGGCGGCCGAGCCGCGGCCGAAGAAGCTGAAGCCCTGCCCGCGCGCCTGCCCGGACTGGGCCGGCCGCGGCCGCTGCCGCTCGGCCGGCGCGGGCGCCGCGGCGGGCGCGGCGGGCGCGGCGGGCGTCCCGCCGAGCTGACCCACCGTCGCGGTCAGCGCCGGACGCACCGGCGCCGGACGCACCGGCGGCTGGGCCGCCGGTGCCTGCTCCGGCGTGGGCACCGAGGGCGCCACCGGAGCCGGTACGGCCACCGGGGCGGGCACCGCAGTCGGCGCCGGCGCCGTACGCGCCCGCAGAGCCACCTCCGCGCCCGCCGTCCGCGCCCGCTGGGCCTCCTGCTCCGCCGCACGGCGCTCCAGCTGCCGCAGCACGGCCGCCGCCCGCACGTACGCCGCCGGGCTGGCCGGGTACTTCGGACGGCTCGCGGCGAGCGCCCGCTGGGCCGCCTCGGCCTCCTTGAGCGCCTGCTCGGCCACCGTCACGGCCCGCTCGCGCAGCAGCCGAGCGATCTCGGTCTCGGCCTTCGCCAGCCGCGACTTCTCCGCCGTCAGCCGCCGCCCGAACCGGGTGGCGCGCTCCTCGGCGACCTCCGCCGCGTACTCGGCCTCGGCCAGCTGCTCCTCGAACCGCTCCTCGGCGCGCAGCCGCTGCGCCGAGGACATCTCGGCGGCCGCCCGGGCCGCCTTGTCCCGCTGGCGCAGCAGCAGCGCGAAGCCGAGCGTCGCGATCACCGCTGCGACGCCCACCGAGCGCACCAGGACGGTGTCCTGACTGAAAAGCAGCGCGGCCAGCGCGGCGACCAGCAGCACGCCGGCGGCGGTGGGGGGAAAGACCCGGCCGAGGACGGAGGAATGACGGTGGCGTCCGCGAGACATGTCCAAGAAACTAGCGTGCGAATTGGGGGCGTGTCAGCCCAGGGTCCCCTTCCGCCCTTGACAGGGGGCGGTTTTTACCGCACGTGCCCGGATTCTCACCCAAGATCACGAAGAAAGCCCTGCTCAACGAGGCCCCGGCGGTCTCAGCGGTGCGACGCCGCCGGACCGCCCGGGTCGTCGTGGTCCTCCGGCAGCTTGCACACGTGCTGGATCCAGAGCGCCGCCGCGATCACCGCGGCCCCCGCCAGCACCGCGAGCCCGGCCGTCACGGCCTGGTCCTTGCGGGCCGGCACGTCCAGCTCGCCCAGCAGGTAGATCCCGGCCCCCGCGTAGATCCCGGTGACCACCGACGACACCAGCGCGCTGGCCTGCCCCAGCACCACCGCCCTGGCCGCCAGCAGCGGGTCGACCCCCTTCGCCCCGGGCTGCCGCTCGCGCACCGCCTTCAGCCGGGCCCGCAGCGACAGCGCGGTCGCCAGCAGGATCACGGCCACCGCCGCCAGCACCACCGGCGCCGCGGCCGGAACGGCCGGCAGCGTGTCCACGGAGGCCCACAGCTTGGAGCCGGCCCAGGACAGCGCCGTCGTGGCGGCGGTGATGCCGATCAGCAGACGGAGGCGAAGCAGCTTCACGCGGAGGAGGTCCTTCCCGGGTACCAGAACCGGCCGACCGCCCGGCGGCCCGGCGCGGCGACGCCAAGCCACCGTACCGGGCCGGGCCGGGCCGGGCGGACACCCGCGCCGACGACGGTCACCTACTCGTACGGCCGGGCCCCCGGTCGAGTTCCCCGGGCGACGGCCCCGGCCGCCCGGCCCCCGCGGGGCTCCCCCGGCCCCGCGGCGGCCCTGCTACGGCCTCACTCCGGCAGCGTCAGCCGGATGTCGTCGCGGCGCTTCACGCCCTGAGCGTCGGGGCCGCCCAGCGCCGTCAGCAGCGCCTCCACCCGCCCGTGCCCGGGCACCTCGGCCTCCGGCTGGGCGTCCAGCCAGGGGGCGAGCACGAAGGCCCGCTCGTGCGAGCGCGGGTGCGGCAGCAGCAGCTGCGGGTCGTCGCTCAGCACGCCCTCGTAGGCCAGGATGTCGACGTCCAGGGTGCGCGGGCCCCAGTGGACGGTCCGCACCCGCCCGAAGGCGTCCTCGATGGCGTTGCCGCGCTCCAGCAGGTCCCGCGGGGGCAGCGAGGTCTGCAGCACCACGACCGCGTTGTAGTAGTTCGGCTGCTCCTCGGGGCCGCCGACGGCCTCGGTCTCGTACACCGCGGAGACGGCCTTGATCTTCAGCCCCGGGGTGTCGGCGAGCGCGTCGACGGCGCCCTGGAGGGTGTCCAGCCGGTTGCCCAGGTTGCTGCCGAGCGCGATCACCGCGCACCGCTGGCTGTGCAGCGTGGTGTCGGCGGAGTCCACCCGGCTCTCCAGGTCGAACGCGTTCGGCGTGTCGCTGCTGTTCATCGAAGAAATCCCTCTGCATCGGGTACCGGGCGCGCGGTGGGGGTCATGCGCGGCCCCGGTGGATGGTCACGGTCACGTCGTCGAACGGCACGGTGATCGGGGCGTCCGGCTTGTGCACGGTGACCTCGACCTCCTCGACCGCATCGTGCTTCAGGCACTGGTCGGCGATGCGCTGGGCCAGCGTCTCGATCAGGTCGACCGGCTCCCCGGCGATGATCGCGGTGACCTCCTCCGCCACCAGGCCGTAGTGCGCGGTGCGGGTGAGGTCGTCTCCGGCCGCGGCGGGGCGGGTGTCCAGGTAGAGCACGAGGTCGACCACGAAGGTCTGCCCCTCGACGCGCTCGCGCTCGAAGACGCCGTGGTGGCCCCGGGCTCGCAGCCCCCGCAGGGTGACGCGGTCCAGCAAACGAATCACTGCTCCCAGTCGGACGGGCCCCACCCGGAGAAAGGCATGGACGGGCAGGGCGAAGGCGGGCAGCACGCCCGCCACTCCGTTTCGAATCTACCCGCGAGCACGGACAACGCCTGACCGTCCTACCCGGCACGAACCGACGCCACGCGCGCCGATATGGCGATTGACGTGAACGTTCGGTGACCACTCGGAAATTCCCGGCGACTTCTCGGCAGCGCATTTCCGCGGCCGCCGGAATCAGCTCTCCTCGTCGTCGTCCCCGCTGGTCAGAACGGGTGAGCCGTGATGCGACCAGAGCTTCCACCCGGCCGGGGTGCGACGGAACAGATTCGTCGACACGACCTTTCCGCCGACCAGTGGCCCGAGTTCCCCCTCCTCTTCCGACTCACCGCCGGACAGGATGTTCTCCGTGCACGTGACAAGGGCCACATCCCCGTTCACCTCGGCCTCGACATCGGTCAGGAAGAACTGGATGTACTCCGTGTTCATCATGATCAGCATGTACGAACGGGTCACCTGGGCGCGGCCGCGCAGGACCGGCCAGCCCGGGTGCACGCACACCACCCCGCCCTTGTCGTCGGCGTCGGCGGCGCCCAGCCAGGCGTCCTCGACCGCTTCCAGGTCCCCCCGTTCCAGTGCCTCGTAGAGCCCCCGGTTCGCCGCGAGCACGGCCTCCACGTCCGCCTCGCGAGCCCGCCCGGCGGTACCGCCGCTCAACCTGCCGTCACCTGTCACAGACCCTCCCTCACACCGACCGCGCCGCGTGCTGCCAGGCCGCGACGACCCGGACGGCATCCGCCGTGCCGGACACGTCGTGCACCCGCACCGCCCAGGCTCCGGCCCGGGCAGACAGCACCGACACCGCGGCCGTCGCGTCGTCGCGCTCCCGGGCCGGGCGCAGTTCCCCGGTTGCCGGGTCGGCGAGCAGCGTACCCAGGAACCGCTTGCGCGAAGCCGCCACGAGCACGGGACGGCCGAGCGCGGTGAGCGCGTCCAGCCGGCCGAGCAGCGCCCAGTTGTGCTCGGAGGTCTTGGCGAAGCCGAGCCCCGGGTCGAGGATCACCTGGTCCTCCTTGACCCCGGCGGCCAGCAGCGCGTCCACCCGGTCGGTCAGTTCGGTCACCACGTCCCGGACCACGTCGTCGTAGACGGCCAGCCGGTCCATGTCGGCGGACTGCCCGCGCCAGTGCATCACCACGAAGGGGGCGCCGGTCTCGGCGACCACCCGGGCCATCGCCGGGTCGGCGAGCCCGCCGGAGACGTCGTTGACGATCACGGCACCGGCCTCGACGGCCCGCTCGGCGACCGAGGCGCGCATGGTGTCCACGGAGACCATCACCCCGGCGTCGGAGAGCTCGCGCACCACCGGGATCACCCGGCGCAGCTCCTCCTCCTCGGGCACCCGCTGCGAGCCCGGCCGGGTGGACTCGCCGCCGACGTCCACCAGGTCAGCGCCGCGGGCCCGCAGCGCGAGGCCGTGCGCGATCGCCTTGGCCGGGTCGTGCCACATCCCGCCGTCCGAGAAGGAGTCGGGCGTGACGTTGACAACGCCCATCACGGCACAGCGCTCCAGTCGCGGCAGGCCGGCCGGCAGGGAGAAAGACGGCGAATCGTTCATGCTTCCCATTATCGAACGGGGCCCCCGCCGAGGGTTCTCGGCGGGGGCCCCGTTCCGTACCGGCGGGCCCCGGAGGGCGGCGGCGGGCCTCAGGCGACCTCGGTGACCTCACGGGTCGACGGGACCGGCATCAGCCCCTCGCGCTGGCGCTTGCGGCCGAAACGCGGCATGCCGAGGGTGATGAAGGCCTCCGCCTGCATCGCGGCGAAGCCGATCCGCGGCAGGTCCCGGGTGCTCGGGAAGACCAGGAAGCGCGGCTCCCACTCGGGCTGGAACTTGGCGTTGAACTTGTACAGCGACTCGATCTGGAACCAGCGCGACAGGAACACCAGCAGCCCGCGCCAGGCGCGCAGCACCGGGCCGGCGCCGATCCGCTCGCCGCGGGCCAGCGCCGAGCGGAACATCGCGAAGTTGAGCGACACCCGGCGCACGCCCATCGCGGGCACCGCCTGCAGCGCGGCGACGATCAGCAGCTCGTTCAGACCGGGGTCGGCGGCGCGGTCGCGGCGCATCAGCTCCAGCGAGATGCCGTCCGGCCCCCAGGGCACGAAGTGCAGCACGGCCTTCAGGTCGTCGCCCTCCTCCCCCTCCTCCGGGGCCTTGTGGGCGGTGACCACCACGCAGTCGTCGTCCAGCGGGTCGCCGAAGCGGCCGAGGGCCATCGAGAAGCCGCGTTCGGTGTCGGTGCCGCGCCAGCGGGCGGCGGCGTCGGCGATCCGGTACTTCTCCTCGGCGGTGAGCTCGGAGACCCGGCGCACCCGGCAGGAGTAACCGTTGCGCTCGATCCGCTTGACCATCTGGCGCACGTTGCGCATGGCCCGGCCGGAGAGCGAGAAGGTGGCGGTGTCCACGATCGCCTCGTCACCCAGCTCCAGCGCGTCCAGGCCCGCCTCGCGGGTCCAGACCTCGCCGCCGACCTCACTGCAGCCCATCACCGCCGGCACCCAGGCGTGCTCGCGGGCCTCGGCCATGAACACCTTGATCGCGCCGGGCCAGGCCTCGACGTCGCCGACCGGGTCGCCGGAGGCCAGCATCACGCCGGAGACCACCCGGTAGGAGATCGCCGCCTTGCCGGTGGGCGAGAACAGCACGCTCTTGTCGCGGCGCAGCGCGAAGTAGCCGAGCGAGTCGCGCTCGCCGTGCCGCTTGAGCAGCTCGCGGACCCTGTCCTCGTCCTCCGCGGTCAGCTCGGGCTTCGGCTTGCCCGGACGCAGCGCCAGGTAGGCGGTGGTGAAGGCGGTCAGCAGGCCGAGTCCGCCGAGCAGGTACGCGACCAGGTCGGACATCCGGATGTTGTTGTACCGGACCGGGCCCTCGAAGCCGAACAGTCCGTACCCGACGTGCTGCAGGTGCTCGGTCAGGCCGGGGTGGCCGATCTCGTACTTGGTCCGGGTGCTCACGATCAGCAGGCCGAGCAGCACGCTGAGGGCGCCCATGACGATCAGGTTGACCAGCGCCCGCCAGCGGGTGCGCGGGTCGGCCTTGGCGTAGAACTCGCGCTGGTGGACCAGCATCACGACGAGGACCACCAGCGAGACGACCGCCGGGCCGATCTGGTGCCAGCGCACGATGTGCAGTGCGGCGCTGACCGGCAGCAGCACGCAGACCGCCCGCCAGGCCCGCCGCTTGCGCCGGCGCAGCGCGTGCGCCAGCGGCACCAGCAGGATGCCGACCATCAGCGTGCCGACCGCCGCCAGACTGGTGGTGCCGCCCGGCAGCTGCCCGGCGAAGGTGTGCACCTTGGTGTGCCGGAGCTTGGGGAACACCGCGCTGGCTATGTCCATGAGCCCGATCAGCAGACAGGCGTAGCCGACCGCTCCGGGGAGCCAGGCCCTCGGGACGGCGGCCGCCTGGGTGCGCAGCGTCTGCAGGCCGCGGCGACGGCGGGACGGCTGCTCGGGGCTCGGCTCAACGGACACGGGAACGCTCATGGAAGCTCAGCGTAGAGGCTGCGGTGCGGTGTCCGGTCACTCGGGAGGAGGACGCGTGATGGACCTTCATGCCTATTCCTTCATCAGGCAATGCGCATACCAAGGACCCGGAAACGGTCGGTAAACCGGGGCCGTGGTCGCGCTGCGGGTTGAGCCGGCGGCGGGAGCCCGGAGCCCGGCGCAGCGTGGCGCGACGGGACCCTCCGGGACGCGTTACGTACGGTGGACGCCGCATTCTAGGGCGCCGGTTGCCTCGCGGCTCCCCCCGCCCCACCCGGCCCGCCCGAGCGCCCGGACAGCCTAGCCGCAGTGGCCGGACCTGACGGACCGCCAGACGATGGAGCCCGCACCGACAGCGTCCCACCGGAAGGCCGACGGCATGGAACTGACCAGCGAAGCGCTGGTGAACTCGCTGCTCGCACTCGGCGTTGTGGCCATCGTCGCGACCCTGTGGCTCTGGCCGCGGCTGGCACCCCAGCGCCCACTGCAGGTACTCGGCCGGATCGGACTGCTGACGGTCGTTCAAGCCTCCGTCCTGGCCGTGCTCGCGCTGTCGGTGAACAACTCCTTCGGGTTCTACACCTCCTGGGACGACCTGCTCAGCCCTGGCGGCGCCAAGCTCGCGCTGACCAGCAACGAGAACCACGAGGGCGGCACCCCGGTCGCCGACGCACTGGTCGTGCCCACCACCGAGGGCGGCCTGGAGGCCGTCACCAACCTGCCGAAGGGCCCGCCCGAGGAGGTCGGCAAGATCGAGTCGATCCGGGTCAACGGCAAGGAGACGGGCCTCTCCGACCAGATGTTCGTCTACCTGCCGCCCGCGTACTTCGACCAGAAGCTCGCCCTGGTCCGCTTCCCCGTCCTGCTGGCCATCGCCGGCTACCCGGGCACCACGCTGAACCTGCTGCAGGAACTCCCCCTCGCCCAGACCGGGATCGAACTGCAGCGCACCGGCAAGATGCCGCCGACCATCCTGGTGCTGGCCCGCCCCGCGGTCGTCCCCGCCCGGGACACCGAGTGCGTGGACGTCCCCGGCGGGCCGCGCACCGAGACCTGGTTCGTCAAGGACGTCCCCGAGGCCATCCGCAGCGCCTACCGGGTCGGCCGCACGGCCGGCTCCTGGGGCACCTTCGGCTACTCCACCGGCGGCAGCTGCGCGCTGCGCCTGGCGATGCGCTTCCCGAACGTCTACGGCAACGCGGCGAGCCTGCACGGCGACTTCACCGTGCGCCAGGACAACTACACCGGCGGCGACCTCTTCAACGGCGACACGAAGCTGGCCCAGCAGCACGACCTCGGCTGGCGGCTGCAGAACCTGCCGGTCCCGACGCTCAACCTGTTGGCCGTCTCCACCCACACGGAGAGTGACTACCCGCAGACCGTCCAGTTCGTCGACCAGGCCACCAAGGCCGCGGCGGCCAACCCGCAGTTCACCATCGAGTCGCTCTACCTGAACGACGGCGGGCACAACTTCGAGAGCTGGACCAGGGAGCTGCCGGCCACCCTCGAATGGTTGGGCGCGCACCTGGGCTAGGCCGCACCCGAGCCGGGCGCGCACCCGGACTGGGACAGCTGAGCGATTACCCGACGGTCGGCCCGGGGCGGCCGGCGGCCCGGGGGAACGTATCGCGACCGCCCGTCGGCCCCCGCCGGGCGCCGCCCCGGACCCGCGCAGGAGGCACCGTGCTGAGCACCCGCTCGCTCTTCGACGAGATCTACCGGAACGACCAGGCGTACCAGCTGTTCTGCAGCATCGCGGCCGGCGGCGAGGACCAGGGCGGCTGGGAGAACGAACGGATCGCCGCGCTCACCCGGGACCCGGTCCTCGCCCCGAAGGTCGCCCGGCACGGTGCCGACGAGCGCAAGCACGGCCGGATCTTCGACGGGCTGCTGCACAAGCGCGGCCTGCCCAGGGTGCCCGTGCCGGACGAGGCGGACTACTGCATGCTGCTGGAGCGCCAGGGCATCGGCCTCTCGCACGAGCGGCTGAACAGCGACGTCCCGCTGACCGACCGCGAGATCATCACCTACCTCGCCCACAGCCGGGTCACCGAGCAGCGCGCCGCCGAGCAGATGCGCCAACTGGTGAGGGTGTACGAGCACAACCCCGACCTCGGCCGGGCGATGCGGATGATCTCCGCCGACGAGGACAACCACCTCGCCTACTGCCACGAGGAGCTGCTGCGGCTGGCCTCCGAGGGCCACGGCCCGTACATCCGGCACACCCTGGAGACCAGCGCCCGCGGCGAGATCCGCACCCACCGGGACGTCGGCCTCGCCGTCACCGCCCGGATGGCCCGGATCCTGCGCTGGCCGCGCCGGCGGCTCGCCCTGGTCACCCTCGGGGTGCAGGCGCTCTACCTGTACGACCGCGCCTACCGCTGGCGCCGGATGGTCACACTGCGGATGCCCGAGCGCCGCAACGCCCTGGGCACCCCGGCCCCGCCGCACGCGGAGCACGAGGTGCTCTGAGCGGACCCCCGCCGACCGCCCTAGCGGCCGATGATGAGGCTCATCGCCTCGGCCCGGGTGGCAGGGTCGCGCAGCTGGCCGCGCACGCAGGAGGTGATGGTCTTGGCGCCGGGCTTGCGGATGCCGCGCATCGACATGCACATGTGCTCGCACTCGACCACGACGATGGCCCCGCGCGGCTCCAGGATCCGCATCAGCGCGTCGGCGACCTGACTGGTCAGCCGTTCCTGCACCTGCGGCCGGCGGGAGTAGACGTCGACCAGCCGGGCGAGCTTGGACAGCCCGGTGATCTTGCCGCTGGTGGACGGGATGTACCCGACGTGGGCCACACCGCGGAACGGCACCAGGTGGTGCTCGCAGACCGAGGTCAGCTCGATGTCCTTGACCAGCACCATCTCGTCGTGACCGAGGTCGAAGGTGGTGGTGAGGACGTCCTCGGGCTCCTGCCACAGGCCCGCGAATATCTCCTTGTAGGCACGCGCGACCCGGGCCGGGGTCTCCAGCAGGCCCTCGCGGTCCGGGTCCTCCCCGACGGCGAGCAGCAGCTCGCGGATGGCGTTCTCGGCCCGCTTCTGGTCGAAGGTACCGACGGCGGGCGGACCGTCGAACGTCACCGGGTCGATCATGCGGGCCTCGCTTACGTGTGGGAAGAGCTCTGGCGGAACAGCACGGATGCCGCGCCTCCAGGGTACAAACCCTGGTGGCGCGGCACCCATTCCCTGCGGAGTGGGGGTCAGCCCTCGGTCGGCGGCTCGGCCGGCAGCGGCGGGAGCTTCACGACGTCCACCGGAGCGCTCTCCACGGAGGCGGCGCCGTTGGTGAGCGCCAGCTCCTTCGGGGACTGCACCGGAGGCCGGGTGGACGGCGTGCGGCGGGCGGAGCCCGTCCAGGCCGGCCGGGCCGGGCGCTTGACGATCGGGGCGAAGATCTCGGCGATCTGCTCCTTGTTCAGGGTCTCCTTCTCCAGGAGCTCCAGAACCAGGTTGTCGAGCACGTCGCGGTTCTCGACCAGGATCTCCCAGGCCTCGTTGTGCGCCGTGTCGATGAGCTTCTTGACCTCCTCGTCCACCAGCCCGGCGACCTCTTCCGAGTAGTCGCGCTGGTGGCCCATCTCGCGGCCCAGGAACGGCTCCGAGTTGTCCGAGCCGAACTTGATCGCGCCGAGGCGCTCGGTCATGCCGTACTGGGTGACCATGGCCCGGGCCGTCGCGGTGGCCTTCTCGATGTCGTTCGAGGCACCGGTGGTCGGGTCGTGGAAGACCAGCTCCTCCGCCGCGCGCCCGCCCATCATGTAGGCGAGCTGGTCGAGCATCTCGTTGCGGGTGGTGGAGTACTTGTCCTCGTCCGGCAGCACCATGGTGTAGCCGAGGGCCCGGCCGCGGGACAGGATGGTGATCTTGTGCACCGGGTCGCTGTACTGGCAGGCCGCCGCGACCAGGGCGTGGCCGCCCTCGTGGTACGCGGTGATCTTCTTCTCCTTGTCGGACATGATCCGCGTGCGCTTCTGCGGACCGGCCACGACGCGGTCGATCGCCTCGTCCAGGATGCCGTTGTCGATCAGCTTCTTGTCCGAGCGGGCGGTCAGCAGCGCCGCCTCGTTGAGGACGTTCGACAGGTCGGCACCGGTGAAGCCGGGGGTGCGCTTGGCGACGGCCGACAGGTCGACGTCGGGCGCGATCGGCTTGCCCTTCTGGTGCACCTTGAGGATGTCCAGCCGGCCCTGGAGGTCGGGGCGCTCCACCGCGATCTGGCGGTCGAAGCGGCCCGGGCGCAGCAGCGCCGGGTCCAGGATGTCGGGGCGGTTGGTCGCGGCGATCAGGATCACGCCGCCCTTGACGTCGAAGCCGTCCATCTCGACCAGCAGCTGGTTGAGGGTCTGCTCGCGCTCGTCGTGGCCGCCGCCGAGGCCCGCGCCGCGGTGCCGGCCGACGGCGTCGATCTCGTCGACGAAGACGATCGCCGGGGCGTTCGCCTTGGCCTGCTCGAAGAGGTCGCGGACGCGGCTGGCGCCGACGCCGACGAACATCTCGACGAAGTCCGAGCCGGAGATGGAGTAGAACGGCACGCCGGCCTCACCCGCGACGGCGCGCGCCAACAGGGTCTTGCCGGTACCGGGCGGGCCGTAGAGCAGCACGCCCTTGGGGATCTTGGCGCCGACGGCCTGGAACTTGGCCGGCTCCTGGAGGAACTCCTTGATCTCGTGGAGCTCCTCGACCGCCTCGTCCGCGCCGGCGACGTCGGCGAAGGTGGTCTTGGGGGTGTCCTTGGTGAGCAGCTTGGCCTTGGACTTGCCGAACTGCATGACCCGGGAGCCGCCGCCCTGCATCTGGTTCATCAGGAACAGGAAGACCAGGACGATGATCACGATCGGGAGCATCGACAGCAGCAGGCTGACGAAGGTGCTCTGCTTCTCCGGGCTGATGGTGTAGCCCTCGGCGAGCGTGCTCTGGTCCTTGTCGTTGACCTGGGCCTGGAGCTTGTCGGCGATGGCGACGCCCTGGTCGCCGATGTACGAGGCCTGGAACTTGGTACCGGACGGGGTCTTGCCCGTGCCGGAGCTGGGCAGCGTTGCGCCGTCCTTCAGCTGGATCTTGATCGTGTTCGAGTCACCGGTGGTGATCTGCGCCGACTTGACGTTGTGCGCGTCGATCGCCGCGACGACCTGACCGGTGTCCACCGTCTTGTAGCCGTTCGAGTCCGAAACGACCTGCATCAGTACGATGACGGCGAGGACGGCCAGCACGATCCACATGATCGGCGCACGGAAGTATCGCTTGACGTCCATCCATGCGGGGCGTTGCCGCCCCGTCCCTCCTGCCACTCAACGGCGCCGGGAGGCTGTTGGGCCGCGGCGCATCCGATTGGTGCTCATGTGAAGAGCGGTTTATTGGACCGTACCGCAGTCGAACCCACCCATGGCGGGAGCACGGCGACACGGCTTTGGTTCTTTGTCCCCCCGGGACAACGGGCGGGAACGGCCTACTGTTCCCGCCCGTAGCCCGAACGGGGCCTCAGCCGCCGTAGACGTGCGGGGCGAGGGTCCCGATGAACGGGAGGTTGCGCAGCTTCTCCGCGTAGTCCAGGCCGTAGCCGACCACGAACTCGTTGGGGATGTCGAAGCCGACGTACTTCACGTCGATCTCGACCTTGGCCGCGTCCGGCTTGCGGAGCAGGGTGCAGACCTCCAGAGAGGCCGGGCCGCGCGAGCCCAGGTTGCCCAGCAGCCAGGACAGCGTCAGGCCGGAGTCGATGATGTCCTCGACGATCAGGACGTCACGGCCGGCGATGTCGGTGTCCAGGTCCTTCAGGATCCGCACCACACCGGAGGACTTGGTGCCCATTCCGTACGAGGAGACGGCCATCCAGTCCATGGTGACCTGCGAGTGCAGGGCCCGGGCGAGGTCGGCCATGACCATCACGGCCCCCTTGAGGACGCCGACGATCAGCAGGTCCTTGCCTGCGTAGTCCCGGTCGATGCGCTCGGCCAGCTCCAGGAGCTTGGCGTCGATCTCGTCCTTGCTGATGAGCACCTTCGCGAGGTCAGCGCCCATGTCGTTCTGGTCCACCGGGGATACGTCCTCAAACGTTCGGGGTCTTTGTGGCCGGCGGCCGGCTCCCCCGGGGCATGCCTCGCCCGTCAGTCGCCCTGCCGCCGAAAGACCAGCGTGCCACACCTGCGGGTGGCCTCGACGCCCCCGGGTAGGTGCAGCGGGCCCTGTCCGCGCCATCCGGTGACCAGCAGGTCGATCGTCTCCAGGTGCCGGGCGAAGAGGTCCCCGGCCGGACAGCCCGCCCGCAGCGCGGCCCGGCGCAGCACCCGGCGGCGCACCGCGGGCGGCAGTTCGGCCAGTTTCACGGCGTCCAGGGCCCCGTCGCCCGTACGGAGGTCGCGTTCTGCCAGGGAGGCCCACTGGTCGAGGGCGTCGGCGTCGTCGCGGAACAGCCGGGCGGTACGGGCCAGCGCCTCGACCACTCCACCGCCCAGGTGCTTCTCCAGGACGGGCAGCACCTCGTGGCGGACGCGGGAGCGGGTGTAGGCGGGATCACAGTTGTGCGGGTCGTCCCAGACCGGGATCGACTGGGCGGCGCAGGCCTGCCGGGTGGCCGCCCGGTCCAGCTCCAGCAGCGGGCGGCGGTAGCGGCCCTTGTGGGCGGGCATCCCGGCCAGCGAGCGCGCGCCGGAACCGCGGGCCAGGCCCAGCAGCACGGTCTCGGCCTGGTCGTCCCTGGTGTGGCCGAGCAGCACCGCGATCGCACCGTGGCGGTCGGCGGCCTCGTCCAGGGCGGCGTAGCGGGCGTCCCGGGCCGCGGCCTCCGGGCCGCCGCTGCGGCCGACCCGCACCGGGACCGCCTCCACCGGGTCGAGGCCGAGCGTGCGCAGCCGGTCGGCCACCTGGGCGGCGCGCTCGGCGGAGCCGGCCTGGAGGCCGTGGTCGACGGTGACGGCACCGACCCGCAGACCGATCTTGGGGGCCTCGAAGGCGGCGGCGATGGCCAGCGCCATCGAGTCCGCGCCGCCGCTGACGGCGACCAGGACCAGCGGCGAGCCGGGCGCGGCCGGGGTCCGGGGCAGCCCGGAGGGGTGGCGCGCGGCGTTGCCGATCAGGGTGGTGCCGACCGAGGCGCCCACCAGCGGCGCCCCGGCCGGGCGGTCGCGGGGCTCGCGCGCGGGCGCGGTGAAGGTGGAACCGGCCTCGGCGGCGAGGTCGGTGAGCGTACGGCGAACGGCCAGGCGTATCGCGGCGACGGCGGGGTGAGGGCCCACGGCGGAAGACTCCTCGACGGAGGGGGACAGGACTCGCGGCGGACGCGGCGGGAACCGCGCACCGGCATGAACGCCCGGTTACGGGGCGCTCACAGATGGTGGCAGATAGTGGCCACCCACTACGCCACCCGCGCGCCCGCTGGCACCACCGTCCCACGTTCGGGTGAATGAAGAAACGGTTCTTCATCCGTCGTACGGCCGATTGGACCACTCGTACGAGCGGGTTTGACCGGCGCGCGCCGCTTGCCGTCCGGCTCCCGGCGCGCCCGCGTCACGACCGCGCGCTCAGCGGGCCACCCTGGCGACCCAGGCGGCCGGATCGTGGATCTCCTCCTTGGTCGGCAGGGTGTTCGGGGAGGTCCACACCCGGTTGAACCCCTCCATGCCGACCTGCTCCACCACCCCGCGCACGAACACCGCGCCGTCCTGGTACTGGCGCAGCTTGGCGTCCATGCCGAGCAGCCGCCGCAGCACCAGGTCGAGTCGGTTGGCACCGCGGTCCCGGCGCTGCTGGAACTTCTCCCGGATCTCGGCGACCGTCGGCACCACGGCCGGGCCGACGCCGTCCATCACCACGTCCGCGTGGCCCTCCAGCAGCGACATCACGGCCGTCAGCCGGCCGAGGATCTCGCGCTGCGCGGGCGACTGGACGACCTCCAGCAGGTTCCTGGACGAGGCACCCTCCCGGTCTCCGCCGCCCGGCAGGCCACCGAGCGAACCCGCCGCGTCCCGCAGCCGCTCCAGCAGGGCACCCGGGTCGATGTCCGTCTCGGCGAGGAAGGACTGCACCTCGGACTGGATGTGGTCGCGCAGCCACGGCACCGCGGTGAACTGCGTCCGGTGCGTCTCCTCGTGCAGGCAGACCCAGAGCCGGAAGTCGGACGGGTCGACGTCCAGCTCCCGCTCGACGTGCACGATGTTCGGCGCCACCAGCAGCAGCCGGCCCGGCCCCGGGCCGTCCGGCCCCAGCCGCGGCTTGTCGAACAGCGCGGCCGGGCTGTCCGGCGCCTCCAGCGGGGCCTCGGCCGGGGCGAAGGTCTCGTACTGGCCCAGCACCTTGGTGGACAGGAACGCCAGCAGCGCCCCGACCTCGATCCCGGTGGCCTTCTCGCCCACCGCCCCGAACATCCCGGCCGCCGCGCTGTTCGCCCGGCGCGCCCGGAGCTTCTCCACCAGCGGCTGGACGACCGTCCGGAAGCCCGCCACGTTCGCCCGGATCCACCCGGGGCGGTCCACCACCAGCACCGGCGTCGCCACGGCCTGGGACAGGCTGGACGAGCGCATGCCGGTGAACTCCCGCACGTGCTCCTCCGCCGCCAGGGCGTGCCGGCGCAACTCGGCGACCACCGCCGCCGCTTCCTCCCGGCTCACTTCCGGACCCGGCCGCACCAACCTGGTCGCGGTTGCGACCGCGAGGTTCCAGTCGACCATGTCAGCACCGCCACTCGCGCTCGTCATGCCCTCACCGTACGTGCTCCCCACCGCCAACGGCAGCCACCCGCCGCCAACACCTCTCCACCGAGGGCCCCGGCGCACCGTCCCGGCCACGGCCGGGCACCGGCGGGACCTCCCCGCGCCCGGCGGAGCACCCGACGGAGCGCGCCCGACGAGGTGCCCCGACGGAGCACCCGGCGAACGGGGGCTGACGGCCGCCCGCCCGTGGCACCGCCGCCGGACGCCCGGGTCAGTGGCAACCGCAGGCGGTGAGGCGGGCGGCCACCCGGTCCATGGCGGCGCGGGCGGTGTCGGCGGGGGCGGTGGTGCGGGTCATGACGGCGAAGGCGAGCAGCCGGCCGTCGGCGTCGACGGCGGTGCCCGCGAGGGTGTTGACGCCGCTGAGGGTGCCGGTCTTGGCGCGGATCAGGCCGGCCGCGTCGGCGGCGCCGGACCCGGAGCCGTAGCGCTTGTTGAGGGTGCCGGTGAAGCCGGCGACCGGGAGGCCGGTGAGCACCGGGCGCAGGGTGGGGTGCTGTTCGGAGGCGGCCAGCACGAGCAGTCGGACCAGGACTGCGGGCGGGATCGCGTTGCCCGGGTGCAGGCCGCTGCCGTCGTTGAGGACCGCGTTGCCCATCGGCACGCCGAGCCGGGTGAGCTCCTGGGTGACGGCGGCCGCGGCGCCCTCGAAGCTCGCCGGCTGGTGGGCGGCGATGGCGACCTGACGGGCGATCGCCTCGGCGAGCTGGTTGTCGGAGGTGGTCAGCAGGCGTTCGACCAGCCGGGAGACCGTCGGCGACCGGACGTCGGCGAGGGGTATCGCGTCGGAGGGAGCCGGGGCGGCGGCGGGCGCGACCTTGCCCGTCACGGCGACGCCCCGGGCCCTGAGCAGCGCGGCGAAGGCCTCGGCGGCCGCCGCGGCCGGGTCGGCGACCCGGTCCGGCGCGTCCTCCCGGCTCTTCGGGTCCGCCCTGCCCTCGTCCACCATCAGCGGGACCACCAGGGCGATGTTCTGCGCGTCGTGGTTGCGGTGCTGCGGGCTGCCCGCGTACAGCGACAGGTCGTAGTCCAGCCGGACCGACGTGACGCCGATGTTCTTGAGGCCGTCGGCGGTCTGCTGGGCGAGGAGGTCCAGCGAGGCGGGGGCGGTGTCGGCGTCGGCCGGCTGCCCGCCGATCTGCACCTGGTCGGCGGGCAGCGCGGTGAGCGTCGGGTCTCCGCCGCCGACCAGGGTGATCGCGGACGGGTCCGCGCCCTGGACCACCCGGGTGTGCAGCCGGGTGTCGCCCGGGATGAGGGACAGGGCCGCGACCGCGGTGGCCAGCTTGGTGGTGGAGGCGGGGGTGGCCGGGGTGTTCTCCCCTGAGCCGTACAGGAGTTGGCCGGTGCCGGCGTCCGCGACGGCGACGGTGACCTCGCCGAGGCTCCGGTCGGCGAGGGCGGCGGCGAGCGCCTGCTGGAGGCCCTGGGCGGTGGGGACGGCGGCGCCGGCACCACCCTCGACGGCGGCCAGGACGGCGCCCGGCGCGGGGGCCTGGCCTGTGCCGGGCGCATCGCTGCCGGCGGCGGCGGGCGAGGTGGCGCCCGGTTGCGCGGCCCGGCGGGCGGGCGTGGTGCTCGGACCCGCGCTCGGGCTGTCGCCCGGCCGGGACTTGCCGCCCTTCCCGTGGTCGTCCTTCTTCCCGTCGCGGCCGCCCTGCCCGTCGTGGTCCCCGTCCTCGCCCTGCCCGGCGCTGTGCCCGCCCGGCGACGGGGACGGCTGCGCGTACGCGCCGCCCGAGGTCAGGACCGTACCGACGACCAGCAGCGCCGCCCCGAACAGCCCCGCGGCCGTCCCCCCGCGGCGGCGCGCCGCCCCTCCCCCTGCTCGCACCGACCGGCCCCTTTCCCGAGCACTCACTCCCGTAGGAGACACTTGGATTCTGTCAGTCCCTACCTTGGAGGAACCGTTGGAGTTCGACGTCCTTATCGAAATCCCGAAGGGCTCTCGTAACAAGTACGAGGTCGACCACGAGACCGGCCGTCTGCGGCTCGACCGGATGCTCTTCACCTCGACCCGCTACCCGGCCGACTACGGCTACGTCGAGGGCACGCTCGGCGAGGACGGCGACCCGCTGGACGCCCTGGTCATCCTGGACGAGCCGACCTTCCCGGGCTGCCTGATCAAGTGCCGTGCCATCGGCATGTTCCACATGACCGACGAGGCCGGCGGCGACGACAAGCTGCTCTGCGTCCCGGCGACCGACCCGCGCTGGGAGCACCTGCGCGACATCCACCACGTGTCGGAGTTCGACCGCCTGGAGATCCAGCACTTCTTCGAGGTCTACAAGGACCTGGAGCCGGGCAAGTCCGTCGAGGGCGCCAACTGGGTCGGCCGCGCCGAGGCCGAGGCCGAGGTCACCGCTTCGATCAAGCGTCTGGCGGAGCAGGGCGGCCACTGAGCCGTCGTTCCGATCTCATTCGATCGAGGGCGGTTCGAGGTAGGTCGGGACAGCCAGGGGCCGGGGCCCGCGGATTCCTCCGCGGGCCCCGGCCCCTGTCGTGTCCGAACCCGGCCGGCGCCGGGGAGGTCAGTCCTCCAGCCGGAAGCCGACCTTGATGCACACCTGGTAGTGCTTGATCCGGCCGTCCTCCAGGTGGCCCCGGACCTGCGAGACCTCGAACCAGTCGAGGTTGCGCAGCGTCCGGGAGGCCCGCTCCACCCCGTTGCGGATCGCGGCGTCGACGCTCTCGGTCGAGGACCCGACGATCTCGGTCACCCGGTACACATGGTCGGTCATGGCGGACTCCTCAGCTGTGCGACGGCCCCCGGTCCACCGTGCACCGGCCCGGGTCCGCCCGCACCCCGACGGCCCCCGGGACGAGGGGCCCCGGAAGGCCGCCCGCACCCTGCCGGGCAGGGACCCTAGAAGGCCGCCCGCACCTCGCCGACCGGCACGCCGCCGCCGAGCAGCGGAGCCGCGCCTATCCGCTCGACGGTCCCGTCCGCCCCGGCCACCCCGAGCCGGCGCAGCGCGGCCGCCAGCACCGGGCCACGGGCCCGCTCGGCGCCGTCCTCGATCTTGAAGGCCAGCGCCCGCCCGTCCGGCAGCGCGACCACCTGGACGGCCTCGGCGCCCATCTTGGACAGCGCGCCCGGCACCGCCCGCATCAGCCAGGTGTCGGCCCGGCGGGTGCCGGCCACGTACTCGGGGTGGGCGCGCATCGCGTCGGCGACGCGGCGCGGCCCAGTGCCCTGGGCGGCCAGCACGAGGCCGCGGTAGCCGCGCGCCAGGCCGGTCAGCGACACGGCCAGCAGCGGCGCGCCGCAGCCGTCCACCCCGGCGTGCACGGCAGTCTCGCCGGTGGCCTCCTCCAGGGCCTCGCGGGCCAGGACCTGGATCGGGTGGACCGGGTCGAGGTAGCTCGCGGTGTCCCAGCCGTTGGCGGTGCAGGCGGCCAGCCAGCCGGCGTGCTTGCCGGAGCAGTCCATCAGGATCGGGGCGCGCCCGCGGCCCGCGGCGAGCAGCAGCTCCGCCTCGGTCTCGTCCAGCGGGAGGTCGGCCGGGGTGCGCAGCGCCGACTCGTCGAGCCCGGCGGAGCCGAGGATGCTCCGCACACCATCGAGGTGAAACGATTCTGCAGAGTGGCTGGAGGCCGCCAGCGCCAGCAGCTCGCCGCCGATCGCGAGCCCGGCCCGCAGCGTGGCCACCGCCTGGAACGGCTTGGCGGTCGATCGCGGGAAGACCGGGGCGTCCGGGTCGCCGAGCGCGAACTCGACCGAGCCGTCGGCCGCGAGCAGCACCAGGGAGCCACGGTGGCGGCCCTCGACGAAACCGGAGCGCACGACCTCGGCGAGAACGGGCGCGGTGACGGGCAGGGACATGACGGATGAGCCTTCCGGGGACGAGGGTGGGCCGGGAGCGAGCCGGGTCCCACCGCCCGCGGTGACTCACCCGGTCAGAGCGGCCCACCTGCGAGTAGGTCGTCGACCCGTGCCTCCCCATCACGGTACCTGCGGGTGATCTCGGCATTGCAACCGTCGGCCGTGCGCAGCAGCCGCTGGCGCCGTCCGGACACCTCGCGCTCGTGCGCCCGCAGCCGCTCCAGGGCGGCCAGCAGCTCCTCGGCCGGGTGCGCGGCCAGGTCGGCGAGCTGGACGTCGCCCATCAGCGCGTCCGCCTCCAGCCGGGACTCCTCGGTGCGCGGCGGGCCGAGGGTGACGTGCCGGGCCGAGCGCCGCACGGTGGAGGGCGCGTCGGTCAGGATGGCCGGCAGCCGGTCCAGCAGGTCGCCGGGGACGAGGTCGGGGCCGGACGGGCCGGCCGTACGGACCGGGCCCACCCCGGGCCGCCGGTCGAGTTCCGCGCGCAGGATGTCCATCCGCCCGTGCAGCAGCCGCCGCAGGTAGGACAGGTCGGCCTCCTGCTCCAGGGTCTCCCGGCGCAGCACCCGCAGCTGCTCCAGGCCCAGCCGCTCCAGGTCGGGCTCGTCCTCCGCGCCCGCCGCCGGACCGTACGGGCCCCCCGGGTCCCGCACCACCGGCCCGAACCGGTCCCGCGCCGCGCCGCTCGCGTCCATCACCCAACCACCTGACGTCGTCCGATCCCGCCCGCTCGCGGCACCCCGTCCCTGCCGCCGGTCCGGCCCGGCCCCCGACGGGCCGGGCGTCCCGTCCACCGGCACCCCCGGGAACCCGGGAGGGTCCGGTCCCCGACCGCGACCGCCCACCGGGCGGCACCGCCAGACGCCTGACCTACCGGCTCGACCGCCCGGCCGAACCCGGCCCGGCGCGGCGGACCTCCTGGCGCCCCGGACCCTTCGTACGGTCCACCAGCGTGCCACCCCTCCCGGCGCGCGCGCACCGCCCGTGCACCCGAACGGCCCCCTGGCGAACGGGGGTGGCTGATATGACCGGTCCTTTTCGCAGGAAGAGCGGCGCCCGATTCAGCGCAGGCGCGCACTCCAGGGCGTGCACGACCTTTACGCGCGCCCCTGGTGTGCGCCCTGAGGAGGCCGCCGGGGCGGACGGGAAGGGTGCGGCGGGCGCCCGGGGCACGACCGACACGCGGCGGCGGACGGCTCTCCGGGGGCCCTCCCGGGGGCCCTGCGGCGCTCCGGCACAATGGCGGCATGCGAGCAGTGGTGCAGCGAGTGACCGAGGCCCGGGTGACCGTGGCCGGTGAGACCGTCGGCGCGATCGAGGGACCCGGGCTCTGCGTCCTGGTCGGCGTCACCCACGACGACACCCCCGCCAAGGCCGCCCAACTGGCCCGCAAGCTCTGGACGCTGCGGCTGCTGCCCGCGAACGACGAGGGCGTCGAGCAGAGTTGCTCCGACCTCGGCGCCCCGCTGCTGGTGATCAGCCAGTTCACGCTCTACGGCGACGCCCGCAAGGGCCGCCGCCCCACCTGGAACGCCGCCGCCCCCGGCCCGGTCGCCGAGCCGCTGGTGGACGAGGTGGTGGCGCAGCTGCGCGCGCTGGGCGCCAAGGTGGAGACGGGCCGGTTCGGCGCCGACATGCGGGTGGCGCTGGTGAACGACGGCCCGTTCACCGTCCTCGTCGAGGTCTGACCGCGTCGGGCCGGGCGGCCCCGGCCGCGCGGCGGTCTACTGGGGGACGATCACGTCCTGGGTGCCCGGAACCGTCCCGGCCAGCAGCACGGCGTCCACCGGGACGTTCCGCTTGACGATCGCCAGCGCGATCGGCCCCAGCTCGTGGTGCCGGGCCGAGGAGGTCACGAAGCCCAGCGCCCGCCCGTCCGGGTCGGTGGCCAGCCGCACCTCGGTGCCGTGCGGGGGAAGCGTCTCCTCGGTGCCGTCCAGGTGCAGGAAGACCAGCCGGCGCGGCGGGCGGCCCAGGTTGTGCACCCGGGCGACGGTCTCCTGGCCGCGGTAGCAGCCCTTCTGGAGGTGGACGGCGGTGCGCAGCCAGTCCACCTCGTGCGGAATGGTCCGGTGGTCGGTCTCGAAGCCCAGCCGGGGCCGGTGGCCCTCGATCCGCAGCGCCTCGTACGCCCAGACCCCGGCCGCCGGGCCGTACCCGGCGGTGAGCCGCTCCAGCTCGTCGCGCGGCACGAACAGGTCACGCCCGTACGGGAGTTCGCGGACGGCGGCGGCACCCTCGACGGCGGCGGTGGAGCCGGCCGGCAGGTGGACCACGGCGTACTCGGCGGTCGCGTCGGCGACCTCCACCCGGTAGAAGAACCTCATGCTGTCCAGGTAGGCCACCAGCGCCTCCTGGGTGCCCGGCTCGACGTGCGCCCAGGTGGTGGTGCCGTCGTCCACCAGGTAGAGCGCGTGCTCGACGTGCCCGTTCGGGGAGAGCACCAGCGCCTCGGCGGCCTGCTGCGGCGGCAGCTCGCTGACGTGCTGGGTGAGCAGCAGGTGCAGCCAGGAGAGCCGGTCCTGGCCGGTCACGGTGACCACGCCGCGGTGCGAGAGGTCCACGAAGCCCGCGCCCTGCGCCAGGTTGCGTTGCTCGCGGAAGATGTCGCCGTAGTGGGCGGCGACGCCTTCGTCTGCCCCCTCGGCGGGGACGGCTCCGGACAGGGAAAGCAGCGGGCTCTTCACACCGGTCATACCGGCCAGCTTACGACCGCCCCTCGGCGAGCTTGGCGGTGCAGTCCGCGCAGCGGCCGAAGATCGCGAAGTGCTTGAGGTCGGTGTCGAAGCCGTACCGCTCGCGCAGGCTGTCGACCAGCGGCTGGGCGATCTCGGTGCCGGTCTCGGTGACCTGCTCGCAGTCCCGGCAGACCAGGTGCAGGTGGTGGTGGCGGCCGGCCAGGTGGTAGGTCGGGGCGCCGTGGCCGAGGTGGGCGTGCGAGACCAGGCCCAGTTCCTCCAGCAGCTCCAGGGTCCGGTAGACGGTGGAGATGTTGACGCCGCTGGCCGTCCGGCGGACGTGGCAGAGGATGTCGTCGGGGGTGGCGTGGTCGAGTTCGTCGACGGCCTCCAGCACGAGCTGGCGCTGCGGGGTGAGTCGGTACCCGCGTTCGCGCAGGTCGGCCTTCCAGTCGCCGGATAGCTGCCAGTCGGTGGTGCCGGTGTCCGCCACGGTACTGTCCCTGCCAATGGTCGGGGGTCCTGGATGCAAGTGTAGGGACCGGCCGCCGGCCGGTCCCTACCTCGTGCACCGAAGTGCCGGTCGTGCGACCGGCCTACTTGAAGAACGCGATGCCGTCGTCCGGCAGGTCGTTGATGTCCTTGATCAGCTGGGCGGGGCTGAGCACCTTCTTCAGCTGCGCGGACATGTACGGGCGCAGCGGCACGTTCGGGGCGGCCTTCTCGCCGACCCAGAGCAGCTCGCCGTTGACGAAGCCGTACAGCCGCTTGCCGCCCGAGTACTCCGGGGAGCCCTCGATCCGGGCGACGGCGTCGGTGGAGACGTCGACCTGGGGCTTGCCGTCGGCCAGCTCGCCGTACCAGATCTCGACCGTGCCGTCGTCGCGGACGGAGGAGATCTCGATCCCCCGGGCGCCGCTGGTGCCGTCGTGGTTGCTGGTGATGCGCCAGAACGCGTGCTCGTTCTCCAGCGGACGGACCTTCTCGCCCTCCTCGTTCAGCACCCAGGTGCGGGAGCGGAACTCCAGGAAGGGGCGGCCGTCGTGGCGGATCACGATCTCCTGGCCGAAGTTGCACTTCTCCGCGCCGGGGAAGTCGAAGACTCCCGCGCCCTCCCAGGTGCCGAGGAGGAAGGCGAGCGGGACGACGTCCCTGTGGAGGTCAGAGGGGATCTCGATCATGTTCCTGGTCGCTGTTCTCGTCGGTGTGGGACTGCCTCAACCGTACGGCAGGCTCAGCGCTGGCCCTGGTACAGCTTCATCACCGAGAAGATGGCGAACCAGGTGATCAGCACGGCCATGAGGGCCAGCAGACCGTCGAAGAAGATTTCCAGACCGGACACGGGGGGCTCCCAGGCGGCGACAGTGTGGTGGATTTTGCTCCGCTCACTCTATCCGCCGGGTTCCGGGCGGTCGCGGTGAGCCCCACCACGTCGCGGCTCGCGCCGCCTCCCCGCCGTGTTCCCGCCGCCTCCCCGGCGCTGCCCAAGCTTTGCCCAAGGGTTCCGGGGATGCCGGACGGCGGGGGTGGCAGGGGCTCTATGGTGGCGCCATGTCGAAGAAACTGGTCATCAAGGTCACCGCAGGGGCGGACGCGCCGGAGCGGTGCTCGCAGGCGTTCACGGTGGCGGCGGTGGCCGTCGCCAGCGGGATCGAGGTCTCGCTCTGGCTGACCGGGGAGTCCTCCTGGTTCGCGCTGCCGGGCCGGGCGGCGGAGTTCGAGCTGCCGCACGCGGCGCCGCTGCCGGACCTGCTGGAGTCGATCCTGGCGGCCGGCTCGGTGACGCTGTGCACCCAGTGCGCGGCCCGGCGCGGGATCGAGCAGAAGGACACCGTCGAGGGCGTCCGCATCGCGGGCGCCCAGGTCTTCGTCAGCGAGATCATGGCGGACGGCGTCCAGGCGCTCGTGTACTGACGCCCGCCGGGCCTTACGGGCGTCGCTCGTGGTCGGGGCGGTCCCGGTCGTGACCGGGTTCGTCCCACTTCGGGTCGTCCCAGCGCGGGTCGTCCCACCAGTCGTCGTCCGGGTCCCGCTTGTTGGCGAACACCGCGGCGACGGGCGGGATGACCATCGCGACCACGCACATGCCGATCGCCGCGCCGACCGAGAAGAACCGCACCACGCCCCAGGCCATGACGAACAGGCCCAGGCACACGCCCATCATGGCGAAGTAGTAGCGACGCCGCCGCTTTGCCCGCACTCCTCCACGGTACGGCCGAGGGCCCCTGCGCGGCAGGGGCCCTCGGGGTGCTCCGGAGTCGTTCCGACCGGGGTCAGACCGCGATCGCGACCTCGACGGCGGTGCCCTGGGACGCCACCACCTGGCGGTCCACGGTCTGGCCCGGCACCAGCGCGCGCAGGGTCCACTTGCCCGGGCGGGCGAAGAACCGGAACTGGCCGGTCGCCGAGGTGGGCACCTCGGCCGTGAACTCGTTGTTCTCGTCCAGCAGCCGGACGTAGCCGTTGACCGGCTCACCGTCGCGGGTCACCGAACCCTGGATGATCGTCTCGTTCGCCACGTCAACTCCTGCCAGGTCCGGGCCGCCGGCCTTCGCACCGCACATGTCTGTGATTTCCCTTCTGACTTACGGGTCGAGCCGGGGCTCAGTTGCTGCCGAGCTCGATCGGCACGCCGACCAGGCTGCCGTACTCGGTCCACGAGCCGTCGTAGTTCCTGACGTTCTCCTGGCCGAGCAGCTCGTGCAGCACGAACCAGGTGAGCGCGGAGCGCTCGCCGATGCGGCAGTAGGCGATGGTGTCCCTCGCCAGGTCGATGCCCTCGGCCTCGTACAGCGCCTTGAGCTCGTCGTCGCTCTTGAAGGTGCCGTCGTCGTTGGCGTTCTTGGCCCAGGGGATGTTGCGGGCGCTCGGCACGTGGCCGGGGCGCTGCGACTGCTCCTGCGGGAGGTGCGCCGGGGCGAGCAGCTTGCCGGAGAACTCGTCGGGCGAGCGGACGTCGACCAGGTTCAGGTTGCCGATGGCGGCGATCACGTCGTCGCGGAAGGCGCGGATCGAGGAGTCGGCGGCCTGCGCCGTGTACGAGGTGGCGGGGCGGGCCGGCACCTCGGCGACCAGGTCGCGGGAGTCCAGCTCCCACTTCTTGCGGCCGCCGTCCAGCAGGCGGACGTCGCCGTGGCCGTACAGCTTGAAGTACCAGTAGGCGTACGAGGCGAACCAGTTGTTGTTGCCGCCGTACAGGACGACGGTGTCGTCGTTGGCGATGCCCTTGGCGCTGAGCAGCGCCTCGAAGCCGGCCTGGTCGATGAAGTCACGGCGGACCGGGTCCTGGAGGTCCTGCTTCCAGTCGATCCGGACGGCGTTGCGGATGTGGTTCTTGTCGTACGCGGAGGTGTCCTCGTCGACCTCGACGATGACGACCTTCGGGTCGTCCAGGTGGGCCTGGACCCAGTCGGCGTCGACCAGGACGTCGCTGCGGCTCATGGTGGTGATCTCCATCCGAGGGCGGTTGTGCGGAAGGTGCTGCTCAGGAGGGGTGCTGCAGGGGCCCGGGCAGGCACGGTCCGAAAATCCGTCCGAATGCTGGGACGAGAGGGTGGACCGGTGCGGCCGGGCGGTGAACTGCGGAATACCTCGGGGACCACCCGCTCACAGAGCCGGGCACGGTCACCGGGAAGATCGGCGGCGGGCGTCAACTGCCCTGCCGGAGCGCCGAGTCAGCGCATTCGACACAGACAGGCGGCCACGCGGCACAGGTCTACCGCCCGCCGCTTCGTGAGGTCCGTCTGTCGCTTCATGCCGACGATGCTAGGGACACCGGAGGCCCGCTGTCATCAACGTATCGAATAATGGGATCGAAGTGACCGGATGATGGGATTCACTCTCGGCACGGCCCGCCCGGGCCCCGCCGGAGGCCCTCCGGCGGCGTGCGCGGGGCGGAAACGACACCGCTCCGCGGTCCGCGCTGGACAGCGCGTCTCGCGGAGCGGAACGATTCGGCAGCGCCCGGCACGGGCCGGGATCAGCCCAGGAGCTTGACGTCCTTGCCGTCGAAGGTCAGCTGGAGGCCCTCCGGCAGCGGCGTCACGCCGCCGCTCCCGCCGTCCTGGTCGGCCAGCTTCAGGCCGGCCGGCAGCGAGTCCAGGGTGAAGCTCATCGGCTCGACCTGCTGGCCGGTGGCACCGGCCACCATCCCCGCGAGCGAGCTCAGCCGGAAGCCGTCCACCGTCACGGTGTTGCCCTTGTTGTGCACGGTGCCCTCGCCGATCGCGATCGGCCCCAGCGCGGCCTTGACCTTGCCCGGGCCCGCGTAGGACAGGCTCAGCCGGGAGCTGCCGCCCACCGGCAGCTTGGTCCCGTGCAGCAGCTCGGAGGCGGGCGGCAGCAGCTGCGCGAGGTCCTGGTAGGAGATCACCCCGCTGCCGGTGCCGCTGTCCACCGTGGCACTGCTCATGCTGTCGCTCACCTTGACCCCGGAGAGCCGCGCCTTGAAGGAGTGCAGCGCCACCCGGTGGCTGCCGTCGCCGACGGTCAGGCCGTCCGAGGAGATCCGGACGTCGTCCAGCTTCTTCGACACCACCTGGGTGAGGAACGGGAAGCCCTCGATCGAGACGTCCGGGCGCTGGCTCATCCGGCCGCTCTTCACGATCCGGTCGGCGGCCTCGTCCTCGGCCACGCCGACCGCGATCCGGTCGGCACCCAGCAGCAGGCCGGAGAGCACCACCAGGCCGATCGTGGCCTTCAGCCATCCGCGCATCGTGTCCCCCGTCGTCGCCGGTCGCTGTGGTCGTTCGTCGGTCGTCGTCAGTCGTCGTTCCACGGCGGTCGCAGGACACGTCCGCCCTAGCACGACCGTACGACGTCCGGCCCCGGAACATGGTTCCGGGGCCGGAATCCGACCCGGGGCGGAGCGGAAGGGTCAGGCCAGCAGCTCGGTGGCGATCCAGATCAGCGGCGCCGCCACCGCCAACGGCAGCGCCACGCCCGCCGTCATGTGCACGAAACGGGACGGGAAGTCGTACGCCGCGACCCGGCGACCGACCAGCGCGCCCAGCCCGGCCAGCGCGCCGAGCGCCACCGGCGCCCCGACCAGCAGGCCCAGCGCCACCGCCGCGGCCAGGCCCAGCACCGGGCCCAGCTGCTTCGGCCCGGGCAGCGGCGCCGCGGCCAGCAGGGTGGCCAGCGCCACCGCACCCACCGCGGCGGGCACCCAGTCGGCCAGCAGCAGCGTGGTGCACAGCGCCGTCACCACGGTGGCCGAGCCGAGCACGGTCAACGCGTAGAAGCGCTCCTTCGGGTCCGACGGGCGGAACGTCTGCAGCACCAGGACGAGCAGGAAGAACCCGCCCAGGGTGCCGACCACGGCCGCCACGCCACCGTCGGAGTCCGCCAGCAGCACCGCCGCGTCCGCCGTGAAGCCGGCCAGCGCGGCGAGCAGGATGCCCTGCCGGGCCGGCCACATCCCGTTCAGCCGGAACCAGCCGGCCGCCGTCAGCAGCTGGAGCAGCGCCACCACCAGGGCCAGCGCGACCTGGCCGAGCGCGGCGCCGCCGGCCAGCAGGGCGGCCGCGCCGGCGGTGATCAGCGCCGGCTGCAGGCCCGGGTCGATGATCGGCGAGCCGGTCCGGCCGCGCGGGCCGGCGGGCGGG
>NZ_JBSFKF010000029.1:0-103750 GCF_053598415.1 Kitasatospora sp. NPDC001132 | reverse complement strand
TGCGGGGGGGGGGGGGCCCCCCGGGGGCCCCCGCCCCGGGGCGGCCCCCCCCCGGGGGGGGGCGCCCCGGCCGTTCGGGGCGCGGGGGCGTGCGGGGCGCGGGGGACGCCCGCCCGTGTCAGGCGTCGATGCGCGAGCGGTCCAGGGTGGCCGCCGAGTCCACGATGAACTCCTTGCGCGGGGCGACGTCGTTGCCCATCAGCAGGTCGAAGATCCTCTCGGCCTGCTCCAGGTCGCCCAGGTTGATCCGGCGCAGCGTGCGGTGGCGCGGGTCCATGGTGGTCTCGGCCAGCTGGTCGGCGTCCATCTCGCCCAGACCCTTGTAGCGCTGCACCGGCTCCTTCCAGCGCTGCCCCTTGCGCTGGAACTCCAGCAGCGTGGAGCGCAGTTCGGAGTCGGAGTAGGTGTAGTGGTACTTCTCCTGGCCGCGCTTGGGGTTGGTGAGCTCGATCCGGTGCAGCGGCGGCACGGCGGCGAAGACCCGGCCCTGCTCGACCATCGGCCGCATGTAGCGGTGGAAGAGGGTGAGCAGCAGAGTGCGGATGTGCGAGCCGTCGACGTCGGCGTCGGCCATGAAGATGACCCGGCCGTAGCGGGCCTGGTCGATGTCGAAGGTGCGGCCCGAACCGGCCCCTATCACCTGGATGATCGCGGCGCACTCGGCGTTCTTGAGCATGTCGCTCACCGAGGCCTTCTGGACGTTGAGGATCTTGCCGCGGATCGGCAGCAGCGCCTGGAACTCGGAGTTGCGGGCGAGCTTGGCGGTGCCGAGCGCGGAGTCCCCCTCGACGATGAACAGTTCGCTGCGGTCGACGTCGTCGCTGCGGCAGTCGGCCAGCTTGGCGGGCAGCGAGCTGGTCTCCAGCGCGGTCTTCCGGCGCTGGGCTTCCTTGTGCTGCCGGGCGGCGACCCGGGTGCGGGCGGCCGCGACGACCTTGTCCAGCACGGCCCTGGCCTGGAGCTTCTGGTCCTTCTTGGCCGAGGTGAGGAAGGCCTTGAGCTCCTTGGCGACGACGGCGGCGACGATCCGGTTGGCCGCCGAGGTGCCGAGCACCTCCTTGGTCTGGCCCTCGAACTGCGGCTCGGCGAGCCGGACGGTGACCACCGCGGTGAGGCCCTCGGTGGCGTCGTCCTTGGTGATGTCGTCCTCGGCCACGCGCAGCAGCTTGCTCGCGCGCAGCGCCTCGTTGACCGTCTTGGCCAGCGAGCGCTCGAAACCCGTGACGTGGGTGCCGCCCTTGGGGGTGGCGATGATGTTGACGAAGGAGCGCAGGGTGGTGTCGTAACCGGCGCCCCAGCGCAGCGCGATGTCCACGCCGAGGGTGCGGGTGACCTCGGTGGGGGTCATGTGGCCGAGGTCGTCCAGGACCGGCACGGTCTCCTTGAAGGTGCCCTCGCCGCGCAGCCGCAGCACGTCGCAGACCGGCTTGTCGGGGGCCAGGAACTCGCAGAACTCGGCGATGCCGCCGTCGTAGCGGAAGACCGACTCCTCGATCTGGTCGCTCTCGGTGAGGCGCTCGTCACGCACCACGATGGTCAGCCCGGGGACCAGGAAGGCGGTCTGCCGGGCGCGGCTGTGCAGCGTCTCCAGGGAGAGCTTGGCGTCCTTGAGGAAGATCTGCCGGTCGGCCCAGTAGCGGATCCTGGTGCCGGTGCGGGTCTTGGGCACCTTGCGGGCCTTGGTCAGGCCGTTGCCCGGCTCGAAGGGCGCGTCCGGGCTGGTCTCGGTGAAGATGCCGGGAGTGCCGCGGCGGAAGCTGATCGCGTGGGTGTGCCCGCCGCGGTCGACCTCGACGTCGAGGCGGGCGGAGAGCGCGTTGACGACCGAGGCGCCGACACCGTGCAGACCGCCGGAGGCCGCGTAGGAGCCGCCGCCGAACTTGCCGCCGGCGTGCAGCTTGGTCATCACGACCTCGACGCCGGACAGCCCGGTCTTGGGCTCGACGTCGACCGGAATGCCGCGCCCGTTGTCCCGGACCTCGACCGAGGAGTCGGGGTGCAGCACGACGTCGATGCGGTCGCAGTAGCCGCCGAGCGCCTCGTCGACGGAGTTGTCGATGATCTCCCAGAGGCAGTGCATCAGGCCGCGGCTGTCGGTCGAGCCGATGTACATGCCCGGGCGCTTGCGGACCGCCTCCAGGCCCTCCAGGACGAGCAGGTGCCGCGCGGTGTAGTTGGAACCGTCGTCGCCGGCCAGCAGCGCGGACGGCACGGTCGTTTCGGCACTCACGCGGCACTCTCCTCGGTGAAGTTCTGTCTCATCGGTCACATCCGGACGCATCCGGACCAAACGCCAGTGCAGCACGCCGCACCGACACCCGTCGCCCTGCGTGCCCGATCCCCTGCACCGGGTGCGCAGCACGACGGGCCGGCCCCGCGCAGCTTGTACGCGCTGCGCGAACAAGCACCGCACCCGGGCGCGGGCCCCGGGGGCGCCATCTCCTCCCGGTACCACCGGTCCTGGCGGATCGTGGGGCCCGGTGCAGGCTCCGGAACTGCCGTTATGCAGGCTACCGGGGCCCGGGGCGGGGCTTATGCTCCAACCCGGCAGAGGATTATGCTACGCGGACGCCGCACCCGATCCCGATCGGGCGTTCGAGCGGCGGGCGGATCCCGGGATTTCGGCACGCATGAACCACCGACGCCCGGGGCACGTCCTCATCAACGCAGCAGAATCCTCAGAGAAGAAAAGCCACGAGCGGGAACGTTTTCGGCCTGGTTGGATGTTGACCCTGGTACGACAGCTCGTCGAGCTAGAGAAGAGGCGACGTGACTACTGTTCTGACCCCTGCGAGCCCGCTCACCGCGGCTGACCGCTGCGACCGCTGCGGCGCCCAGGCCTACCTGCGCGTCGTACTCGCCAGCGGCGGAGAGCTGCTCTTCTGCGCCCACCACGGCCGGAAGTTCGAGCCCGAGCTCAAGAAGATCGCCGTGGAGATACAGGACGAGAGTGGCCGTCTGACCACGACCGCTGCCACGGCCGCAGACGAAGAGCGCTGATCCCGGGCGCCAAAACCAGCAGCCGGCGTCGTGCTGTGTCCGGTCGCGCACCGCGCGCGACCGGTGAGCCGGGCGGCCGACCCCTTCGGGGGCCGACCGCCCGGCTCTGCTGTACCCGGCACGCCTTCCCGGGCCCACCGACGGCCCGGCTCGCACGGGCGGTGAAGCCGACGCGGTGTCAGATTCCGGCGCCGGCAGGTGATCGGCCGCTCACCCACGGCGAGGGTCATGGCGCCGGACACGACACCGCGTCCGCGGGCGGTCACAGGACCGCGCGCACCGCGTCCGCGACCGAGGACACCCTGGTGTAGACGCCGGGGTGGGCTGCCTCGGCGCACCCCGTCCCCCAGGACACCAGGCCGACCAGCCGACCGTCGACGATCATCGGGCCGCCGCTGTCGCCCTGGCAGGCGTCCTTTCCGCCCCGCTCCTCGCTCGCGCAGACCATGCCCCGGGCGTCGAACCTTCCGTCCGGCCCTCCCGGGTAGGCCTGCGCGCAGGTGCGGTCCGGCACGATCGGCACGGACACCACACGCAGCGTGGGCGAGTAGTCACCCCGCCCGGTGGTGTCGCCCCAGCCGTACACGTGCGTCGTGGTCCCGGCCGCGTACGGTGCCGTCTCGCCCTGGCCGACCAGTCCGACCACCGGCCGGGCTCCCTGGGACTCGGCGAGGGTGAGCACCGCGACGTCGTTCATGTTGGCGGCGAAGGAGTAGTCGGGATGGATCCAGACCGACCGCACCGCCACCTCGCGGCCGGCCGTGCTCCGCATGTCGTCCCGGCCGACGATCACCTTGAGGCCCGGCCGCTCCACCCGGCCCCTGGACTCGTCGTAGAAGCAGTGCGCGGCCGTCACCACCTTGGTCGGGGTGACCAGCGCGCCCCCGCAGAACTGGCCGGAACGGCCGCCGCCGAACTGCTGGCGACTGGACAGCGCCACGATCCACGGGTGGTCCGCGGTGCTCGCCGCGGTCCCGCCGACCACCCGGCGCTGCGCCTCGGCCGGCGCCGCGGTGCCGACGGCGACCAGCGGGACGGGCACCGCGGCGATCAGCGCCAGCACGGCGGCCCTGCGGCGGCGGCCCGCCCGGACTGCGGCCGGATCGGCCCGGTCGGAGAGGTCCGCCGGGTACGGGGTGGGCGTCGGCAGGTCAGTGCGGTCCGGCTCGGTCGGCACCGTGACTCCAGGGGGCTCGGAAGCAGGCAACCGGCACAGCGTAGGTGACCGGCTACACGGTGCGACCGCTTCCCGCCGCCCCGCCACCCGGACGAGGGACAACCACCACCCGGACGCTGACGCACCCGGCCCGGGCAGCCACGAAGGCCCGGAGCCGTGCGGCTCGGGCCTTCGTGCGGAACGGTGTGGAACGACTGCCGTCGATCAGTCCAGGTAGTCGCGCAGCACCTGGGAGCGCGACGGGTGGCGCAGCTTCGACATGGTCTTCGACTCGATCTGGCGGATGCGCTCACGGGTGACCCCGTACACCTTGCCGATCTCGTCCAGTGTCTTCGGCTGGCCGTCGGTCAGGCCGAAGCGCATCGAGACCACGCCCGCCTCGCGCTCGGACAGGGTGTCCAGCACCGAGTGCAGCTGCTCCTGGAGCAGGGTGAACGAGACCGCGTCGGCCGGGACGACCGCCTCGGAGTCCTCGATCAGGTCACCGAACTCGCTGTCGCCGTCCTCGCCCAGCGGGGTGTGCAGGGAGATCGGCTCGCGACCGTACTTCTGGACCTCGATGACCTTCTCGGGGGTCATGTCGAGTTCCTTGGCCAGCTCCTCCGGAGTGGGCTCGCGGCCCAGGTCCTGGAGCATCTGGCGCTGGACGCGGGCCAGCTTGTTGATGACCTCGACCATGTGCACCGGGATGCGGATGGTGCGGGCCTGGTCGGCCATGGCGCGGGTGATCGCCTGGCGGATCCACCAGGTGGCGTAGGTCGAGAACTTGTAGCCCTTGGTGTAGTCGAACTTCTCGACCGCACGGATCAGACCGAGGTTGCCCTCCTGGATCAGGTCCAGGAAGAGCATGCCGCGACCGGTGTAGCGCTTGGCCAGCGAGACCACCAGGCGGAGGTTGGCCTCCAGCAGGTGGTTCTTGGCCCGGCGGCCGTCCTCGGCGATGATCTCCAGCTCGCGCTTGAGCTTCGGGGCGAGCTTGTCGGCGGCCGAGAGCTTGTCCTCGGCGAACAGGCCGGCCTCGATGCGCTTGGCGAGCTCGACCTCCTGCTCGGCGTTGAGCAGCGGGACCTTGCCGATCTGCTTCAGGTAGTCCTTGACCGGGTCGGCGGTGGCGCCGGCGACGGCGACCTGCTGGGCCGGCGCGTCGTCCTCGTCGTCATCGGAGAGGACGAAGCCCTCCGACTCCTCCTCCGGACCGGTGCCCTCGGCCTCGGCCTTGTCGCCGGGCAGAGCGACGTCCTCGAGCAGCTCCTCCTCGCCGAGCAGCTCCTCGTCGCCCTTGGCACCCTTGCCGGCGGCCGTCTTCTTGGCGGCGGTCTTCTTGGCGGGCGCGGCGGTCTTCTTGGCCGCGGCCTTCTTGGCCGGGGCGGCCTTCTTCGCGGCCGACTTCACCTCGGCGACGACGCCGGTCGTCGCCTCGGCGGTGATCTCGGCGGAGACGGTGGGAGCCGGGGCCGCGGCGGCGGCGACGGCCGGAGCCGCGACGGGGGCGCCGGGGGCGATCCGCACCGGCGGCTTGGTCGGGGCCGACGGGGCGGCCGGGGTCCGGGTGGTGACAGCCTTGGTGGCGGTGCGCTTGGTGGGGCTCTTGGCGGCAACGCTCTTGCGCTTGGCGCCGGCCGGTTCGGCCGCGCTGACCATGAGGTCCACGCCCTCCTCAATCAGCACCTGATTGAGGCTGCGCATGACGTTCTTCCACTTGGTGACCGGGATCTGGTCCGCCTCGAACGCCTGGCGCACGTCGTCACCGGCGATCTGCCCCTGGGCCTTGCCCCGCTCGATGAGCGCCAGCAGAGCCGCGGACTCGGCGATCTCGGGGGGAAGCGAACGGGATGTGCTGGCCGACACGAACAACCTCTCGGACGATGAGTGGACTCGAACCCGTACCGGCCGCCCGAGCGGGCGGGGAAGGAGATCGCGCGCCGGACGCGCGGTGTCGATTCCGACCGACTCGGGTTTGAGGACTGGGTTTGCAGGACGGCAGCAGCGCCGCGGACCAACACAGCATTCTGACATGTTGGAGTATTCCGGAGCTGCTTCCGCTCAGGACACATCGCTGCTACTCGTCAAGTGTTACGCATGGCCTTCGTGTCGCGGGTCACACCATCCGGCGCCCGCGACCGGGGGCCGCTTCCATCATCGCGCACTCGCGGAGCGAACTATTGTCATGAGCAGGACCGAAAATGGGCCCGCCTCTCACCGGCGGCTTTCCCGGGCCCGCCTTTCGACGGGACGCCCCGAAGGGCCCCTCGGCCTCGACCCCGGCCTCGATCCCGGCCCGATCCCGGCTCCGGCACCGGCACCGGCACCGGGCGGCGGACGGGCGGGTGACGGCATGCGGAGGCCCCCCGGCTGCGCCGCGCGGTGCGGTCGGAGGGCCCTGGCGGGAGCGGGCCGCCGCCATCCGGCGCCTCCGCTCGTGGAGAACAGCCCGTTCAGTGCTCCCTGGGCGCGGGGACGGACGGCTCGATCTCGGGATGCACGGTGAGCAGCGCCCTCATCGCGGCCTCGCCCGCGGTGCCGTCGCCGGCGCCCAGCGCGTCCACCAGCCGGGCGTGCAGGCCGACCGAGGACTCGGAGGGCCGCTCGCAGGAGATCGCCGGGCCGCCGGAGACCTGCAGCGCGCAGGCGACGATCCCGGACAGGTGCTCGAGCATCCGGTTTCCGGCCAGCTGGAGGATCAGGCCGTGCAGCTCGGCGTCGGCCCGGGTGTAGGTGGAGAGGTCGGCCTGGGAGGCGGCGTGACCCATGATCTCGACCAGCTCGACCAGGCGCTGCTGGACGTCCTCACGGCCGTGGCCGGCGGCGAGCCGGGCGGCCAGCGGCTCGATCGCCCAGCGGAGCTCGAACAGTTCCCGGCGCTGCTCGTCCCGCTGCGGTCCGAAGGCGCGCCACTCGATGATGTCCGGGTCCAACAGGTTCCAGTCGCCGACCGGGCGGACCCGGGTGCCGACGTTCGGCCGGGCGCTGACCAGGCCCTTGGCCTCCAGCACGCGCAGCGACTCGCGGACGACGGTCCTGGAGACCTCGAAGCGCTGACCGATCTCCTCGGGCACCAGCGGGCGGTCGGCGCCGAGGTCGCCGGAGACGATCATCTGGCCGAGCTGCTGGACCAGCTGGCCGTGCAGACCGCGACCGCGGCTGCTGGTGGTCTTGCGACCGACCCGGGCGATGTCGGACTCGGCGCCCTCCCAGCGGGGCGCCGGCGGAGTCGGCCGGTCGGCGTACGAGAAGCGGTCCAGGTCGCCGGGGCCGTGGATCGGCCCTTCGGCGGAACGGGCGGGGGTCATGGTGGGGTGCGCAAGGGTACTCACGCCTCCTTTGTCGGCGATCGGCAGGCGTGGCTTGAGAATTCTCGTGAAAAGCACACGAAAGGGTGATCGACCGTGACTGGATAATTGACTTCTTATCAGGAAGAAACGCGCATTGCGGTCACTGCTGGTCGATCTTGGAAGACCCGGGCAGGACGGCTTCCGCCGGGCAGCCGCAGGGCCCGGCCGGGTCCTGCACGGGCGGCGCCACGCGGTGGGGCGCTACAGGGCGCGGCGGCGGGCCTGGACCAGCAGGGCGGCGAGCAGCAGGAGCGCCGCGGGGGCCACGACCGCGGCGAGCAGCGCCGGATCGGTCAGCGCCACGCTCCCGGCCACCGCCCCGTGCGCACCGCCGTACACCCAGGCGTAGGCCGACTCGATCCCGGACTGGAACGGCAGCAGCTCGGCCGCCCGGATCGGCCAAGGCCTTCCGGTGTGACGCAGCAGCAGCGCGACGCCGGACTCCAGCAGCGGTGGCAGAGCGCACAGCAGCAGTACCCCGGCCGCGGCGCCGCGGGTCAGCGAGGCGGTCAACAGCCCGGTCCAGCCCGCCGCCACGGTGAGCAGGACGAAGGCCAGCAGCGCGGCGGGCACCCCCTGACCGGCCACCAGTCCGAGCGGGGCGAACACGCCCGGCAGGTCGGACAGCCCGGACAGCCCGGCGCCGTTCAGCGCCTCGGCCACCCGGCCCGACAGCGCGGCCGGGTCCGCCCAGGCCGTCACGGCGACGCCGTCCGGCAGCGCGACGTGCACGACCACCGTGTCGAGCAACAGGGTGGCCAGCGCCAGCAGCGCCGCCACCGGACCGATCACCAGCAGCTTGGCCAGCAGCAGCCGGACCCGACGCGGGTACGACACGTGGGAGGCCGGCAGCCCCGGGTGGCGCACCTCGTGCCCGTACGAGAGCGCGCCCAGCACGCCTGCGCCGAGCGCCGCGAAGGGCAGTGGGACCAGCGGGAGGGCGGCGGTCAGCAGCCGCACCCCGGCCGCGGCCCCCAACGGGCCGTCCGGGGTCCGGCTCGCCAGTACGGCGGCCAGGACGGCGTCGCCGAGCAGCACGGCGGCGAGCAGCACCCAGGTGGAAGGCAGGCCGCGCAGGCGGCGCAGCTCGTAGGCCAGGACATGCACGGTTCACTCGCTCCGGTGGTCGTCGGGGGTGGCGGGGGCCGCGGGGGTGGCGGGCGTCTTGCGGGGCTGGGCGGTGGAGGCCCGGACGGCGGGGGCCGTGGAGTGGGCGGGGGTGACAGGAACGGCGGAAGCCGTGGAGCGGGCGGTGGAGGCCCGGACGGCGGGGGTGCCCGAGGCGGGGCGGCGGAGACGGACGGTGTCGTCGGCGAGCAGGTCCTCGGTGCTCTCCCGACAGCCCAGGGGCCGGACCCGGATGGGCGCCTGGGGCGGGGCCGGGACCGGGTCGTCGCGGAAGAGCCGGTCGACAGCCACGGTGGGGGCGGGTTCGGCAGCGGCGTCGGGCCCGGTCTTCGCGGTCGACTCCGGGCGAGGCCCTGCGGGCTCCGGGCGACGGGCGGCCGAGCCGAGGGCAGGGAACGCGGCGGCAGGGAGGGCGGCGGCGGCCGCGGCGGGCAGGGCGCGAGTGGGCAGCGAGCCGTCCTGCAGGAGGCGGTGCGGGGCGCTGCGCCTCGGGTCGGTGGCGCCTTCGGCCGCGGGGGCGGGGGCGGCAGAGGTGGCAGGGGCGGTGGCCGGCGCGGCTTGGGTGGCGACGGCCGGTGCGACCGGGACCGGGGTCGCCGTGGGCTCGGCCGGGGGCGGCACCGCTTCGGTCGGGGCTGACGCGGCGGCCGGTCCGGCGGTGCGCTCCGCGCCGCTCGGCCCGGCCTCGGGTTCCGGATCGAGGCGGGGACGGCCGGAGCCGCCCGAGCCGGTCGGCAGGACGATCCGCGGCGCCGGCTGCTCGACCACCCGGTCGGCCAGCTCGTGCAGCAGGATCCCGTGACGGTAGGCGAGTTCGCCGATCTCGGTGCGGTCGATGCCGGCCACCGCGAGCCCCACGTTGCCGTCCCGCCGGACCTCCGCGCCCTGGCTGACCAACAGATCGGCCAGCCGCGCCATCTGCGGCCCCCGGACGGCCACTTCGGGGCTGATCCTGGTCCGCCGGAACTCCGCGACCGGCTGGTCGGCGACCAGTCGGCCGCGGTCCAGGGTGACCACCCGGTCGGCGATCTGCGAGGCCTCCTGCGGGGTGCGGGTGGTCACCAGGACGGTGCCGCCGGCGTCGCCGAAGGAGCGCAGGAAGGAGTGGAACCACTCGACGTTGCGCGGCGACAGGCCCTCGGCGGGCTCGTCCAACAGCAGCGCGCCGGGGTCGCCGAGCAGGGCGGCGGCCAGGGCCAGACGGCGGTGCATGCCGGGCGAGAAGGTGCGCAGTCGCTGCCCGGCGACGGTGGCCAGCCGGGTCTGTTCCAGCAGTTCGTCGGCCCGCCGAACCGGGACGCCGACGGCCGCGGCGAGCATCCGCAGGTGGCTGCGCGCCCTGCGGCCCGGGTGCCCGGCCACCGCGGCGTCCCCGGTGCCGGGCAGCAGCACCCCGACCTCGCGCTCCGGGTGGCGCAGCCGCCGGTAGGGACGGCCGTCGAAGAGCGTGACGCCCTGGCCGCGTTCGAGTTCGAGCATCAGCCGCAGCGCGGTGGACTTGCCCGCTCCCTCGGCACCGAGCAGCGCCGTCACCGTGCCGGGCCGGGCGTCGAAGGTCAGATCGAGCACCGCGGGCGGAGCACCCTTGCAATAGACCTTGGTCAGTCCGGTGATCTGGATCATCGCTGGCTGCTCCCATGCCGTCGGCCGACCTGCTCGACGCGGAGCGCCCCTGACGGGCATGCACCCGCTCGGCTCCGCGCCAGCACATTAGGGGGCGGCGGCGGCTATTCCGGGCATTACGGGAACGGCACGGGCCCACCGACTGCCCACCTCACCCGATCAGGGGACAATCCGATCCTGCGATTCACGGGCGGCGGCCGGTTCGTTCCGGAGGACTCCGACACGGAGCTGTCCGCAGTGCTTCGCCGGCTGTGGTGCTTCGACGGCTGTGGCGCCTGAGGCCGGGCGGAACGCCGTACCCGGCGAGGGACGTCCCTATAGCGTGTCGGGCCAGGGCAGGGGCGGGAGCTGCTCGCCGCCGCACACCGCGTGGAACTCGTCGACGGCGGCCTGGCCCTCGACCGTGATCTCACCCAGCCGTTCGCGCTCGGCGGCCAGCCGCTCCTGCACGGCGGCGATCGCCTCGGGCGCCGCGCGCCCGGCCTGCAGCGCGGCCAGTTCCCGTTCCGTGGCGGTGGTGGTCGTGTCGAGGCTCCGGTAGTCCGCCGCCAGCCGCTCGATGAGGATCCGCTGGTTGGCGCAGTCCTCGATGGCCATCGCGGGGCTCCCTGGGCCGGAAGGCCTCCGGCCCGGCGGCCGGAGCGTCCACCGACACTCTGCGCCGTCGTCCCCGGGTTCGCAGCCAGGCCGGGCCATTCGGCTGCCGGGGCCGCGGTGGGCCGGGTTCGGGGCCCGCGGGGGTTCAGGACTCCGGGCGGAGCATGGGCGGGTTGAGGACGGTGGCACCACCGGCGGTGAACAACTGGGCCGGGCGGCCGCCCTGACGGGTCGTCGTACCGCCGGAGGGCAGCAGGAAGCCGGGGGTGCCGGTGACCTTGCGGTGGAAGTTCCGCGGGTCCAGCACCACGCCCCAGACGGCCTCGTAGACCCGGCGCAGCTCGCCGACGGTGAACTCGGTCGGACAGAAGGCGGTGGCGAGGGAGGAGTACTCGATCTTGGAGCGGGCGCGCTCCACGCCGTCGGCGAGGATCAGGCCGTGGTCGAAGGCGAGCGGGACGCCGTCGGCCGGGTTCTCGCCGAGGAGCTCACCGACCGGGGCCCAGCGGGCGCTGCTGGCGTCGCCGCCGGCCCGGGGCGTCGGGAGGTCGGGAGCGAGCACCAGGTAGGCGACGCTGACCACGCGCATCCGGGGGTCGCGCTGCGGGTGGCCGTAGGTGGCGAGCTGCTCCAGGTGGGCGCCGGCCGCGCCGGGGCCGACCGCGTCATGGCCGGGGGCGGTGTGGGCGCGCAGGCCGGTCTCTTCGGCCAGCTCGCGGGAGGCGGCCTCGGCCAGGCCCTCGTCCGGACGAACGAAGCCGCCGGGCAGCGCCCAGTACCCCTGGAACGGCGGCTCGCCTCGTCTGACCAGCAGGGCGCAGAGCGAGTGGTCGCGCACCGTCAGCACCACCAGGTCAACCGTGACAGCGAACGGAGGGAAGGCCGACGGATCGTAACGCGACATGGCGACGATCATAGTCGTCTCTCTGACGATAAGCACAGGCCCGTGCGTGGAACGCGGGGGCCGGTGCCCCACGCCCTGGCCTGCGCGGCCCTGCGCGAGCCGCTCACCGCCACGCGGTGCCGAGAGCGGGCGGGCGCGGCGTCGGTGACCGAGCGTCACCGACGCCGGGGCGTGGTCGGGCGGCGACGGGCTCAGCGGGCGACGAGTTGCAGGTCCGCGGACGCCTCCTCCACCATCGCCACGCCGATCCGGCTCACCCGGACGGAGAAGGGCTCGCCCGCCACCCGCAGACCGGTCAGCTCCAGCTCGCCGAGCGGTGCGGTGCTCGCCGGGCGGACCAGCACCCGGCCACCCGGGACGTCGGGCCGCACCCCGGCGAGGGCGAACACCGCGTGCACGGCACCGGCCGCGGAGACCGCTGCCGGGCGGCAGGCGGCCGGGTGGGGCACCGGCGGGCAGCCGAGGACGCGCTGCTCCCCCGCGTACATCTCCGGCAGCCGCCCCTCGAAGTGGGCGCTCGCGGCGAGCAGGCCCTCCAGGAGGGTGCCGGCCTCGTTCTCGTGACCGGCCTCGGCCAGTCCGGCGACCGCCAGCGCCGTCTCGTGGACCCGCACGGCGCCGCCGCGGTGACCCAGTGGGTTGAAGCGGGGCGACTTGGCGCTCAGGGTGCGCAGGCCCCAGCCGCTGTCCAGCTCCGGCGCGGCCAGGCGCTGGGCAAGCAGCCGGGTCTGCTCGCGGTCCAGCAGGCCGTCGTGCCGACCACCGTCGACGGCGAGCCCGGTGTCCAGCAGGTGCACGAGGGAGGAGGCGACGGCGGGCAGCGGCTGACCGCCCGGGGCCAGGCCGGCCGCGGGGCGGCCGCCGGACAGGTCGTCGATCCAGAACCGCTCGCGGAAGCGCCCGCGCAGCGCGGCGGCCCAGCCGCGCCAGTCCTCGGCGCCCGGCCGGCCGAAGGCCTCCAGCAGCTCGGCCCCGTGCAGGGCGGCGCGGTGGGCCTGCGCCTGGACCTCGGCGCGGGCGGCGACCGGTTGGGCGGATCGCTCCTCCGCCGGGCGGCTCAGGTCGGCGACGAAGCCGTCGACCAGGCCCTCGCGCAGGGCGGCCAGGGCCCGTTCGGCGGCCGGGAGCAGCTCGGCGACCTCCGCCGGGGGCAGGCCCCAACGCCACGCCTCGGCCAGCACGGTGACGAACAGCAGGGTGGCCTCGGTGGCGGTGCAGGTGGGCGGCAGCTCGGGACCACCGTGGCGCAGGGCGCCGGGCAGCAGGCCCTCGGGGCGGCCCGGGGCGGGGGCGAGCTGCTGGCGGCGGGCCAGCGCCCGGAGGGTGCCGGCCGCCAGCCGCGTGCCGAGCGGCAGGGTCAGCCGCGCGGCCCAGAGCGCGTCGGCCGGAGCGAGGCCGAAGCGCCAGGGCGCGCCGGAGGCCGGGTAGAGGTCGGTCGGGCGGTCCGGGTCGGCGAACAGCAGCCCGCCGAGGGCGTCCAGCGAGCGCGAGACCAGTGGGGCGGCCCGGGTGTCGTCGCTGCGGACCTCGGGCTCGGACCAGGGCAGCGGGACGCCGGTGCCGCGGCCGCCCGGCGGGCGCGGGCCGCCGCTGGCGCTCTCCAGCTGGGTGTGCAGCTCGACCGACCAGCGGGCGCCGGGCTGGACCTCCAGGTCCCAGCGGAGCACGCCGGCGCCGGCCAGGACGGCGTGCGGGGAGGGCTTGGCACTGACCACGGCACTGTGGACGGGGCCCGTCCAGCGCAGTCCGGCGGACTGCACCTGCCCCGGCAGGTCGGGCTGGCGGTGCCCGGCGGCGATCTCGGCGACCGGGCCGAGGTCGGTGCCGAGGGCTATCTCCAGCGGCAGCCGGGCGGGCCGCGGACCGGTGTTGCGCACGACGACGGTCTCCACGCCGTCCGCGTGCCGCAGCCGCTCGACGGTGAGCGCAGGGTCCGGGTCGAGGTCGCCGGGGAGGCGGACGGCACCGAGGAAGCGGGCCTGGGCGGTGCTGGTCAGGGCGCCCTGGAGCGGCAGCGGCTCCATGCCGCCCAGCCGCAGCTCCATCCGGGCGAGCGCCCGGACGCCGTTGCGGTAGAAGCCGTGCAGGCCGTGGCCGCGCAGCTGACCGTCGGGGCCGGAGGCAGCCATCGCCGGGGCGTTGACACAGATCACCGCGTGGTGGACGGCGGGCGGCTGCGGGCGCGGCGGGGCCGCGGGGCGGGCCGGACCGGCCGGTGCGCCCGCGGGCCCGGCCGCCGGGGCCTGGTCGGGGCGGCCCACCGGCCTGGGCGGCGCGCCGACCACGCTCTCGGCCGGCATGGCCTGTGGTGGCCTCATGGCGGTCACCGGACTCTCCTCCCCTCGGCGGTCCGGTGGCCGGGTCAGGCCGGTGGGCCGCTAGCGTGCTCGATCACGTGCTGTTGGTGCCGGGCCGACGGGGCCGTCCCGCCGGCGGTGTGCCATGTCTGGCCGTACCCGGTGTCGGGTCGTGCCATGCGGTGCGCGGTACCGGACCGGTACCGGCGCGCCGCTCCTTCGTTCCGGGGCGCGTCACCGGGCCCGGCACGCCGTCAGGTCCATCGTTCCGGACCGCCGGTGACGCCATTCCCCACGGCCCGGACCCGCCGGACCGCCCGGCCCCGCGGCGGCGACCCGTCGTACTGTCGTACGCGGCGGCCGAGGCTGCCGGTGCCCGGGCGGCCGGGCCCGCACCGCCCGGCGATCGGCCCGCTCGGACCGGGTGCAGGCCCCCGGAGTCAACGCCGCGCACGGCCACCAGGTCACGCCCCGCTGCTGCGCCGCTGGTCGGGGCTGCCCTGCCGGGCGGTGTACCGCCTCCGTCGGAACGCCACCGGGCCCTCGCCGCGAGCACGTCACCGTCCGCGGGCCCGGGGCCGGCACCCGTCGTACAGGCCGCCGTCGGGCCTGCTCGGGCCGGGGTCGGCCGTCCGGTCGGACGGACGGGGCGGTCGAACCGTGCTCGACCGCCGCCAGGATACGGTGCGGGGGTCGCGGCCCCCGCACCCGGTGGCCCCGTGAACCGCGACGCCACCGCTGTGACCAGCAGAGACCGAGGAGTTGCATGTCCACCATCAGCCGGCTGCCCGGGATTGTCACGACCGACCACATATTCCAGCTGCCGCTCGACCACGCCGCCCCTCAGGGCGAGCAGATCGAGGTGTACGCCCGTGAGGTGGTGGCGGCGGGCCGCGAGCGGGACGACCTTCCCTGGCTGGTCTTCCTCCAGGGCGGGCCGGGCGGCAAGGCCACGCGCCCGAACGGCCGGGACGCCTGGTTGGACCGCGCCCTGGACGACTACCGGGTGCTCCTGCTGGACCAACGCGGCACCGGGCGGTCCACCCCCGCGACCCGGCAGACCCTCGCCCGGCGCGGCGGCCCGCAGGAGCAGGCTGACTACCTGGCCCACTTCCGCGCGGACTCGATCGTCCGGGACGCCGAGCTGATCCGTGAGCGGCTGCTCGGTGCCGACCGGCGCTGGAGCGTGCTCGGCCAGAGCTTCGGCGGCTTCTGCACCCTCACCTACCTCTCCTTCGCCCCCGAGGGGCTGACCGAGGCCTTCATCACCGGTGGCCTCGCCGGCCTCGGCAGCTCCGCCGACGACGTCTACCGCGCCGCCTACCCGCGGGTGGCTGGCAAGAACGAGGACCACTACGCCCGGTTCCCCCAGGACGTCCAGGCGGTGCGCCGGATCGCGGCCCACCTCGCCGACTCCCCCGCGACCCTGCCGGACGGCGGGCTGCTCACCGTCGAGGCGTTCCAGGCGCTCGGCATGCTGCTCGGCGGCGGCAGCGGCTCCGGCACGCTCCACTACCTGCTGGAGGAGGCCTGGGTGGAGGGCGCCGCCGGGCCCGAGCTCTCCGACACCTTCCTGGCCGGCGCCCAGGCCCAGCTCTCCTTCGCGGGCGGCCCGCTGTACGCGGTGCTGCACGAGTCGATCTACGGCCAGCGGTCGGTGGACCAGGGCGGCACCGCCTGGGCGGCCGAGCGGGTCCGCAAGGAGTTCCCGCGGTTCGACGCCCGGTCCGCGCTGGGGTCCGACGCGCCGGTGCTGTTCACCGGGGAGATGATCTACCCCTGGATGTTCGACACCGACCCGGCGCTGCGCCCGCTGAAGGAGACCGCGGACCTGCTCGCCGCCCGCACGGACTGGCCCGACCTGTACGACCGGGCGCGGCTGGCCGCCAACACCGTGCCGGTCGTGGCGGCGGTGTACCACGACGACATGTACGTGGACACCGCCGACTCTTTGGAGACCGCCCGCGCGGTGCGCGGCCTGCGGACCTGGATCACCAACGAGTGGGAGCACGACGGCCTTCGGGTGAGCGGCGGAAAGGTGCTGGACCGCCTGATCAGGATGGCGCACGGCGAGGCGTAGCGGCCCTCGGGCCGGCGCCGCGGCGCGGAGCGGCTCAGTGCGCACGGTGGCCTCCTCTCGCCGCCCGTCGGACACCCCGGCAGCGGTGGAGGCCGGTGCGGGCCGCGGCCGGCGCGCAGGCCGCGGCCCGGCCGAGTCGCAGGCCCCGGGTGGACCGCTCCCCGCCCGCCCGGGCGTGCCGGGGCGCCGCTGCCCGCCCGGGCGCCGACAGCAGGCCCACCGCCGCCCCGGCTCCGCCGCCCGCCGACTCCGGGCCTTCGGGGCCGGACGGGGCGCCCGGGCCCGGATCGGCCGCCGGCGCCGGCACCGTGGACGAGCCCTTCCGCCGACCGCCCCGCCGGTGCCGCCGACCGCCGGCGGACCGCCCGGTCCGCTCCTCGGGGACACCACCCGACCCCGGGGCAGCGGGCCCGGAGCCCGCTTCGTCACGGCACGGCGCACCCTCGGCGCCGGGAACTCCGCCCGCCGGAGGCCTCGGTCCGTCGGCCGGGGCCTGCGGACCTGGCTCCTCGCGCCGGCGCCGCTGCGCCTCGACGGCGGCCAGCAGGCCCTGGGGCGTCATGCCGTCGTTGAGCGACTCGTACAGCAGATCGGCCAGCAGGTAGCCCGGGGCGAGCCCCAGGACGTGGCCGAGCACGACCCTGGCCGTCGCCGTGTCCCCGGCGACCCAGGACGTCCAGGCCAGCAACGTCAGCGGGGCCACCGCACAGCCCTCGTACGGCGCCACGGCCCGCCGGGCGAGGAAGCGCCAGAGCCGCTCCGCCGGGGCCAGCTCGGCGGGCCGGGCGTACTCGACGCCGCGGTCCCGCACCAGGCGGTCGCGCAGGGCGAGCAGCAGCTGGGCCGTCCGCTCCGCGTCCAGCTCCCGGGCTCCGGCCCGGAACTCGGCGACGGCCTGGTCGAGCAGGGCGATGCGCTGCTCCCTGGCGAGGGCGTCCACGGCCTCGACCCGGGCGAACGCCTCCCGCTGGACATCGCCCTCCGGCGGACCGACCGGGGCCAGCCCGCCGATGATCGCCTTCCGGCTGCCGCGCGGCACCAGCCCGGCGACCGTCGCGGCGGCGGCCGCCGGACCGGGCTCGGGGCTGCGCCGCACCGGATTGCCCGCCGCGTCGCAGCACCCGTCACCGCGGCAGAGGAAGGACCACCAGCGACCGTCCGAGACGCACAGCGACTCCTTGACGGCCACGCCCCGGCGTCCGAAGGCCGCCCGGAGCGCATCCGCCAACGGCCGCAGTCCGTCCACCACCGGCGGAGCGTGCGCGGCGCCGCGATCCTGGCAGAGGTAGAGCAGCACCTGGAGCGGCCGGGCCCCGTGCCGCTCGGAGAGGGCGATCAGCAGGGCGGCCGTCTCCTCCGCCGCGGCCGGCCACTGCTCGGGCGAGCGCGGCAGGTCCGCCCGGATCACCCCGCCCTGGTGCAGGCCGGGGCCGTGGAGCCCCACCGCGACGATGCTGTCGTCGGGGTAGAAGCCCAGGAAGTAGGGAAGCAGCTCGGCCATGTCGGCCGGACCGCGCATGACGACCGGCCGGTGGTCGGAGGCCGGGCCGAGGGACAGAATGACGTGTTCGTTGTTCATCGCGTTCATGGCCGCAAGAGTGGACGCAATGCGCGAAAGATGCCTGACCCGACTTTTTTCTGTGGATAACCCCGCCCCCGAATTTCCCTTCACTCATTCGGAGCAGGCGACACGCCCTCCCGAGAGTGGATTTTGACTTCCGTTCAGCCGACCAGCGGATGAAACACACCCCGCCTTCCCCGGCCTCTCCTCCCCCGCATTCGTCGCTTGTCGGCGGTACGGGGTTACATGGACGCCATGCAGCAGCCCGACATCCACACCACCGCCACCGCCGACCGCGCCGAGGTCCGGGCGCGGGCCGAGGCCGTCCTGCGCGAGCTCGCCGGCCCCGGAGCCACCCTGCGCGAGGACCAGTGGACGGCCATCGAGGCCCTCGTGGTCGACCGCCGCCGTGCCCTGGTCGTCCAGCGCACCGGTTGGGGGAAGTCCGCGGTCTACTTCATCGCCACCGCCCTGCTCCGGGCCCGCGGCGCCGGGCCGACGGTGATCGTCTCGCCGCTGCTCGCCCTGATGCGCAACCAGGTCGAGTCCGCCGGCCGGGCCGGCATCCACGCCCGCACCATCAACTCGGCCAACACCGACGAGTGGGCCGCGGTCCAGGAGGAGGTCGCCACCGGGAAGGTCGACATCCTGCTGGTCAGCCCCGAACGGCTGAACAACCCGGACTTCCGTGACCAGGTGCTGCCCGAGCTCGCCGCCTCCACCGGCCTGCTGGTGGTCGACGAGGCCCACTGCATCTCGGACTGGGGGCACGACTTCCGCCCCGACTACCGACGGCTGCGCACCATGCTCGCGGACCTGCCGCCCGGTGTCCCGGTGCTGGCCACCACCGCCACCGCCAACGCCCGGGTCACCGCCGACGTCGCCGAGCAGCTCGGCACCGGCGCCACCGACGAGCACGCCCTGGTGCTCCGCGGGCCGCTCGACCGGGAGAGCCTCACCCTCGGCGTGCTCTCCCTTCCCGACCCGGCGCACCGCCTCGCCTGGCTGGCCGACCACCTCGACCGGCTCCCCGGCTCGGGCATCGTCTACACCCTGACGGTGGCCGCCGCCGAGGAGGTGACGGCCTTCCTGCGCGAGCGCGGCTTCCCGGTGGCCTCCTACTCCGGCCGCACGGAGGACGCCGAGCGCCGCACCGCCGAGGCCGACCTGCTGGCCAACCGGGTCAAGGCGCTGGTCGCCACCTCCGCGCTCGGCATGGGCTTCGACAAGCCCGACCTCGGCTTCGTGGTGCACCTCGGCTCGCCCAGCTCACCGATCGCCTACTACCAGCAGGTCGGCCGGGCCGGGCGCGGGGTGGACCGGGCCGAGGTGCTGCTGCTGCCCGGGCGCGAGGACGAGGCGATCTGGCGCTACTTCGCCTCGCTGGCCTTCCCGCCCGAGGAGCAGGTTCGCCGCACCATCGACGCGCTCGCCGAGGCCGGCCGGCCGCTCTCCACCGCCGCCCTGGAGCCCCGGGTGGACCTGCGCCGGGCCCGGCTGGAGACCATGCTCAAGGTGCTCGACGTGGACGGCGCCGTCCGCCGGGTCAAGGGCGGCTGGACGGCCACCGGCCAGAGCTGGGAGTACGACACCGCCCGTTACGCCAAGGTCGCCGCCTCCCGGGAGGCGGAACAGCGGGCGATGCGCGACTATGCGGCCGGCACCGACTGCCGGATGGAGTTCCTGCGCCGCCAGCTGGACGACGAGCAGGCCGCGCCCTGCGGCCGGTGCGACAACTGCGCGGGGCCGCTGCACACCCCGGACGTCTCCGCCGAGACGCTGGGGGCCGCCCGGGCCGCGCTCGGCCGGCCGGGCGTGAGCTTCGAGCCGCGCCGGCTCTGGCCCACCGGGATGGACGCGCTCGGGGTGCCGCTCAAGGGCCGGATCCCGGTGGGCGAGCAGGCGGAGACGGGCCGGGCGCTCGGCCGGCTGTCCGACATCGGCTGGGGCAACCGGCTGCGCACCCTGCTCGCCGACCAGGCGCCGGACGTGCCGGTGCCCGGCGAGGCGGTGGACGCCCTGGTGGCGGTGCTCGCCGACTGGGCCCGCAGTCCGGGCGGCTGGGCCGGGCCCGCGACGACGGAGGGCACCCGGTTGGAGCGGCCGGTCGGCGTGGTGACGATGGCCTCCTCGGCCAGGCCCCGACTGGTCGGCAGCCTGGGCGCGCGGATCGCCGAGATCGGGCGGCTGCCGCTGCTCGGCCGGATCGAGTACGCCGGCGGGCTGCCCCCGCACGGCGCCCGCAGCAACAGCGCCCAGCGGCTGCACTCGCTGGCCGGCGCGCTGGTCCTGCCGCCGGAGGTGGAGCAGGCGGTGGCGGCCGCCGGCGGGCCGGTGCTGCTGGTGGACGACCTCGTCGACTCGGGCTGGACGGTGACCGTGGCCGCCCGGCTGCTGCGCCGAGCGGGGGCGAGCGCGGTGCTGCCGCTGGTGCTGGCCGTGCAGGGGTGACGGGGCGGCGGAAAGCCGCCGCGGGGGCCCTCCGGCCCGGGAACCCTTCCTCACTCGAATGGCCTAACAGAAAGGATCAGGCGAAGCGATTTCGATCACAGCGGTCGAACGGCCCGAGAAAGGAGCGATCACATGCCCATGACGGTTCACGCTGCCCTTCAGGCGTTGTGGATCAAGGCCTGGCGGCAGCTCCGGGGCGCTCGGTCGACTGTGGAACATATCCGACAGACCATGGGCTATTGGGTGGCGTTCATCATTTCATCGTTGCCGCTCTGCCCCCGATGCCCCGAGAATTGGGAGGTACCCGAAACCCGGTCCGCTGGACCCGCCGTTCGGCGTACCCAGGCACCCGCCTGCCCCCGGGCCAGGAAGGAGGATCGTGATCAACGGTATCGACCGAGGTCAGAATCCCTTCTCCGGGAGCCCGGCACCCAGACGGGTACTGGACCTGGAGGCGTGGACCGCCTCGGGGATCCCGTTGCTGCGCGACCCCCGCGAGTTCGTCCTGGAACTGCACCAGCGCCACCTGCCACAGCCCGGTACCGTCGTGATCGCCGTCCTGGACGCGCTCCACCGCCTCGTCGCCTCGGCCTCGTTCACCCCCTGGGCGCACGACACCGACGGCTGGCAGCACCGGAACGCGCTGCTGACGCACCTGCGCCGGATCATCCCGCACGACCTGCGGCTGCCCGAGCCGACCCGGACTGCCGTGCTGCTGCGCTGCCGCGACGGCGCGCCCGGCTGGACGGAACAGGACGGCGCCTGGATGTGGGCGCTGCGGGACTCGTCCGTGCTCCACGGGCTGCGCTGCGGCGCGTACATCGGCCTCACCCCGGCGGGCTGGCAGGTCCTCGGGGACGGGCGGGGCGGACGCAAGCCGCATGCGGGCTCGTGGGCCGACGGGCCGGCGCACACCGTGACGGAGCTGCCCCCGCGTTCGGCGCTGGACGCCCCACGCGGCCAGCGCACCCTCCAGTCGGCGACCGACCAGGCCAAGCGCGGCGAGGACGCGGCACGCTCCCCGCAGTCCGAGCCCCCGTGGGCCACGGGGCGGGTCGCGGCGGCCGAACCGACCCGTCGCACCGGTACGCGCTGACTCCGCAGGGGCTGCCGAACTCGCCGGGCCTCAAACCGTCGGCCATGGAGCACCAGTTGCCGACTACCGGTCCGCCGACCGGCCGCCGACCGCCGGCGACCGACCACCGAGCGCCGTGGGACGGACTTCGGGCCCGGCACCGTACGGCGGCACCGGGCCCGAAGTGGAGGACTGCGGTCAGGCCTTGACCGGGCGGCCGGGCGCGGCTCCGGCCGTACCCACGGCTGCCGGGCCGGCGTCGCCGCAGACCACCAGCAGCGCGGCCGCGTGGCCGAGCGCCTTGGTGTACGCCTCGGCGGCACGGGCGGACGGTCCGCCGTTGGCCACCAGGACGACCACCTCGCGGCGGACCGGGCGGGTCAGCGCGGCGTCCGCGTAGAACACGTCCCCGCCCTCCGTGAGCTGCGCCCAGTAGCACTCCTCGCCGAAGGAGAGTTCGTGCTGCTGCCAGGGGTGTGCCTCGCCGGTCGTCAGCACCAGGATGTCGCCCGGGTTGCGCCCGGACTCCAGCAGCAGGTCGACCGCGTCATCGGCGCGCTCCACCGCCTGCGCCGGGGTGGCGGCGATCCGCTGGACCTCCACCTGCGGTGCGGCGGGGGCGGGGCGGCGCGGTGCCGGCCCGGGCTTGGGGATCAGTTGCGGCGGGCCCGGACGGGCGGCACGCGGCGGAACCGGGCGCGGGGGCGCCGAACGGGGGCCGGGCACCGGAGCCGGGGCGGCGACGGTGGTGGGTGCGGTGGCGGGGGCTTGTGCGTCCGACTCGCGTGGGAAGGGAACGCCGGGGTTCGGGAGGCTCTCGTGAATCTCCGACTCCTCGGGGAAGACAGGCATACCCGGATATCTATCAAATGCCGGTCGGACGCGCACGGGCGCCCCACCCATTGGGCACCGCCCTCCCGCCGCCCTCCCCCAGGCAATTCCAGACGGAACGTCAGAAACCGAGCGTCAACTGTTCGTCGGCGGACCCCTGAGCGTCGCCCGCACCTTCCCGAACGCGCTTGAGGTGACGCCACTTCGGCAGTGCGTCCAAGTAGGCCCAGGAGAGTCGGTGGTGCTCGGTGGGGCCGAACTCCTCCAGTGCGGCACGGTGCACCGGGGACGGGTAGCCGGCGTTGTCCGCGAAGCCGTAGTCCGGGCACCCCTCGCCCAGTTCGGCCATCAGGCCGTCGCGGTGGACCTTGGCGAGCACCGAGGCCGCGGAGACGCAGATGCAGGACTGGTCGCCCTTGATCACCGTGCGCACCCGCCAGGGGCCGCCGAGGTAGTCGTGCTTGCCGTCCAGGATCACCGCGTCGGGTTCGACCGGCAACGCCTCCAGCGCGCGGACGGCGGCCAGCCGCAGCGCCGCCGTCATCCCGAGTTCGTCGCACTCCTGCGGGGAGGCCTGCCCGAGCGCGTACGCGGTGACCCAGTCGGCGAGGACCGGGGCGAGGGCGCGCCGGCGCAGTTCGGTGAGCAACTTGGAGTCGGTCAGTCCCTCCGGCGCCTTGCGCAGGCCGGTGACGGCCGCGCCCACCGTGACCGGCCCGGCCCAGGCCCCGCGCCCGACTTCGTCAAGACCGACGACGATCTTGGCGCCGGCCCGGCGCAGCGAGCGTTCGACGGAGTGCGTCGGGGGGACGATGGGCATGGCGTAATCCGTTCAGCGGGGGCAGCCTCCAGCCTAAGCCCGGCCCGCGCCGCCGAATCCGCCTCCCCGAGCCCAACCGAGGTCGACTCGGATCCCGTGGTCGACTCGGACCCCGTGATCGACTCGGACCCCGCGGCCGACTCGGACCCCGCGGCCGACTCAGACCCGGATCATCGGCTCCAGCACCTCGTCCACCAGCCGGTCGGCGATTCCCGGCCCCACGCTCTCCAGCCCGCGGATCTTGACCTGGTAGAGCAGCATCGCCGGGATGACGTCCGCCACCAGCGGGGTGGCCGCGCCGGGCCGGACGTCGCCGCGCTCGGCCCCGCGGCGCAGGATCTCCAGGATGGTCCGCGCTGTCGGCTCGATGACCCGGTCGTTGACGAAGGCCTTGAAGACCTCGGCCCGCTCGTGGTCGATCTCGCCCATCAGCGCATTGAGCGCGGCGCCCACCCGGGAGGTCATCGCCTGCGTGAACCCCGCGACGAGCTCGCGGAGTTCGTCACGGGCGGACCCGAGGTCGGGGGTGTCGTAGGGCCGTGGGAGAGTGGCGTCCAGGGCGTCGATGACGAGTTCGTCCTTGGACGCCCAGCGCCGGTAGAGCGCGGCCTTCCCGGTCCGCGCCGCGCCGGCGACGCCTTCCATGGTCAGCCGCGCATATCCGCCGGAGGTGAGCTGGTCGAGCGCGGCCTCGAAGATAGCGTTCTCCAACTCCTTCCCCCGGCGTCGGGCCGGTCGCGTCAGTGCCTGGTGGGCGACCCGCACCGGACAGAAGGCCGGTGCGGCACCCGACCCCGAGCCCGTCCCGGCATCGGATCCAGCGCCCGCCCCGGCCGCCGTCTCCCCGGACGACGCCCGCCCCGCCGCGACACCCACCGCAGCACCCGCCACGCCACCCGCCGCACCAACCACCGCACCGCCCGGCGCCCCGTCGAGCAGTCCACCGAGCGGCCGACCGGACCGGTCCGCCACCAGGCGCCGCACCAACCGCTCCATCGCCACCGCCACCATCCTTAAGGAACGCTTGCGTTCACAATCACGACCGGGATATCGTCCCGATTAGTGAACGATCCCGTTCCTTCCCGGCCTGCGCAAGGGCGCAGCGCCACACCCGGACCGGCGACTCCGCCGAACCCGCACCACCGAGCACATAGCCAGCAGGGGGCACATTCGTGGCTATCTCCGACACGCTCAGCAAGAACGCACCACCGCGGACGACCCAGGGGCGGGGCAAGGGCATCACCCTGACCGTCATCGCGGCCACCCAGCTCATGGTGGTCCTCGACGCGACCATCGTGAACATCGCACTGCCGCACATCAGGGACGCCCTGGGCTTCTCGACCACCGACCTGTCGTGGGTCATCAACGCCTACACCCTGACCTTCGGCGGGCTGCTGCTGCTCGGCGGTCGCGCGGGTGACATCCTCGGCCGCCGCCGGGTGTTCATCTTCGGCACCCTGCTGTTCGGCCTGGCCTCGCTGCTCGGCGGCTTCGCCCAGGACAGCGGCCTGCTGCTGGCCGCCCGCGCGCTCCAGGGCATCGGTGGCGCGATATGCTCCCCGACCGCCTTCGCCCTGATCGCCACCAACTTCGACGAGGGGCCGGAGCGCAACAAGGCGTTCGGCGTGTTCTCGGCGGTGGCCGGTTCGGGCGCCGCGATCGGCCTGCTGGCCGGCGGCCTGCTCACCGAGTACCTGAACTGGCGCTGGGTGTTCTTCGTCAACGTGCCGATCGCGATCCTGATCGCGATCGCCGCGCCGCGCTACATCGCGGAGTCCGAGCGCCACCCGGGCCGCTTCGACCTGCCCGGCGCACTCACCTCGACGCTCGGCCTGGCCGGCCTGGTCTACGGGTTCATCCGGGCCGCCTCCGACGGCTGGTCGGACGGCATCACGCTCGGCTCCTTCGCGGCCGGCGCGGTCCTGGTCGCCGCCTTCCTCGTGGTCGAGAGCCGCACCGACCAGCCGATCACCCCGATGCACCTGTTCGCCGACCGCAACCGCACCGGCAGCCTGGTGATGATGCTCTGCCTGGCCGCGGCCATGTTCGGCATCTTCTTCTACGTCGTGCTGTTCGTGCAGGGTCCGCTCGGCTACAGCCCGCTGAAGGCCGGTGTCTCCTTCCTCCCGATCAGCGTCGCGATCATCATCGCCGCGCAGATCGCCTCCAACCTCCAGGCCAAGTACGGCCCGAAGCCCTTCATGGCCGGCGGCGCGCTGCTGGTCACCGTCGGCCTCACCTGGCTGACCCAGATGAGCAAGGACAGCGGCTACCTGGACGGGGTGCTCGGCCCCACGGTGGTGTTCGGCTTCGGCATGGGCCTGATCTTCGTCCCGGTGATGCTGATCTCCGTCGCGGGCGTCCCGGGCGAGGAGACCGGCGCCGCCTCCGGCCTGCTCAACTCGATGCAGCAGATCGGCGGTTCACTCGGCCTGTCGATCCTGACCACGGTCTTCGCGCACTACGCCACGGCCGAGGCCGCCGTACAGCTGCCGAAGTTCATGGAGAGCGCCAAGCCGGAACAGCTGGCCTACCTCCAGCAGCACCACGAGTTCCCGCAGGGCACCGACGCCGCCAACACCGTGCTCACCGAGGGCATCTCGCACGGCTTCATCGTGGGTGCCGCGCTCGCCGCCGTCGCCCTGCTGGTCGCGCTCTTCGCGATCAAGGCCAAGGCCGGCGACCTGCCGAGCGACTCCTCCGCCGTCGCGATGCACTGACGCTGTCGCGCCGCACTGGCACCGTCGCGATGCACTGACACCGTCGCGACGCGGCGACACCGCCACAAACCACAACGCCCAGGGCCGGCCGGGAGCAGCACGCTCCCGGCCGGCCCTGCCGCTGTCCGCGGGCCCCAGCCCCGGGTCGGCCTACAGGTCCTCGTACGCCAGCCCCGCCCCGTCGCAGGCCGTGCGGCCGACCACCGTGGAGTCCGCCAGCGGCCGCTGCGCCAGGATCCCCCGGGCCCGGGCGGCGGCGAGGTTGGTCGCGTACCAGGGCCTCGACTCCCCTTCCAGCTCGTGTCCGATCAGCTGCAGCGCACAGCTCCGCTGCGGCTCGGGGAGGCGCTCCAGGGCGGGCACCGCGTCCGCCGAGAGCCGGCGGACGTTGCGCAGGTCGATGGCCGCGCCGTGCGGGTCGGTCCGCAGGGCCTGCTCGTACCGGGTGACGTTCTGCTCGGCGACGATCGCGTCCGGACCCATCAGGCCGTAGACCGCGACGGTGAGCATCCCGCTGAGGACGACGACGCGCGGCAGCCAGCCGGCGCGGCGGGTCAGCCCGGCGGCGATCAGCAGCAGGAAGACCACGCCCAGCCAGACCTCGACCACCAGCACCCAGAGCCGCAGCCGGGTGAGCCCGGAGGCGTCCACGTAGAACCACATCCGGCCGAGCGCCGAGGCGACCACGGCCAGCGCCAGCAGGCAGAGCAGCCCGAGGAGGATCCGCGCCAGCCGGTGGTCGGCGGCGGTGGTGCGCGGCGCCCAGCGCTTGGCGACCGCCACCACGACCAGCGTCAGCACGGTGATCACGCTCAGCTGCCAGAACCCCTGCCGGGCGTACTCGGAGCGGCTCATCCCGGTGTTGCTCAGCACGGCGTCCGCGCCGCCGAGCACCACCACGGCCTGGATCACCGCGAAGACGCCGAACATCAGGTTGAGCGCGACCAGCGGCAGCGCCCACTCCAGCCGGCGCCGCTCGCGGCCCGGCCGGATCACCGTGCGGTCCCAGCGGCGCGGGCCGGCGGCCATGTGCGCGAAACCCAGCGCGGTCGCCGTCCCGAGCACGAACAGCACGGCGCGCCCCGGGAGCCGGCCGAGGTCGAGGTCCGGGCTGAGGTTGCCCAGCAGGTCCGCCATGGCGGCGTCGGCGCTGGCGAACAGCAGGCCGAAGACGGTCAGCAGGACGGCGGCGACCGCGAGCGCCTTGAGCACCGGGACGATCCGGCCCCGGCCCGGCAGCAGGCGCCCCTGCACGCTGGTCAAGGCCCACCCCACGGCGGGCACCGGCTGCCAGAGGAGACCGGGCAGGGCGAACAGGACACCGGCCCAGCGACGGCCGCCGTGCAGGGCCAGTGAGGCCAGCGCGAGCGCGCCCCCGGCGGCCAGCAGCGCGGGCCAGTCGGCGTCCCACCGCGCGGGGACGACGAGCAGGGCGAGGGCGAGCAGGCTCCAGACGGCCGTCCAGGGCCGGATCCGACGGCCCGCCACCCGGGCGGCGAACCCGGCCCCGACGGCGGTGGCGGCACCGCAGACCAGCAGGTTCACACCCAGACCGTCGAACAGCAGCCAGGCCGTCAGCAGACCGGTGAGCAGGGCGGCCAGGACGACCCGGGGCGTGGCCCCTGCCCGGCGCTCGGGGTCACTGGCGCGCAGCCACGTGCCGACCGAGTGCGCCGACGTTCCGGGCACCGGCCCCCGCCCCGGCCTGCCCTGCGGGCCGGGGCCGACCGCGCGGTAGGGACCGTACGGGTCGTACGGGTCGTACGCACCGTACGGGTTGCGCGACGCGGTCGACCCCAGCACGTCGCTCGACCCCAGCACGTCGCTCGCACCCAGCACATCGGCCGCACCCGGCGCCCCGGTCGGCCCCGGCACGTCGCTCGCACCCGGCGCCCCGGAGGGGCCGGGAGAGTCGGGCGACCCGGCCGAACCGAGCGGCCCGGAGGAGTCGGGAACGCCGGAAGGGCCGGACGAATCGGGTGGCACAGGCGCGGAAGGGCCGGACATGAGTCCCCCTCAGTGATCGGCGGGCATGCGGAGGCCACCCCACGGGCGGTCCGCCGGCGGGCGCGTTCGGCGCCCCGGCCGCTGCCGACTGTAGACCATTCTGAACAAGTTCAAAAGTTGAGTCTGAACGCGTTCAGGACTGCCTCGCTCCCCTGGACTCCCCCGCTACCCCTTCACCGACCCGGCCAGCAGTCCCCGGACGAAGTACCGCTGGAGGCTGAAGAAGACGATCAGCGGCACGGTGATCGACAGGAACGCCCCGGCCGTGAGCAGCTCCCAGCGCCCGCCGAGCGAACCGGACAGCTGTGCCAGCCGCACCGTCATCGGCGCCACCTCCGGGGTGCCGCCCGCGAAGGTCAGCGCCACCAGAAGGTCGTTCCAGACCCACAGGAACTGGAAGATCGCGAACGAGGCCAGCGCCGGGGTGCACAGCGGCAGCACGATCGAACGGAAGATCTTGAAGTGCGAGGCGCCGTCCACCACCGCGGCCTCCATCAGGTCGCGCGGCAGCTGGGCGATGAAGTTGTGCAGCAGGAACACCGCCAGCGGCAGCGCGAACATGGTGTGCGCCAGCCAGACCGGCGCGTAGCTGCCCTTCAGGTCCACCGCCGGGATCAGCGTCAGCGGCCCCAGGTGCGCGCCGCCGGAGAACAGCCGCAGCAGCGGGATCAGCGCCATCTGGAGCGGCACCACCTGGAGCGCGAACACCGTGAAGAAGACCACGTCGCTCCCCCGGAACCGCACCCAGGCCAGCGCGTACGCCGCCATCGCCGCCAGCATCAGCGGGAAGACCGTCGCCGGGACGGCGATCGCCAGCGAGTTGGCCAGGAAGGGCATCAGGCCGGTGGAGACGCCGGGCCCGCCCTCGAACAGCACCGAGTGGTAGTTGTCGAGGCCGAGGTCCGGGTGGACGAGGGCGGTCCACCAGCCGCTGTCCGTCACGTCCTGCTTGGGCCGCAGCGAGGTCACCAGCAGGCCCAGCGTCGGGATCGTCCAGAGCACCGTCATCGCGATCACGAACACCGAGGCCAGCGGACTGCTGAAGGCCTTCCGCACCGACTGCGCCGGCCTCACCTCCCGCGGCGACTCCACCTCCCGCAACGGCTCCGCCGGCCGCGCCGGATCCGCCGCCCCCTCCCGGCCGTCCGTCCCGGTCACCGGACCTCACGCTCCTTCCGCAGCTGCACGATGTTGTAGGCCACCAGCGGCAGCACCGCGACGAAGAGCAGCACCGCGAGGGCACTGCCGCGACCGGAGTTGAACTGCACGAAGGACTGCGAGTACATCTCGTTCGCCAGCACCTGGGTGCCGAAGTTGCCGCCGGTCATGGTGCGGACGATGTCGAAGGCCTTCAGGGTGATGAGCAGGACGGTGGTCAGCACGACCAGCACCGTGCTGCGGATCATCGGCACGGTGACGTACCAGAACAGCCGTGCCCCGCTCGCGCCGTCCAGCCGGGCCGCCTCCACCACCTCCGCCGGGATCGCCTTGATCGCCGCCGACAGCACCACCATCGCGAAGCCGGTCTGCACCCAGACCATCACCGCCATCAGCAGGAAGGTGTTCAGCGGCTGCGAGAGCAACCAGTTCGGCGGATCGTTCCAGCCCACCGCGACGGCGAGCCGGCTGAGCAGGCCGATCTGCGGCTGGCCCGGCCCGCGCGACTCGTAGACGAACTTGAAGATGATCGACGCGCCGACCAACGAGATCGCCATCGGCATGAAGATCAGCGACTTGTAGACCGACTGGCCTCGCATCCGGTCCACCAGCAGCGCCAGCACCAGTCCCAGCCCGGTCGCCACCAGCGGTACGGCCACCAGCCAGAGCAGCGTGTTGACCAGCACCTTCTGCACCGAGTCGGAGGTGAAGGCCCAGCCGAAGTTCTCACCGCCGACGAACCGGGTGCCGTCGTCGTTCTGGAGGCTGAGGTAGACCGTGCGGACCAGCGGCACCACCAGGCCGACGGCCAGCAGCAGCACCGCCGGACCGAGGAACACCGCGACCGCCAGCGGACGGGCCAGCCGGCCCCGGGCCCGTCCGGCGACCAGGAAGACCACCAGCAGGATGCCGAGGAAGCCCGCGACGGCGCCGAAGGTGTTGCCGAACTTGATCGCCGCGTCGTTCCAGGAGCCGGCCGCCAGCCTGTCGACGAGCAGCCCCTCGGCGGCCGACCCGCCGACGGGCGAAGGGAACCCGGGCGAAGGGAGTCCGAGCGAATGGAAGCCGGGAGAAGGGAATCCGGGTACGGACATGGCTGCGCGTCCCTTCGGGCGTGGTGGGAAGGGCGGGCGGTGCGGGTGGGTGGTCCCGCACCGCCCTCGACAGGTGGTCCCGGGTGCGCCGGGAGCGGCCCCGGCACGTCGGCTACTGCGGCCAGGCGGCGTCGATGTCGGCGGCGGTCTTCTGGATCGACTGCCCCTCCGCGAACCAGGCGGTGAGCGACTTCCACTCCTGCCCGGCGCCCACGGCGGCCGGCATCAGGTCGGAGCCGTCGAAGCGGAAGGTCGCCGACGGGTCGGTCAGCGCCTCGGCCGACAGCTTGTCGATCGGGTCCGTGTAGAGGCTCTTGTCCACGCCCTGGTTGGCCGAGACCCAGCCGCTCGCGGTCTTCACCCGGCTGCTCGCCCAGTCCGAACTGGACAGGTAGTTCTGCACCGCCTGCACCTCGGGCCGGCCGGAGAAGGCCGCCAGGAACTCTCCGCCGCCCTCGACCGGGTTGGCGACCGACGGGTTCACCGCGGGCAGGCGGAAGGCGAAGACGTCCCCGTCCGGCCCGACCTTGGTGCCCTTGGGCCACTGCGCCTCGTAGAACGAGGCCTGCTGGAGCATCAGGCACTTGCCGCTCAGGATCGGCGTGCCCGCGTCCTGGAAGGTGGTGGTGGCGATCGACTTCACGTCGCCGAAGCCCGCGTTGACCCAGGCCGGGTTCTGCATCCAGTCGGCGACGGTCTTCATCGCGGTGGTGATCTTCTGGTCGGAGAACTTCACCTGGTGGCCGACCCACTGGTCGTACACCTCGCCGCCGTACGAGCCGAGCACCACCTCCTCCAGCCAGTCGGTGGCCGGCCAGCCGGTGGCCGTCCCGGAGGCGATGCCGCCGCACCACGGCCTGGCGCCACCCGCCTTGGCGATCCGGTCGCTGAGCGCCATCAGGTCGGCCCAGGTCTTGGGCACCTCGTAGCCGGCCGTCTTGAAGGCCTTCGGCGAGTACCAGACCAGGGACTTCATGTTGGCGCTCATCGGGGCCGCGTAGAAGGTGCCGTTGACCGAGCCGTAGGTCTTCCAGATCGGGCTCCACTTGTCCTGGTTGGCGACGGTCTGGGCGGGCGGCTTCACCACCTTGCCGCTCTTCACCATCTGCGCCAGCAGGCCCGGCTGCGGGATGATCGCGAAGTCCGGGGCGTTGCCGCCGGAGACCCGGACCGGCAGCTGGGACTCGAAGTCGTTCGAGCCCTCGTAGCTGATCTTGATCCCGGTGCACTTGCCGAACTCGGCCCAGGACTTCTCCAGGTTGTCCGACTCCGGACTGAGGATCGAGGCGAACACGGTCACGGTGGTGCCCGAGTGTCCGGCGTACGGCTGGTACTTGGCGCAGTCACCGGACAGCGACGCGGCCGACCCGCCTCCGCCGCCACCCGAACCGCCGGAGCTGTTGGAGCAGGCCGCGGTCAGCACCAGTGCCGCCACCAGAGCTGGTACGGCAGCCAGGCGACGGCGGTGACTCACATGCAGTGCGGTCGGATTGAGGGTCAATGCGGTTCTCCTCGCCAGGGCATGCTGCCGACGGTGGACTGAACGACATTGCGCTGTACCGGAGATGGGCCTGCGGGGAGCAGCGGGACGGGCGGCCGAACTGATCGAAGACGTTAACGCAGCCGTCGGCCCGCGCCAAGGTGCACGACCGCCCCCGACCGGAAACCCGAGCGGGGGCAGTCAGTATGACGCAACGTCAGAACAGCCGGATCGGCAGCTCCAGCAGACTGTTCACCACCAGCGAGGGGCTCGGACGCAGCTCGGCGTCCGGCACCGCGAGCGACAGCCCCGGGAAGCGCTCGAACAGCGCGGGCAGCGCGATCCCCGCCTCCAGCCGGGCCAGCGGGGAGCCGGGGCAGACGTGCGGGCCGTGGCCGAAGGACAGGTGGCGGATCGGGTCCCGGGTGATGTCGAAGACCTCGGCCGTCACCCCGTGCTGGAGCGGGTCGCGGCCGATCGCGTTGTACGAGACCAGCACCGGCTCGCCCGCCGGGATCACCACGTCACCGACCGGGATGGGCTCGGCGGCGAAGCGGAACAGGAAGTTGCTGGTCGGCGGCGTCCAGCGGAGCGACTCCTCCACCACCGCGTCCCAGGAGACCCGGCCCGAGCGGACCAGCTCCAGCTGGTCCGGGTGGGTCAGCAGGGCCCGCACCGCGTTGCCGATCAGGTTCACCGTGGTCTCGTGGCCGGCCGCGATGATCACCCGCAGGGTGGCCGCCGCCTCCGCGTCGGTCAGCGCCCCGCCCTCGGTGTCGGCCGCCAGCAGCACGCTCGCCAGGTCCTCGCCGGGAGCCGAACGACGCTGCGCCACCAGGTCGTTGACGAAGGCGTTCAGTCCGGCGACGGTCGCCTGGATGCCCTCCGGGTTCGGCTTGGTGCCGAAGAACCGCTCGTACAGGTCGCGCAGCAGGCCGTGGTCCGACTCCGGCACGCCCAGCAGCGAGCAGATCACCGTCATCGGCAGCGGGAAGGCGAAGGCCGTCTTGAGGTCCACCACGGGCTCACCCGCCGCCAGGGCGTCCAGCAGCGCGTGGGTGACCTCCTCGACGCGCGGGCGCATCAGCTCCACCCGGCGCGGGGTGAAGGCCTGGGCGACCAGCGCCCGCAGCCGGCGGTGCTCGGCGCCGTCGGTGGTCACCATGCTCGGGCCGGGCACCGCCAGGCCGATCAGCGGCCAGGTCTTCGGCACCTCCCCGCGCCGGTAGGCCGCCCAGTGCGCGGCGTCCTTCACCAGCCGGGCGTCCGTCAGCAGGTCGCGCGCGGCGGCATGCTGCGTCACCGCCCAGGCCCGGACCCCGCCGGGCAGCTCGACCGGCACCGCCGGGCCGGCGGCCCTCAGCAGCGCACCCTCGGCCGCGTTGTCGCGGGCCAGCGGGTCGAGGACGATTCGGGCCGGGGCAGCGGTCATCGACAACTCTCTTTCGAACGGCGGGTGTTGAATGATCAGGCCGGGTGGCCCGGGGTGAACGAGACCGGCAGCGCCACCAGCCCGCGCACCCAGGCCGACGGCCGCCACACCAGCGCGTGCTCGGCCACCGCCAGCCTCAGGTCCGGCAGCCGGTCGAGCAGCACCTCGATCGCGGTGGTGGCGATCACCTCGGCCGCCTCCTGGGCCGGGAAGGGACAGCCGTGCTCGCCGTACGAGTAGCTCATGTGCGCCCGGTTCCCCTCCGCCGGGCGGCCGTCCGCCTGCCGGACCGCCGGGTCGGCGTTGGCCCCGGCGATTCCGAGCAGGACCAGGTCCCCCTCGCCGATCCGCTGACCGCCCAGCTGGGTGTCCCTGACCGCCCAGCGGCCGGCGAAGATCTGGGTCGGGGTGTCCTCCCAGAGCGCCTCGTTCAGCGCCTGGCTGATGCTGCGCCGGCCGCCGGCCAGCGAGGCCGCGAACCGCTCGTCGGTGAGCATCAGCCGCAGCGCGTTGGAGATCCAGTACGAGCTCGGCTGGTGGCCGGCGATCAAGAGCACCCGCAGGTCGCGCATCACCTCGTCGTGGGTCAGCCCGGCCTCGTGCGCCAGCATCCGCGAGGCGATGTCGGCGCCCGGGTGCTCGGCCTTCTCCTCCACCAGCGCGAGCATCAGCTCCAGCAGCCGCTGGGCGCCGGCCGGCGCGTCCGGGCCGCCGTCCAGCATGGCCAGCAGCGCCGCGGTCAGCTGCGGTGCCTGCTCCTCGTCCAGGCCGAGCACCCGGCACAGCACCAGCAGCGGCATCCGGTGCGCGTACTCGGCGACCAGGTCGGCCTCGCCGCGCCCGGCGAACTCGTCGATCAGCCGGTCGGCGATCTCCTCGGCATGCTTGCGCAGCTCGTACGGGTCGGTCCCGGCCAGCGCGTCGGTGACCGCGCGCGAGCGCCGGACGTGCTCCTCGCCTTCGGCGTAGAGGATCGAGGGGACGGGCGCCATCATCGGCTTCAGCGGCCAGTCGGCGGGCAGCGTCGCCCAGGCGTGCCAACGGCTGGAGTCGCGGCCGAACAGCTGCGGCTGGCCGGTCACCTGCTGGAGCTCGCGGTAGCCGATCACCAGCCAGGCGGGCACCCCGCCGGCCAGCTCGACCGGGGCGACCGGGCCGTGCGCGGCACGCAGCTCGCGGTAGAGCTGGGACGGGTCGGTCTGGAAGCGCGGCCCGTACAGCGGCGTGGCGCCGGCGTGCGCCGGGCAGCCCGGGGGCGGGGTGGCGGCGGGCTCGGTCACGGGGTGCTCTCCTCGTAGATCGCGGTTCGGGACCCTGCCGGGGCGGGCTCTTCCCCTCCGGCGGCGACCGGGGCGGGCCCGTCGGCGGTGACCGGGGCGGCCCCGTCGGCCAGGCTCGCCGCGTCGGCCCCGGCCAGGGCGGCCAGGTGGTGGACCAGGGCGATCAGCACCCGCTTGCCGGACTCGCGGTCGCGCGCGTCGCAGTCCACCAGCGGCACCTCGGCCGGCAGGTCCAGCGCCTCGCGGACCTGCTCCAGGGTGTGACTCGGCTCGCCGAAGTTGTTGCGGGCCACGATGAACGGCGTGCCGTGGTGCTCCAGCCGGTCGATCGCGTACCAGGACTCCTCCAGCCGCCGGGTGTCCACCAGGACGACCGCGCCCAGGGCGCCGCTGAACAGCCGGTCCCAGAGGAACCAGAAGCGCTCCTGCCCGGGCGCGCCGAACAGGTAGAGCACCTGGCGCTCGGAGAGGGTGATCCGGCCGAAGTCGAAGGCGACCGTGGTGGAGCGCTTGCCCCAGGTGCCGGCCGGGTCGATGCCCTCGCCCGCCCTGGTCATCACCTCTTCGGTGTTCAGCGGACGGATCTCGCTGACCGACCCGACCAGGGTGGTCTTGCCCACCCCGAAGCCGCCGACCACGACGATCTTCAGCGCGTTGTCGGCGGTCGCCCGCAGCGGGGTGCGCGAGCCGGCGGGCCGCACGCCGTCCCCGGCGGTGGACCGGACGTCGGCATCGGACCGGCCGTCGGCATCGATCCGGACGTCATCAGCGGCCCGGACGTCAGAGCTGTTGGAGGCCATGCAGCACCTGCTTCAGCGTGTCGAGGTCGGGCAGCCGGGCCTTGTTCGGCGCGAACCGGGGGTGGCGGGCGGTGACGGCCCCGGACTCCAGCAGGTCGCCGAGCAGGATCTTCACCACCGAGACGGGCAGCGCCAGCTCCGCCGCCACCTCCACCACCGCGGTCGGGGCCTCGCACATCCGCAGGATCCGGGCGTGCTCCGACTGCATCCCAGGCGCCGGCTGCCGCTCGGCGACGATCAGGGTCACCAGGTCGAAGGCGTTCTCCGGAGCCCGGCTGCGTCCCCGGGTGATGGTGTAGAGGCGGTCGGGGTCGTCGTCGCGCCCCGGCAGCACCGGCCCCGCGGTCATATCGTCGCGCTCTCTCGCACGGCCTCGCCTTCCGTACTCCGGGCGGGCGCGCTGAGGTGGACCCCGATCTGCTCGATCAGGCCGTGCATGTTGTGGCCGACCACGCCGACGTCCGCCTCGTCGTCCGTGACCACCGCCAGGTGGGCGCCCTCGCCGGCCGCCACGATGCACAGGATGCCGCCGTGGAACTCGGTCATCGACTGCCGCACGCCGCCGCTGCCGTCACCGAACTCGATCGAGGCGCCGTGCGCCAGGCTCTGCAGGCCGGAGGCGATGGCGGCCAGCTGGTCGGCCTGGTCGGTGCTCAGTCCGGCGGTGTGGCAGAGCTTGAGGCCGTCGGCGGAGAGAACCAGGGCGTGCCGGGTGCCGGGGGTCGCCGCCAGCAGGTTCTCCAACAGCCAGTCGAGGTCGCGGTCGTCGGCACTGCTCATCAGGTGTCCTTCTCGGTGACGGGGGAAGCGTCGGGCATGGTGTCGGGGTCCGTGGTCGGAACCCCGGCAGGGGGCTGCTCGGCCCCCACGGGACGGGCGGCGGCCCGTCGGAACGCGCCGAACCGGGCGGCCGCAACCGCCGCGTCGGCTCCTGCGGGCTTCGCGGCCCGGTCCGCCGCGGGGGCGGCGGTGGCCAGCGTCTGCCCGCGACGGCGCTGCGGCAGGCCGCTGTCGGTCATCCGGGCGGGCGCGGCCGGCAGCGCGGGCGCGGTGGCGGTCTGCGCCTTGGGCAGCGGTTGTGCCCCGGTTCCAGCCCCGACGGGGGTCCGCTGCGCGGAGGGCACCGGAGGCAGGGAGGCGGGGGCGGTGCGCGCCGAGGTGAGCGCCGGGCGCGCGTTCTCCACGGACGGCGCCTGCGCCGGGACCGACGCCGGGGCGGCAGCCGGCGCCGGGTGGGTGACCAGCTGCTGCGGGATCAGCACCACCACCCCGGTGCCGCCACGCGCCGACGGCCGGAAGGAGATCTGCAGCCCGTGCTTGCGCGCCAGCACGCCGACCACCGCCAGCCCCAGCCGGGTCCCGGCGGAGAGCGTGGTGAGGTCCAGCGGCTCGGCGGAGACGGCCCGCTCGGCCCGGCGCAGCCAGCTGTCGCTCAGGCCCAGCCCGCTGTCCTCGACGGTGACCACCAGCCCGGCCGGCACCTCCTCGACGTAGACGTGCACCTCGGCCGGCGGGGCGGAGAAGTTGGTGGCGTTGTCCAGCAGTTCGGCCAACGCGTGCATCACGCCCTCGGCCGCGTACCCGGCGACCGCGGCGGTGCTGGCGTTGTGCAGCCGCACCCGCTGGTAGGCGCCGATCCGGCCGAGCGCACCGCGCAGCACCGACTCCACCGAGATCGGCTTGGCCCAGCGGCGCCCCGACCGGGCACCGGTGAGCACCGCGATGCTGTCGGCCATCCGGCCCGCCTGGGCGGTCGAGTGGTCCAGGCTCAGCAGGTCGCCGAGGACCTCCTCGTCATGCCGGTGCTGCATCTCGCGCAACTCGGCGTGCATGCTCGTGGCCAGCGCCTGGACCCGCCCGGCGGCGGTCGCGCAGACCGCGAGCGCGGCGGCCCGCAGCCGCTCGCCGCGGCCGATCTCCTCGCCGACGGCACGCAGCAGCACGTACTGGGGGTGCTTGCGGTGGACGGCCAGCGCACTGTCCACGGCCACGCCGGCCCGCAGCTTCGTCACCACCTCGGGCAGTACGCCGTCGACGATCCGGGCCAGCTCGGCACGCTCGGCCTCGGCCCTGGTCCGCTCCGCCTCCGCCCCGGCGCGCTCGGCGTCGAGTTCGGCCCGCAGCCGGGCCAGCTCGGCGTGCGCGGCGGTGACGTCCGCCTCCGCCCTGGCCTGCTCGGCACGGGCGGCGTCCCGCTCGGCGAGCGCGGCGGCGGCGTGGTCGGCGGCGGCCGTCTCGGCCTGCCGGGCCCTGCCCGCGGCGACCAGCGCGGCCCGGGTCTCCTCGTGCTGCGCGGCCAGTTCCTCGGTCAGCCCGTGGTTGCGCTCGACGCCGGTCGCCGCGAGCCCGACGGCGATCAGCCAGAGCACCGTGACGGCGACCACCGCGAGGGCGGTGAGCGGCTGGTGCGCGCCGAACGCCCGGGTGACGCCGACCGGCGCGGCGACCAGCGCCAGCAGCACGGCCACCGCGGTCAGGGCGACGGTGCGCGGCGCGGGCCGTCGGCGCGATCGGCCGTCGGGGCTGGTGGCTTCTCTCATCGGTGCGGTCCTCGGCAACGTCGGCGGGCGGCGGCGCGGGCAGCGGGTCGGCGACGGTCGCGGCCGCCGACAGCTGGTCGGGCGCGATACCGGACCGCCCGGCGACGCAGCGAATCGTCTTCGGGCATCTGATCGGTTCACGCTTTCGGCCGATCATATCGATTCAGACATAGGCCTCAAGCGGCCAGTTGACGGCCAGTCTCCCGCCATCACCCACCGGGCCCCTGCTGCTCGCCGCAGCCGCGAATTCTCCGCTCTCGCCCCTGCCGTCAACTCCGGTCGACGTGTGAACGGCCTCGGCGACCGCCGAACCGCCGCTCCAGCGCCTCCTCGAAGGTCCCCCGGCCCACCGCCCGGTCCGGCGTCAGGTTGCCGCCCTCCCGCAGCCCGCGGCCGACCGCTCCCGGCAGGCGCAGCGGCAGCAGCACCCGGCGCTTGCCCGCCGCCCGCAGGTAATCCCCGGCAAGCTCCCGGTACGAACGCACCTGCGGACCGCCCACCTCCGGCGCGAAGCCGACGGGCTCCCGCCCCGCCAGGTCCACGACCGCCTCGGCCACCTGGCGGACGTCCACCGGCTGGAACGCCGCCCCGCTCACCACCGGGAAGACCGGCAGCCGCGCGGAGGCGTCGAAGACCTTCAGCACCAGGTCGTGGAACTGCGTCGCCCGCAGCACCGTCCAGCCCAAACCCGACTCCCGCACCACCCGCTCGCAGGCGAGCTTCGTCCGGTAGTACGCGATCGGCACCCGGTCGATCCCGACGATCGACACGTACACCAGGTGCCGCACCCCGGCCTCGCCGGCCCGCGCCACCAGCGTCCGGACCCCGGCCACGTCCTCCTTCTTCTGGGTGGTCGCGCAGTCCACCACCACCTCGACCCCGGCCAGCGCCCGCGCCATCCCGGCCCCGCTCACCAGGTCCCCGACCACCCACTCGACCCCGTCGCCCCCCTCCCGCACCCGCCGGCTCAACCCCCGCACCGCCACCCCGCGCGCCACCAGCAGCCGCACCACCTCCCGCCCCAACGTCCCCGTCGCCCCGGTCACCAGCACCGTCCCGGCCATCGCCCCGCTCCTCTCGTCACATGCCTTCACCCCCTACGGACCGGACACCACCCCAGGACGTGACATCGGCACGCCCGGGCACACGAAAGACACGCCCAGGCACACGAAAAAGCGGGGCGAGGACCGGGAAAGGTCCTCGCCCCGCTTCAGGGGGTCACCTCAGGAGGCGACCACCGGGGTCGGGCGCGGTCAGCTGCAGCCGCTGGTGGAGCCGCAGCCCTCGCAGAGGTAGCAGCTGCCGGCGCGGCGCATCTTGGTGCCGCAGGAGAAGCAGAGCGGGGCGTCGGCGTTGAGGCCGAGCTGGATCTCCATCAGCTCCGTGGAGTTGTGGGCCTGCTTCGGGGCCGCCTTGGGCGCCTCGACGGCCGGGGCCGGGACCACGGCCGGCCTGGCGGCGACCGGGGCGGACTGGGCGAGCGACTCGGTGTCGATCTCCTCGGCCTCCAGCGGCTCGTACGAGCCCGTCTCCAGGTGGCGCTGGCGCTCCTCGACGGAGTGGATGCCGAGCGCCGAGCGGGTCTCGAATGGCAGGAAGTCGAGCGCCAGGCGGCGGAAGATGTAGTCGACGATCGACTGCGCCATCCGCACGTCCGGGTCGTCGGTCAGACCGGCCGGCTCGAAGCGCATGTTGGTGAACTTCGAGACGTAGGTCTCCAGCGGCACGCCGTACTGGAGGCCGACCGAGACGGCGATGGAGAAGGCGTCCATCATGCCCGCGAGGGTCGAGCCCTGCTTGGACATCTTCAGGAAGACCTCGCCCAGACCGTCGTCCGGGTAGGAGTTGGCGGTCATGTAGCCCTCGGCGCCACCGACCGTGAAGGAGGTGGTGATGCCCGGACGGCCCTTGGGCAGGCGCTTGCGGACCGGGCGGTACTCGACCACCTTCTCGACCGCGGCGGCCGGGGCCTCCTCGACCTTGGCCTCGGCGGCCTCGGAGGACTTGGTCTTCGCCGAGAGCGGCTGGCCGACCTTGCAGTTGTCGCGATAGATGGCCAGGGCCTTCACCCCGAGCTTCCAGGCCTGGAAGTAGATCTCCTCGACCTCTTCCACGGTGGCGCTCTCGGGCATGTTCACGGTCTTGGAGATGGCGCCCGAGATCCACGGCTGGATCGCCGCCATCATGCGCACGTGGCCCATGGCCGAGATGACGCGCTCGCCCATCGCGCAGTCGAACACCTCGTAGTGCTCGGGCTTCAGGCCCGGCGCGTCCACCACGTTGCCGTGCTCGGCGATGTGGGCGACGACCGCCTCGATCTGCTCGTCCTGGTAGCCGAGGCGCTTGAGGGCGCGCGGGACGGTGCCGTTGACGATCTGCATCGAGCCGCCGCCGACCAGCTTCTTGAACTTGACCAGGGCCAGGTCGGGCTCGACGCCGGTGGTGTCGCAGTCCATCATCAGGCCGATGGTGCCGGTCGGGGCGAGCACCGAGGCCTGGGCGTTGCGGAAGCCGTTCTGCGCGCCGATGCGCAGCACGTCCTGCCAGGTCTTGTTGGCGGCCAGCCAGACCGGGGAGTCCAGGTCGTCCACCGAGACGGCGTCCAGCGAGGCGTCCGCGTGCTGCTTCATGACCTGCCGGTGGGCGGTCGCGTTGCGGGCGTAGCCGTCGTACGGGCCGACCACGCCGGCGAGTTCGGCGCCGCGGCGGTACGCGGTGCCGGTCATCAGCGAGGTGATGGCGCCGGCCAGGGCGCGGCCGCCCTCGCTGTCGTAGGCGTGGCCGGTGGCCATCAGCAGGGCGCCGAGGTTGGCGTAGCCGATGCCGAGCTGGCGGAAGGCGCGGGTGGTCTCGCCGATCTTCTCGGTGGGGAAGTCGGCGAAGCAGATGGAGATGTCCATCGCGGTGATGACCAGCTCGACGACCTTGGCGAAGGCCTCCGCGTCGAAGGAGTCGTCCTCGCGCAGGAACTTCATCAGGTTGAGCGAGGCGAGGTTGCAGCTGGAGTTGTCCAGGTGCATGTACTCGGAGCAGGGGTTGGACGCGTTGATGCGGCCGGACTCCGGGCAGGTGTGCCAGTGGTTGATCGTGGTGTCGTACTGGATGCCGGGGTCGGCGCAGGCCCAGGCGGCCTCGGCCATCTTGCGGAACAGCTTCTTCGCGTCGACGGTCTCGATGACCTCGCCGGTCATCCGGGCGCGCAGGCCGAATTCGGTGCCGTTCTCGACGGCGGTCATGAATTCGTCGTTGACGCGGACGGAGTTGTTGGCGTTCTGGTACTGGACGGAGGTGATGTCGTCCCCGCCGAGGTCCATGTCGAAGCCCGCGTCGCGCAGGGCGCGGATCTTCTCCTCCTCCTTCACCTTGGTCTCGATGAAGGCCTCGATGTCCGGGTGGTCGACGTCGAGGACGACCATCTTGGCCGCGCGGCGGGTGGCGCCACCGGACTTGATGGTGCCGGCCGAGGCGTCGGCGCCGCGCATGAAGGAGACCGGGCCGGAGGCGTTGCCGCCGGAGGAGAGCAGTTCCTTGGAGGAGCGGATCCGGGAGAGGTTGAGGCCTGCGCCGGAGCCGCCCTTGAAGATCATGCCCTCTTCCTTGTACCAGTCGAGGATCGACTCCATGGAGTCGTCGACGGACAGGATGAAGCAGGCGCTGACCTGCTGGGGCTGCTTGGTGCCGACGTTGAACCAGACCGGCGAGTTGAAGCTGAACACCTGGTGGAGGAGGGCGTGGGTCAGCTCGTGCTCGAAGATCTCGGCGTCGTCCTTGGAGGCGAAGTAGCCGTGCTTCTCGCCGGCGGCGCGGTAGGTGAGCACCACGCGGTCGATGATCTGCTTCAGGCTCCACTCGCGCTGCGGGGTGCCGACGGCGCCGCGGAAGTACTTGGACGTGACGATGTTGACGGCGTTGACCGACCAGAAGTCGGGGAACTCGACGCCGCGCTGCTCGAAGTTGATCGAGCCGTCGCGCCAGTTGGTCATGACGACGTCGCGCCGCTCCCAGCGGACCTCGTCGTACGGGTGCACGCCAGGAGTGGTGTAGATGCGCTCCATCCGGAGACCGCCCTTCGGGGCCTTGGCGCCCTTGGCCGCGGCCTTCTCGGACTTCGACCCGCGCGCGGAACCGCTCGTGGTGTCTGTCACTTTTCCTCCTCCTGGGCAAACGCCCGAAGTGCCCCTAAAAGTCCGGGCACTGCTGGTTCGTTCTTCCGGTGTGCGGGCAGACGGAGACCCAGCCTGCTTGCGCACGGTTTGTAGTGTTTCGTGCCCCGGTTTCGGGCACGCGTGGGCCCCGCGGGGCCGTGGTGGTGCGGAACAGGGCGGGCCAGGGGCCCGGCGCCGGCTAGGGCGCGGCGGCGGAGACGGACACGCAGGTGTCGTCCGTCTCCGGGGTGTGGGGCCGCTCGGCGCGGAGTTCCGCGATGGCGGCCTCGAAGTCTTCCAGTCCGTCGTACGCCTGGTACACGGAGGCGAAGCGCAGGTAGGCGACCACGTCGAGTTCCTTGAGCGGGCCGAGTATGGCCAGCCCCACGTCGTGGGTGGTCAGCTCGGCGTTGCCGCTGGCTCTCACGCACTCCTCGACGCGCTGGCCGAGCTGGGCCAGCGCGTCCTCGGTGACGGGACGGCCCTGGCAGGCCTTGCGGACGCCGGTGATGACCTTCTGCCGGGAGAACGGCTCGGTGACGCCGCTGCGCTTGATGACCATCAGTGCGGCCGTCTCCACCGTGGTGAAGCGGCGACCGCAGTCCGGGCACTGCCGACGGCGGCGAATGCAGCTGCCGTCCTCGGTGGTCCGGCTGTCGACAACACGGCTGTCGGAGTGCCGGCAGAAGGGGCAGTGCACCTCGGGATCCCTCCCTGGCAGAACGTTCGGACCAGTCGAGTCTATGCGATGTGCCCCCGGCCTCGGCAAGCTGATCATGCGGGGTGACCACTAGTACTGGGCACGGAGAGGACTGTAGCCACTACATCTAGGTCTCAGGGGGAGGTGGACGCCCTGGCGTGTCGGTGCCGATTAGACTGCCGAGGTCGAGTTCTGCTCGAACATTTACTCGATGTACAACAAAGCCTTGATCGAGTCAGTCAACTCCCGAATAATTCACTCGAACGTGTGTTTGGCGCAACCTTTCGATAGGAGGCGCGTTGGGCTGGAAAAGGGAGAGGACAGCCGTCGAGAGGGGCCGCCGTGAACACGATCGAAAGCAACACCATCCCGGTGCAGGAACACTCCCAGTTCAAGGTGGGGCAGCGCACCATGAATCAGCAGGGTGTGGACATCAACATGGACCGTAGCGAAGACCACCGTCTCTCCGGCGCGGCCCTTTCCGGGGCGCCCCGCGTCCCCGACCAGCCGATCGAACACTCCGCCGCCATGGACGACAGCCACTCCTCCCCCGCCCGCGCCATGCCCGGCCGCCCGCCCGGCATCCGCACCGACGAGGCCGGGCTCACCGAGCGCCAGCGCCGGGTGATCGAGGTCATCCGGGATTCCGTGCAGCGCCGCGGCTACCCGCCGTCCATGCGCGAGATCGGCCAGGCCGTCGGCCTGTCCAGCACCTCCTCGGTCGCCCACCAGCTGATGGCCCTGGAGCGCAAGGGCTTCCTCCGCCGGGACCCGCACCGTCCGCGCGCCTACGAGGTCCGTGGCGTCGAGGTGGCCCGCCCGAACACCGCCGAGACGGCCGGCCGCCCGTCCACCTCCTACGTCCCGCTGGTCGGCCGGATCGCCGCCGGCGGGCCGATCCTGGCCGAGCAGACGGTCGAGGACGTCTTCCCGCTGCCCCGCCAGCTGGTCGGCGAGGGGGAGCTGTTCGCGCTCACCGTGCGTGGCGACTCGATGATCGAGGCGGCCATCTGCGACGGCGACTGGGTCACCGTGCGCCGCCAGCCGGTCGCCGAGAACGGCGACATCGTCGCCGCGATGATCGACGGCGAGGCCACCGTCAAGCGGCTCAAGCGCGAGGACGGCCGGATCTGGCTCATGCCGCACAACTCCGCGTACGAGCCGATCAACGGCGACAACGCGACCATCCTGGGCAAGGTCGTCGCGGTCCTGCGCCGCCTCTGACGTACGGCGCGCACCGCCACAGACCGCCGCACCCGGGCCGCCGTCCCCGGGGTCGCCGCACACGGGAGAGGGGCTCCACCGCGACCACGGGGAGCCCCTCCGGCGTCGTGTGCCGCGGCGGGGCCCTCAGCCCCGCTTCACCACCGGCCGCACCGGCGCCGCCGAGGCGTCGATCGCCGCCAGCGAGCGGCGCACCTGGTTGCGGTCCGTGGTGTACCAGAACTCCGGCATCGAGGACCGGAAGAAGCCCCCGTACCGCTTGGTCTCCACCCGCGGGTCCAGCACCGCGACCACGCCCCGGTCGTCGGCCGCGCGCACCAACCGGCCCGCTCCCTGCGCCATCAGCAGCGCCGCGTGCGTCGCCGCGACGGCCATGAAGCCGTTCCCGCCGCGCTGTTCGACGTCCTTCTGGCGGGCGCTCATCAGCGGGTCGTCCGGCCGGGGGAACGGGATCCGGTCCATCACCACCAGTTGGCAGGCCGAGCCGGGCACGTCCACGCCCTGCCAGAGCGAGAGCGTGCCGAACAGGCAGGTGGTCGCGTCCGAGGCGAACTCCCGGATCAACTCGCCCAGGGTGTCCTCGCCCTGGAGCAGGACGCGGTTGTCCAGTCGCTCGCGCATCGCCTCGGCGGCCGTCTGGGCGCCGCGCATCGAGGAGAACAGGCCCAGCGTCCGCCCGCCGGCCGCGCCGATCAGCTCGGCCAACTCGTCCAGCATGTCCGGCCGTTCCGGGTCCCGCCCGGGGTCGGCCAGGTGCTTGGCGACGTACAGGATGCCCTGCTTGGGGTACTTGAACGGCGAGCCGACGTCGATCCCGCGCCAGTGCGGGACGGCGTCCTCCCCGAAGCCCGGCTCGGGGTTGTCCCCGTCGGTGCGGACGTCCGGCAGCCGCGTCTCGGACGGCAGGCCGACCGAGGCGGCGACACCGTTGAAGTCCCCGCCGAGCTTGAGCGTGGCCGAGGTGAGGACGACCGAGCGCTCCTTGTACAGGCCCTCGCGCAGCAGCCCGGAGACGCTCAGCGGGGCGACCCGCAGCGAGGCGGTGCCCAGCCCGTAGCGGTCGCTGCGCTCGATCCAGACCACGTCGTACTCGGAGTCCTCCAACAGCCGCTCGGCCGTCTCGTGCAGCGCCTCGGCCGAGGCCATCGCCTGCTTGCGGACGGCGTCCTCGTCGCTGAGCCCCTTGTCCCTGGTCTCGCCGAGCGAGGTGATCACCTGCCGGGAGGCGTCCCGGATCGCGGTGACCGCGTACGCCAGGTACTCGGGCAGTTCCTCGACCCGCCCGGGCTGGGCGGTCTCCATCAGGCCGTGGTAGTTCTCGGCGGCGGCCTGGAGCGCGTCGACGGCCTTCTCGTTGGCCAGCCGCGCGGCCCGCTTCACCGCCCGGTTGACCGCGCCGACGGTCAGCTCGGCGGTGGCCGCGCCGGTGACCCGGTTGACCAGCTCGTGCGCCTCGTCCACGATCAGCAGCCCGTGCTCGGGCAGCACCGGCGCGCCCTCGATCGCGTCGATCGCGAGCATCGCGTGGTTGGTGACCACGACGTCCGCCAGCTTGGCCCGCTCCCGCGCCTTCTCCGCGAAGCACTCCTGCCCGTACGGGCAGCGGGTGGCGCCCAGGCACTCCTTGGAGGTGACCGACAGCTGGGCCCAGGCCTTGTCGGAGACGCCGGGGCTGAGGTCGTCGCGGTCCCCGGTGTCGGTCTCGTCGGCCCAGTCGCGCAGCCGCAGCACGTCCTGCCCGAGCTTCCCGGTGGGCCCGCCGAGCGCGTCCACCGGGTCGAACAGGCCCTCGCCCTCGTCACTCGGCGTGCCCTCGTTGGCCCGGTGCAGGCACAGGTAGTTGGAGCGGCCCTTGAGCATCGCGAACAGCGGGCGGCGGCGCAGCACCGGGTGCAGCGCGTCGACGGTGCGCGGCAAGTCCCGCTCCACCAGCTGGCGTTGCAGTGCCAGGGTGGCGGTGGCGACCACCACGCGGTCGCCGTGGGCGAGCGCGGGCACCAGGTAGGCCAGGGACTTCCCGGTGCCGGTGCCGGCCTGGACGAGCAGGTGCTCGCCGTGGTCGACGGCGTCGGCGACGGCCTCGGCCATCCGGACCTGACCGGGGCGCTCCACACCGCCGACGGCCGCCACCGCGGCGTGCAGCAGTTCGGGGATCCGCGAGCGCGGGACGGCTACGGCTTCCTCGGCCTCGTCGCCGAGGTCCGCCGCCCGCTGGGATTCGGAGTCGTGGGATTCGGAGTCGTTCGTCATGACCCTCCCACCCTACGGGGCGGGGGTGACAATCCGGTTCCGTTGCCCGGGCAGTCGCACGTCCACGGCGACCAGCGCGTTGGGCACGGTCCCGTACCGGGCGGCGTGCGGGCGGTGCGGGCGGTCCTGGTAGCCGTCCAGCAGCAGCCGGTTGCGGTTGAGGCAGAGCCGGTCGATCCGGGGGCGGAACAGGTCGAACAGCTCGAAGCGCTCGCTCAGCTCGGGGAAGCGGTCCTGGTAGCGCAGCACCTCGGCGCGCAGCAGCGCCCAGAACTCGGTCTCGGGCAGTCCGGTCTGCGCCTCCAGGAGCGGGGCCAGGTAGCGGAAGACGCCGATGAACAGCCCGGAGTGGATGAACTGGCAGAGCCCCTGCGGGCTCTCCCGCAGCAGGACCTCGGCCACCTCGGCGGGCAGGCCGTGGAGTTCGGGCAGGCCCTGGGCGCTGAGGTTGACGTCGTCCACGAAGTCCTTGACCGCGAGCCGGGCGGGCGCCTCGGAGGAGTCGAAGACCACGATGGCGTTCTCGCCGTGCGGGGAGAAGACCAGCCCGTAGCGGTAGAGGAAGTGCAGCAGCGGCGGCATCATCGAGGCGAACAGCCGGGCGGTCCACTCGGCGGGGGCGAGGCCGGAGCGGTCGATCAGCTCGGCGGCGAGCGCCCGCCCGTCGGAACCGGTCTGCAGCAGCGCGGCCAGGGTGCGGGCCCGCTCGCCCTCGGCCAGGAAGGGCCCGAGCGGCTGGCGCCAGATCGCTCCGAGCAGTTCCTTGTACTGGTACGGCGCCTCGGGCAGCTCGCGGTAGAGCGGGTGGTCGACGGTGACGGAGGCGATCTCGCCGAGCAGGATCACCCGGCACTCGTCGCGCAGGTACGGGTCGGCGTCGCGCACTCCGAGCAGCCAGGCGGTGACGGTGGGCGCGGCCAGCGTGCGCTCGACCGGCAGGCCGCGCCAGACCAGGGTGTTGAGGATGGACAGCGGCAGCTTGACCGTGCAGCGCTCGGGGTGGGCGGTGTTGAAGAAGGAGCGGATGGACTGCTGAGGCAGCCGTGGGTCCCCGTCCGAGGGCAGCGGGACGATCTCGCCGGAGGCGATCCAGGGCGCGAACAGCGGCAGGATCGTCTCGTCCCACTGCCAGGGGTGGACGGGCAGCAGCAGGTAGTCCTCGGCGTCCGGGCCGAGCGCGGCGCGCAGCGCGTCCACGTCGTCCAGCTCGCGGGCGTACAGCTGCTCGGGCCGCTCGAGTCCGGGCACACCGCGGTACTCGGCGAGCCGGCGGTGGACGGCGATCCAGGGCAGCGGGCGGGGGCTGCGGGCCTCGGGGGCCCAGCGGGCGGCGTCGGCGGAGGAGAAGCCGATCCGGCCCTTGTTGGGGACGATCCAGGGGTGGCCGGTCTGCCGGCCCTCCAGGGCGGCGTGGTCGAGGTCGGCGAGTTCGGCGGCGGTCAGCGCGGTGGCGAGCTGGCGGGCGTCGGCGGTCAGGGTGGCGGAGAGCTCGCGGATCAGGTGGCCGGTGGTCTCGCCGCGCATGCCGAGGGTCTGCCGGGCGTACGGGAGGAAGCGCAGCGGATCCAGGCCGTCGGGGCGAGAGCAGCGGACGGACTCGGGGTCGACCTGCCAGCTGTCGTAGGCGCCGCGCCGGGCGGTGAAGCGGTACTCGGCCTCGGGCAGCTCCAGCCGGTACTCGCCGGGCGCGTCCCCGGGGACGGGCCGGAGCAGCTCCTCGTAGGCGAACTCGCCCAGCATCTTGGCCAGCAGGGCGCGGCCGGCCCGCTGCCAGTGCCCGGCGGTGAGGTGCGGGGGCAGGTGGAGCGGCGGTTCAGCGGCCGACGGTTGCGGCACGGGTCAACTCCTGGGGGCGGGGGACGACGGTGGTCTGGTCGAAGGTCGCGGACGCGGCGGCCGTGACGGGCGGCGCGAAGCCGGTCCAGGCGGTGCGGCCGGGCAGCCGGTGGACGGTGCGCCCGGTGACGGCGTTGAGGATCACGGCGGCCCGGTGGGCGCCGAGTCCGAGGTCGGGGGTGCCGACGCCGTGGGTGTGCAGTTCGGCGTTCTGGACGTACAGCCCGCCGGTGAGTTCGGGCCGGGTGGCGACCCGGTGGTCCAGGTTTACCCGGTAGCGCCCGGCCTCGTCCCAGTCGATCAGTTCGGCGAGCGGTTCGAGGGCGGCCGGGCGGGCCGCCCGGTAGCCGGTGGCGAGCACCACGGCGTCGGTGCGCAGCAGGTGTTCGGCGCCGGAGTCGGTGTGTCGGCAGTGCAGTTCGAGGCCGCCGCAGGGGCCGGGGCGGGCGGCGGTGACGGCGGTGCCGGGGGTGATCTCGACCTGGGCGGTGTCGATCGGGCGGCCGATGGTGCGCTCGTAGAGGTGGTCGTGGATCTCGGCGAGGGTCTCGGCGCTGGCGGCCTTGTGCAGCTGCCACTGGGCGGCGACCAGCGCGTCCCGGACGGGTGCGGACAGGCCGTGGAAGTAGCGGGTGTAGTCGGGGGTGAAGTGTTCCAGGCCGAGTTTGGAGTACTCCATGGGGGCGAGCGCCCTGGTGCGGGTGAGCCAGCGCAGCCGGACGCCGTCGCCCTCGTGGTGCCGGAGCAGGTCGAGGAAGACCTCGGCACCGGACTGTCCGCTGCCGACCACGGTGATGTCCCGGGTGCCGGCCAGGTCGGCGCGGCGGTCCAGGTACTCCGCGGAGTGGAAGGCCCGGGGGTGGCCGGCCAGCGCGGCGAAGGCCTCGGGCAGGACCGGCCGGGTGCCGACGCCGAGGGCGAGGTTGCGGGCCCTGGCCTCGGAGCGCCGGCCGGTGGCGGTGTCGGTCAGCTCGACGCGGTACCAGGGGGCGTCCCAGCGCAGGGCGGTGACCTCGGTGCCGAAGCGGCAGTTGGCGAGCCGCTCGGCGGCCCAGCGGCAGTAGTGGTCGTACTCGCGGCGCGGCAGCTGGAAGCGCTCGGCGAAGTAGAACGGGAACAGCCGGTCCTGGTCGCGCAGGTAGTTGAGGAAGGACCACGGGCTGGTCGGGTCGACCAGGGAGACCAGGTCGGCGAGGAACGGCACCTGCATCCGGGCTCCGTCCACCAGCATCCCGTGGTGCCAGCGGAACTCCGGGCGCTGGTCGCAGAAGAGCGTGCGCAGGCCGGGGACGGGCTCGGCGAGTGCGGCGAGCGAGAGGTTGAACGGACCGATGCCGACGCCGAGCAGGTCGTACGGAGGGTGTGTCGTGGTGTCCACAGGGTTGTCCTAGGCGGGGAGTTGGGCCTGCGCGACGGGCCCGTCGGCCCGGTCGCGGACCATCAGGGCGGCGCGCTTGTCGGGCAGGTCGAGTTCGGCGACGGCCCGGAATCCGGCTCGTTCGAAGGCCCGGACGGACCGCCGGTTGCGGACGTCCGGCTCGGCCACCACCCGTTCGCAGCGCGGGTTCCGGAGCAGAATCAATTCTGCAAAAGCGGCCAGGAGGACGGCGCCGAGCCCGCGGCCACGGCTGGCGGCGGGACCGAGCAGCAGGTGCACGCCGGTGTCGTGCGGCCGGGCCGGGTAGTGCGCGGCGAGCGGGTCGAGGTCGGCGCGGTAGACCTCCCAGTAGCTCAGCGGCTCGCCGTCGAGCAGGCCGAGGCACGGGGTGCTGCGGCCGTCGCCCTCCAGCTGGGCCCGGACGTGCCGTTCGGTGACCTCCGGCGGCCCGGCGAGTTCCCAGAAGGCGTCGACCTCGGGGTCGTTCATCCACCCGGCGAGCAGTGCCAGGTCGGCGGGCAGCCGGACCGGGCCGAGCCGGAACTCGCCGGCCGGGGTGGGGACGGAGCCCCACCCGGGCGGGTCGCAGAGCATCAGGCGCCCGCCACCGGGTTGGGGATGTCCACGTACACGGACTGGCTGGCGACCGGGCCGACCAGCTCGTCCATGCCGTTGATCCGGGTGAGCAGGTTGGCCTTGCAGGGCAGGGTGGGCGCGTCCAGCAGCAGCGCGGGCAGCGCCGAGCCGGTGGCGGCGGCCCGCGGGCCGGCCAGGAACCGGCGCAGCGCAGCCAGCAGCACCGTCTCGTCGGCGAGCCGCTGGGAGCCGAAGGCGCCGATCAGGCCGAGCACGTGGTTGATGCCGAGGTAGTAGGCGAAGTGGTGGTCGATCACCTCGTCCGGCAGGAAGGTGTCGCTGTCCGTGCCGAGCCCGGGCAGCCGGGCGGCGAGCCTGGCGGTGGCGCTCTCCCGGTAGTAGTAGCCCTGGTTGTCGCGGTAGCGGCCGCCGCGCGGCCAGCCCGCGGCGTCCAGCAGCACGAGGCTGTTCTGCTGGTGCGCCTCCAGGGCGATGCCGCCCCGGCCGTCCAGCCAGAGGATGGGCAGCACGACCGCGTCCAGGTAGCGCAGGAACCATTCGGCGGCGACGGTCGGCAGCGGGCGGGCGAAGCGGGCTGCGAGCGCCCGCAGGGTGTCGCCGAGCCGGGAGGGCACGGTGTCGCCGGTGCCCAGCGGCTGTTCGGCGACCAGTCCGGCGACGCAAAGCGCGCGCTCGGCGGGCGCGAAGGGCTGGGCGCGCAGCACGGTGTCCAGGCCGCCCGGGTCGCCGAGGTCGGGGTGGTCGACGCCGATCCAGGCCGGGTCGCGGACGATGTCGAAGCCGGGGTGGGCGGCCCGCCACTCGGCGGCCAGTCCGCTCTCCAGCAGCCGGTGCATCTCCAGGCCGCGGTGGAGTTCCTTGCGCAGGTTCTCCCGGCGGGAGTTGGTGATCCGCAGGCCGAGCGAGAGCTTGAGCATCCACGGGCTACCGGGCCGGTAGACGGTGCGCACCGAGGAGGTGGGGTACCAGGGCTCGCCGGCCGGGCCGAGGTCGTGCAGCAGCCCGTCGGCGAGCAGTGCGGCGACGGCCGGGCGGTGGGCGAGTTCGCGGGCCTGCCAGGGGTGCAGCGGGACGGCGGCGGTGCCGGGCGGCAGCGCCGTGCCGCCGTCGAGGAGGCCGGCGGTGAGCTGTTCGGCGCTCTCGGCGACGGCGGAGCCGGCCGCGAGCAGCTCGCGGTCCACGGCGTACCAGTGCAGTTGGAAGGAGCCGTGCAGTTCGGGCGAGTAGGCGGCGCTCTGGGCGGGGCCGAGGCCGTCGCGGCTCTTCGGCGTGGGGTGCAGCGGGTGGCCGAGCAGCAGGGACTGCTCGGCGGCGAGGAAGCGGGAGCGCTCGGGGCCGCCGGGGGTGGCGGCGGTGCGGCGGTGGGCGAGGATCTCGGCGGTGCGCACGACCGAGTCGGCGACCCTGGCGGCCAGGTCGGCGACCTGCCCGGGGTCGGGCCGTTCGGCGGCCGCGGCGGCGAGCAGCGCGGCGGTGGTGACGGCGTCCACCGGGGCTTCGGCGACGTCGCCCGCCGCGGTGGCCTCCCCGACCGCGAGGGTGGCGGGCCCGAAGCGGTGCCAGCCGCCGGGCGACCAGTAGCGAACGGGGGCGGTGAGCCGGGCGGCCCCGCCGAGGACGCCGATCCGCAGCCTGCCGTCCGGTCCGGGCCGGGCTCCGGTCTCGCGCGTCCAGCAGCGCAGCAGGGCCTCCAGTCCCGCCTGTTCGGCGGCGACGGCCGGGTCGGGGTGCAGCAGCAGGTCGTGCTCGGGGTCCGCCCGCTCCACAGCGGGCGGCGGTACGGGCGGGGCTCCGGTGAGGGCGGCGGTGCTCAAGGCTGCTCCTTGGGGCGCGTGGGGGTGCGGACGCGCACTGTGGTGGAGGGGATCGGCGGGCACCCGCACCGTCGCGTCAGGTAAGGGTTACCTATCCATGACGGGTGATCACAAGGACGGCTCACTCGTCCGGGTGAGAATCGGCGATTGTCCACCTCCGGGGCCGATCGCCCTGCTGGGCCGGTGCGCCGGCCGAGCCCGGGTCACGGATCGGTGACCTCCGGCCCGCGCCGCAACCCGGGGGGCGGGCACCGCCGTCCTCGTCTGCGATGGAAGACTCCAGGACGGCGGAGCGCCGCACCGCGAACCGGCCGGGCCCGTACCGCTCCGGTCCGAAGCCGCCGGCCCGGCACCGTCAGGGGGCCCGGCACCGCCCGGCACCCGGCACCGATCGAACGAGCACAGGGGGAAGCGCACAGATGCCCACGATCCACCGGTCAGCCCTGGCCGCCGCCCTGGCCGCGGGCACACTGCTCGCCGTGACCGCCTGCGGGCCGGACGGCCCGGCGGGCGGCGGCGGGACCGCCGCCGCGGCACCGCCCTCCTCCTCCACGACCCCGGCCGCGGGCTCGGGCGGGGTGATCGGCGGGATCACCCTCCCGTCCGGGATCCCGACCAGCCTGCTGGAGGGACTGCCCAGGAGCTGGGACGACCTGAAGAAGTGGAAGTACGAGGACTGGGACAAGTGGGCGTCCAAGCACGTCTTCAACAACCCGGTGGTGAAGGACTTCTGGGACCCGGACAAGATGGGCGACTCCAAGCCCGCCGACCCGGCGCCGCCCGCCGCCAAGCCCGCCCCGGCCACGCCCGCGCCGGCCACCGACGACGGCGTGACCGACCCCGAGCCCGCGCTGGTCAAGGCCGTGGCGATGCCCCGCCCGTACACGAAGCAGCCCTCCGGCAAGGTGTTCTTCTCCGCCCAGGGCGGCCGCGGCAACTGCTCGGCGACGGTGATCGCCGACCCGCAGCACCCGGGCAAGAGCAACCTGGTCTGGACGGCCGGCCACTGCGTGCACGAGGGCAAGGGCGGGAACTTCTACAAGGACCTGGTCTTCGTGCCCGCCTACAACAACTCGGGTGCCTCCAGCGGCGGCAAGCGCGCCCCGCTGTCCGAGCTGGCCCCGCTCGGCACCTGGTGGGCCGACCAGGTCACCACCTCGCCGCAGTGGATGGTCGAGGGCGGCGGCAGCGGCGACGCCGCCAACCAGTACGACTTCGCGGTCATGCGCGTGCGCAACCAGAACGACACCGGCAAGTCCCTGGAGGAGACGGTCGGTTCGGCCGTCCCGGTCTGGTTCGACGCCCCGCGCGACCAGCTCAAGGTCGCGGCCGTCGGCTACCCGCTGATGAAGCCGTTCGACGGCCAGGAGCTGTACAGGTGCGAAGGCGGCAAGCCCACCCGGCTCTCCTTCGACGCCAAGCGCCCGACCATGCTGACCATCGGCTGCAACATGACCCAGGGCGCCAGCGGCGGCGGCTGGTTCGCCACCATGCCGGACGGCAGGACCGCCCTGGTCAGCAACACCTCGATCGGCACCCAGGAGCACACCTCGCTGAGCGGCCCGTACCTGGAGGCGGTCGCCCGGCAGGCGCTGGACTGGATCTCCAAGAAGTGACCGGCCACCCGGGACGCGGCAGCGGCCGCCACCGGGGGCGGTGACGGAACCACCAGCACAGCACGGGGGGCGAGCCAGCATGCCGAGAACCACCAGCCGCGGGCGCCGGGCCGCGACGGCCGGCGCCGCGCTGCTCGCCGCGCTCGCGCTGGGCGCGGCCGGGTGCGGCCCGGAGGGCCCCGCCCGGCCCCCCACCGCGCCGCTCGCCCTGCCGAGGTCCGCGCCCACCAGCACCGGCGACCTGAGCGGCTGGAAGGTGGAGGACTGGGCCCGCTACGTCGCGGACAGCGCCTTCGCCGACGACCCGGCGCCCCGCCCCTGGACGGCGGCCCGGATGGACGCCGCCAGGCCCCGGCCCACCCCGGAGTACTCCCTGACCGCCCCCGCCGCGCCCGGCGTCGAGCGGGACGCCCCGCCCGCCGCCGTCCCGGCCGCGCCGCAGCCGCACCCGTACGGCCCGGCCGGCTCGGTGGTCGGCCGGCTCTTCATGACCACGCCGCAGGGTGACGCGACCTGTTCCGCCACCGTGGTCTCCGACCCGGTCAACCCCGGCCGCAGCAACCTCGTGTACACCGCCGCGCACTGCCTGCACGACGGCAAGGGCGGCGGCTGGCTGCGGAACCTGGTCTTCGTGCCGGGCTACAACCGGGACGGCCTGCTGGTCCACGGCAAGCCGAACCCCGACCAGCGGGCCGCCCCGTACGGCCGGTGGACGGCGGTGCGCGCGCTGGTCTCGCCGACCTGGCTCCAGGAGGGCGGCGTCGGCGCCCGCGACCAGTACGACTACGGCGTCCTGCGGGTGAGCGGCGAGGACGGCTCCGGCAGGTCCCTGGAAGAGGCGGTCGGCGGGGCGGTGCCGATCTGGTTCAACGCCCCGCGCGAGCAGATCACCGCGGCCGCCGCCTACGGCTATCCGGCCGAGCGGCCGTTCGACGGGCTGGAGCTCGCGCACTGCGACTCCCCGGTCGCGCCCGGGCGGCTGTCCTTCGACCGGACCCGGCCGCCGATGTACGTGATCGGCTGCACCATGACGGCCGGCGCCGCCGGCGGCGGCTGGTTCGTCACCAGGGACGGCAAGCCCAACCTGATCAGCGTCGGCGCGGTCGGCGACCGCAACCCGGCCGGCTACCAGGCCGGCCCCTCCCTGCAGGACCAGGCGAAGCAGGCCTTCGACTACTTCGCCAAGAACGTCAGGTGAGACCCGGCCGGCCCGGGCACGCGCGGGTCCCCGGGACGAACACCGTCCCGGGGCCCCGCGTACGCTCCGGCGTCAGCCCTGCAGGGCCACCGCGAAGTACTCCAGCTCGGCGGCCAGCTCGGCCGGCACCTTGGCGTGCAGCAGGGTGCCCTCGCCGGTGTGCTCGGTGGAGAGCAGCTCCCCCTCGGCGTGCACCCGGGAGACCAGCGCGCCCTGGGTGTAGGGCACCAGGGCCCGCACCTCGACCGCCGGACGCGGCAGCTCGTCGTCGATCAGCTGCAGCAGCTCATCGATGCCCGCGCCGCTGCGGGCCGACACCACGATGGCGTGCGGCTCGCGGCGCAGCAGCCGCTGGAGCACGTGCGGATCGGCGGCGTCCGCCTTGTTGATCACCACGATCTCCGGCACGTTCTGCGCGTCGACCGAGACGATGACCTCGCGGACGGCGGCCAGCTGCGTCTCCGGCTCGGGGTGCGAGCCGTCCACCACGTGCAGGACGAGGTCCGCGTCGGCGACCTCCTCCATGGTCGAGCGGAAGGCCTCGACCAGGTGGTGCGGCAGGTGCCGGACGAAGCCGACGGTGTCGGCCAGGGTGTAGAGCCGCCCGCTCGGGGTCTCGGCCCGGCGCACGGTCGGGTCCAGGGTGGCGAACAGCGCGTTCTCCACCAGCACGCCCGCGCCGGTGAGCCGGTTGAGCAGGGAGGACTTGCCGGCGTTGGTGTACCCGGCGATGGCCACGGACGGCACCTGGTGGCGCTTGCGCTCCTGGCGCTTGGTGTCGCGGCCCTTCTTCATGTCGGCGATCTCCTTGCGGAGCTTCGCCATCTTCTCGCGGATCCGGCGCCGGTCGGTCTCGATCTTGGTCTCACCGGGACCACGGGTGGCCATACCGCCGCCCGAGGTGCCGGAGCCACCGCCACCCATCTGCCGGGACAGCGACTGACCCCAGCCTCGCAGCCGCGGCAGCATGTACTGCATCTGCGCGAGCGAGACCTGCGCCTTGCCCTCCCGGGACTTGGCGTGCTGGGCGAAGATGTCCAGGATCAGGGCCGTCCGGTCGACGACCTTGACCTTGACCACGTCCTCCAGGTGGATCAGCTGCCCGGGGGTGAGCTCACCGTCGCAGACCACGGTGTCGGCGCCGCTGGCGGCGACGATGTCCCGCAGCTCCTTCGCCTTGCCGGAGCCGATGTAGGTGGCCGCGTCGGGCTTGTCACGGCGCTGGATGACGCCGTCCAGCACCTGGGAGCCGGCCGTCTCGGCGAGCGCGGCGAGCTCGGCCATCGAGTTCTCCGCCTCCTCCAGGGTGCCGTCCGTCCAGACGCCGACGAGCACCACGCGCTCCAGGCGGAGCTGGCGGTACTCGACCTCGGTGACGTCTTCGAGTTCGGTGGAGAGGCCGACGACCCGGCGCAGGGCCGCTCGCTCGCTGCGGTCGTACTGGTCGCCGTCGTAGTGGTGGCCGAGGTCCTCGTCGATGGCCGCGAGGTCCTCGTCCATGAGGGCTTCCGCCCGCAGACCGTCGAGGCGGCGCGGAGCGTCGGCGTGGTCGCGGGTGTCGAACGTGGAGGTCATTCTGTCCTTTGGCTCGCTGGTACGGGTGGCCTTCGGGGACCGCGGTGGCGGTCCCGTACGGAGTCTGCCCAGCTGCCGCCCCGGCTACCGTCCGGGCGGGGTGAGCTACCCCTCAGGTCCGCGGACGCGAACCCGGGCTCCTGTGCCCGGAGAACGCCGTGGACCGGCCGTGAATTCCCCATGATGGTCGCACGCCCGACGCGGGCCGGTCATCCCCATTTCCCCCGCGCCACCGGGCCGGGGGCGCGCCCCGGAGGCCTCTCCCCCGGTTCCCGGGCGCCCTCCGGGGCGTGCGGACGGCTCACGTCGTACACCCCGGACACCTTGAGCATCGCCCGCATCAGCCCCGGCAGCGCGGCCGGCTCGGGCAGTTCGACGGTGTAGGTGTGCCGGACCCTGGACTCCTGCGGCGGCTCGACCTCGGCCGAGACGATGCCGACGCCCGCGCCGGAGATCGCCGCGGTGAGGTCGGCGAGCAGCCGGGGCCGGTTCAGCGCCTCGGCCCGCAGGGTCGCCCGGTGTCCGGCCGCCGGCGCGCCCTCCGGGCACCAGCGGACCTCCAGCTCGGCCCGCCCGTCCGCGCGCATCCGCTCCCCCGCCGGACAGCCGGTGCGGTGCACCGCGACCGCCGCTCCGCCGCGGATCGGGTAGCCGGCCACCTCGTCCGGCGGCACCGGGGTGCAGCAGCGGGCCAGCCGGACCGAAGCCCCGGGCCGGCCGGCCACCGCGACCGGGGCGCCCGGCCGCCGGGTGGCGGGGCGCCCGGGCGGGGCGGGCTGGCCGCCGGCCGGGCCGGTGCGGACCACCGGCTGCCGGGCCGGGTGGCCGGCCAGCCAGCGCTCGATGGCCAGCCGGGCGGCCGGGGTGCGGGCGTGCGCCAGCCACTCGGGGGCGGGGCCGGAGGGCTGCCCGCCGCCGGCCGGGAGGGTCTCGGTGAGCACCGCGATCTGGTCGCCGTCCTCCAGCACGGTGGAGAGCGCGGTGAGCCGCCCGTTGACCCGCGCGCCGATGCACCGGTGACCGGTCTCCTCGCCGAGCAGGTAGGCCGCGTCCACGCAGGTGGCGCCCGCCCTCAGCTGAAGCGTTTCGCCGCCCTCCGTCACCACGGTGATCTCGCGGTCGCCGGCCAGGTCGGCGGTGAGCGTGGACCAGAAGGCGTCCGGGTCGGGCGTCTCCTGCTGCCACTCCAGCAGCCGGCTGAGCCAGCCCGGGCGGGCCGGGTCGGTGCGGTCCAGCTCGTCGGCGTCCTGCACGGCGCCGGCCGGGGACGGGTCCCCGAGCGCGACCACCCCGGTCTCGGCCACCTCGTGCATCCGCCGGGTGCGGACCAGCACCTCGACCACCGCGCCGCCGCTGAGCGCCACGGCGGTGTGCAGCGACTGGTAGAGGTTGAACTTGGGCGCGGCCACGAAGTCCTTGAACTCCCCGGGCAGCGGCGTCCAGCAGGTGTGCAGCTCGCCGAGCACCGCGTAGCAGTCGGCGTTCTCCTCGACCACCACCAGCAGCCGCCCGAAGTCGGCCGGACGCGGCCCCTGCGGCCGGCCGTCCGGGCCGGGCACGGCGGCCCGCCGGAGCAGCACCCGGTGCAGCGAGACGCAGTGCCGGGGCCGTACGGTCACCTCGGCGGACACCCCGGCCTCGGCCAGCTGGCGGGCCAGCCGGCGGGCGAAGGGCTCCAGCAGGGTGTCCGGCTCGGACTCGTGACCGGCCATCAGGGCGCGGGTGCGGGCGTGCTCCTCGGGGTGCAGGGTGGCGAAGACGATGTCCTCCAGCTCCGCCTTGAGCACCTGGATGCCGAGCCGCTCGGCCAGCGGGATCAGCACGTCCCGGGTGACCTTGGCGATCCGCACCTGGCTGGCCGGCTTCATGTGCCGGATGGTGCGCATGTTGTGCAGCCGGTCGGCCAGCTTGATCACCATCACCCGGACGTCGTCCCCGGTGGCGACCAGCATCTTGCGGAAGGTCTCGGCCTCGGCGGCGGCGCCGAAGTCGACCTTCTCCAGCTTCGTCACCCCGTCGACCAGGTAGGCGACTTCGGGCCCGAACCCGGCGCCGACCTGGTCCAGCGTCAACTCAGTGTCCTCGACCGTGTCGTGGAGCAGCGAGGCGACCAAGGTCGTCGTCCCGGCGCCGAGTTGGGCCAGGATCATGGTGACGGCCAGCGGGTGGGTGATGTACGGCTCGCCGCTCTTGCGCTTCTGGCCGCGGTGGCTGGCCTCGGCGAGCCGGTACGCCCGGGCGAGCAGGCCGAGGTCGGCCTGCGGATGGTGCCGACGGTGCACCCGGACGAGCGGCTCCAGGGCGTCCGGCACGGGCGGCCGGCCGGTGGCGAGCAGTGCCGCCCGCCCGGCCCGGCCGAGGGCGGCCAGGCCGAGCTCTCCGAGGGGCCTCCTGGCCCCGGCCGGCCGTACGGTCGTCGGCTGCCCCGTCAGGGGCTGCCCGGCTGCTTCGATGGTCATCGGCACCTCCGGCAACGGTCGCCGGGCGCCGCCCCGCGCGAGGGGGGTGATCTTGACACCCCTCCCCATGGGGTGATCGACCCGGTGGTCCATGCTACCGAGCAGAGCACGTTCCGCGACGCCCTGATTCCCGTCCGCGACCGGTATCACCCGATCGGGGGGATTCGTCACCGCACGAATTGGGCAAACCGGGCCTCGGGCCCGGCAGACCTCAGCGCACCGACTCCCACCAGCGCCCGTCCAGGCGCCCCTCGGCCACGATCACCGCCGGCCCGGCCATCTCCACCCGGCCGTCCGGGTGCTCGGTGATGACCAGTCGGCCGCCCAGCACGTCCACGGTGTACGAGACCGCCTCGCCGGTGACGGCCGGGTCGGCGCCGTCCCGGCGGATGGCGGCCACCGCCACCGCGCAGGCGCCGGTGCCGCAGGAGCGGGTCTCGCCCGAGCCGCGCTCGTGCACCCGCATCGCGACGTGCCGCGGCCCGCGGTCCACCACGAACTCGACGTTGACGCCCTCCGGGTAGGCGTCGGCGGGGCTGGTGAGCGGCGCGTCGAACAGGTCGCCGGCGTGGTCCAGGCTCTCCACGAAGGCCACCGCGTGGGGGTTGCCCATGTTGACGTTCACGGCCGGCCAGCGCCGCTCGCCGACCGCGACCTCGATGCCGTCGGGGCCGGGCAGCCGGGCCCGGCCCATGTCGATGGTGACGTCGCCGGGCGTGCCGTCCTCGGCGACCCCGGCGACCTTCGCGGTGAGCACCCCGGAGCGGGTGGCGACGGCCAGCTCGCCCGGCTCGGCCAGGCCGGCCTCGACCAGGAAGCGGGCGAAGACCCGCAGGCCGTTGCCGCACATCTCGGCGGTGCTGCCGTCCGAATTGCGGTAGTCCATGAACCACTCGGCCCGGTCGGCCATCCCCGCGGCCGCCGGGTCGGCGGCGGCGCGCACCACGCGCAGCAGCCCGTCCCCGCCGACGCCGGCCCGCCGGTCGCACAGCGCGGCGACGGTCTCGGGACCGATCTCCAGCGCGCCGTCCGGGTCCGGGACGATGACGAAGTCGTTCTGGGTGCCGTGCCCCTTGAAGAAGGGGATGCCGACCTGCTGGGGAGAGGATGCGCTCACCCCTCCGATGGTACTGAGCGGCGAACCACCCGCTCGCCCCCGGGCGCTCCCGGACCGGCGCCACCCCGGGCGCACCCGGACCGGCGCCGCCGGTGGGCGCTCAGCGCAGGTACGCGACCCGCCAGACCGCGAGCGCGCAGGCGGCCACCGCGATCAGGGTGTAGACCACGATGGCCTTCCAGCCGGCCCGCTGCCCGGAGCCCCGGCGCGGCAGCCCCGGCCACTTGTAGCCGGCGTGCCGGGCGGCCATCGCGCCCCAGCCCATCGAGGCGGCGGTGAGCAGCAGCCCGAGCATCCCGACCATGGTGGCGCGCGCCCCGGCCGAGCCGAAGGCGAGCGGGAAGGCGAACATCAGCGAGCCGAGGGTGCCCAGCAGGGCGATCGGCAGGGTCTGCCACCAGCGCAGCCGGCGCAGCGGGCGGATCTCCCGCTCGTGCACCGCGCCGCCGGGCGGGGTGCGGGTGTCCAGGGCGGGCACCGCGGCCGCGTAGGAGGTCGGCGCCTCCAGGCCGGTCAGCACGGGGAGGTCGCCCATCGTCGACTCGTCGAACTCCTCGGCCGGTGCGGTGACGCTTCCGCTCTGGCCGGAATCGGGGCCGGTACCCGTCGACACACGGCCTCCCCTGACAGTTCGACACGAGCGGACTCGCGGCCGGGCACGGTCGGCCCGTTCGGACGACCCCTACGGCATCGATGATGGCATGTCCAGAGGGGCGTTCCCGGCCTGACCGGGGTCGACGGGTGATCCGTGGCCATCACGTGATCGGGCCGTGACCGCCGGTTCGTCCTGCACGGTCCCCTGCGCGCGCAGGTGCACCGCCGGATTGGCCGGAAACCCTTCCTACGCGGCCGGAACTCCCTGACGGCCGATCAGTTCGAGGGACCGTTCCAGCAGCTCGACGGGGTCGGTGCCGGCCGGTCGGGAGAGCCAGTTGATCCGGTCGTCGCGGCGGAACCAGGACTCCTGACGGCGGGCGAAGCGCTTGGTGGCCCGGACGGTCTCGGCCCGGGCCTCGTCCTCGGTGCACTCGCCGGCGAAGTGGTCCAGCACCTGCTGGTAGCCGAGCGCCCGGGAGGCGGTCCGCCCCTCCCGCAGCCCGGCCTTCTCCAGCTCCCGCACCTCGTCCAGCAGCCCGGCCTCCCACATCCGGTCGACCCGCAGGGCGATCCGCTCGTCCAGCTCGGGGCGCGGCACGGCGACGCCGATCTGCACCGCCTGGTAGACGGCGGTGTTGCTCGGCAGGTTGGCGGTGAACGGCTGCCCGGTGATCTCGATGACCTCCAGGGCCCGGACGATCCGCCGGCCGTTGCCGGTGAGGATCGCCTCGGCGGCCGCCGGGTCCAGCTCGGCGAGCCGCCGGTGCAGCTCGTACGGGCCGGACTGCTCCAGCTCGGCCTCCAGTCGGGCCCGCACCGCCGGGTCGGTGCCCGGGAACTCCATCTCGTCGATCGCCGCCCGGACGTACAGCCCGGAGCCGCCGACCAGGACGGGCGTGCGGCCGGCGGCGAGCAGCCGGTCGATCTCGGCCCGGGCCAGCCGCTGGTACTCGGCGACGCTGGCGGCCTCGGTGACGTCCCAGATGTCCAGCAGGTGGTGCGGCACTCCCCCGCGCTCGGCCGTGGTGAGCTTGGCGGTGCCGATGTCCATGCCCCGGTACAGCTGCATCGAGTCGGTGTTGATCACCTCGCCGTCGAGACTGCGGGCGATGGCGACGGCCAGGTCGGACTTGCCGGCGGCGGTCGCGCCGACAACCGAGACGACATGCGGGGTGCTGGAGCTGCTCACCGCTCCAGTCTCCCAAAACCGCCGGGTGACCGGAGACCGGGCTGCCACCCGCCTGCGGCTGCGCGACGATATGACTGTTTCCCGGACCTTTTCCGGCCGTTTCCCCGGTTGAGCCGGTTTTGCGAACGCTTTGCCGGGCCCGGACGTTGTCCGGGAAACAGCGGACGAAGGAGATCGCCATGGGCCTGATGGACAACCTCAAGGGCAAGGCCGAGGAGCTCAAGGACAAGGCCAGCGAGTTCGCGGGCAAGCACAGCGACCAGATCGAGAAGGCCGTGGACAAGGCCGGCGGCGCGATCGACAAGGCGACCAAGGGCAAGTACAGCGACAAGATCGAGCACGGCGCGGACAAGGCCAAGGGCGCGGTCGGCGACTTCGCCCACAAGCCGAAGCCGGGCGGCGCGGAGCAGCCCCCGCAGTCCTGACCGGCCGTCCTGACCGGCAGTCCCGACCCGGCCGTTCCCGCCTCGCGGCCTGCCCCCGTCCGGGTCGGCTAGGACCAGGACGCCACGAAGTACCCGACCCCGTACGGCGCGTCCTGGTAGCCCAGCCGCCCGGTGAGGCCGGCGCCCTCCGCGGCGCCGGCCAGCACCTGCCAGGGCGCCCGGCCGTCGGCCTTGAGTTCGGCGGCCAGGCCGGGGTCCAGGGCGGCCAGGGCGGGCAGGTCGGCCGTGCCCAGGGCGGCGGCCAGGGCGGTGTCGAAGTCCTCGGCCCGCTCGTCCAGGTAGCCGGGCGCCTTCACCGAACGGCAGGCGCTGCCGTCGCCGAGCACCAGCAGGGCGACCCGGTCCGCGAGGCCGGCCAGGCCCTGGCCGAGGCCGAGCATCCGGTCCGCGGGGGCGTCCGCGGGCACCGCGCAGGCGTGCGTCGGCAGGCTCACCCCGGCGCGCTCCAGCAGCCAGGCGCCGACGGTCAGCGAGGGCGCCAGCTCCGGCCCCTCGACCCGCTCGCCGGGCAGCTTGGCGACCAGCGGCACGCCGTAGCGGTGGAAGGAACCGGCCCCGCCCTCGGTCCACACCTCGGCCGCCGGCCCGGTGCCGACCACCACGACCAGCTGCGGGGCGGCCTCGACCAGCGCGGCCAGCGCCTCGTCGCAGGCCGCGCGCAGGCCGTCCAGCTCGGGCGCGGCCCCGGCGGCGACCTCGGGGACGAGCAGCGGCGGACAGGGGCACACGGCGGCGGCTACCAGCATGCGGATCACTCTAGCCGGGAAGCCGAACGGCCCGGCCGGAGCTGGGGAGCTCCGGCCGGGCCGCCGTACGGACCGTGGCGTCAGTCGCCGCAGCAGGCCCCGCCCGCCGGCGCGGCGAGCGGCAGCTCGGCCGGGGCGCCGACCTTCGGCAGGCCCAGCATCACGCCGGCCGGCTTGGCGGCGGCCGCGGTCTGGCGCTTCTCCCAGGCGTCGCCGGCCCGGGTGCGGCGCACCGCGAGTGCCGGGCCCTCGGCGAGCAGGTGGTGCGGGGCGGCGTAGGTGATCTCGACGGTCACCATGTCGCCGGGGCGCAGCGGCTCCTCCGGGTTCGTGCTGTGCTCGTCGTTCGACCCTCGAAGACTCGGGTTGAAGTGCACCAGCCGGTTGTCGGGCGCGCGCCCGGAGAGCCGCCGGGTCTGGTCGTCCTTCTTGCCCTCGCCCTCGGCGACCAGGATCTCCAGGGTGCGTCCGACCTGCTTCTTGTTCTCCTCCCAGGAGATCTCCTCCTGGAGGGCGATCAGCCGGTCGTAGCGGGCCTGCACGACCTCCTTCGGCACCTGGTCCTCCATCTCCGCGGCGGGGGTGCCGGGGCGCTTGGAGTACTGGAAGGTGAAGGCGTTGGTGAAGCGGGCCTCGCGGACGACGTGCATCGTCTCCTCGAAGTCCTCCTCGGTCTCGCCGGGGAAGCCCACGATGATGTCGGTGGAGATCGCCGCGTCCGGCATCGCCTCGCGGACCTTGCGGATGATCCCGAGGAAGCGCTCCTGCCGGTAGGAGCGGCGCATCGCCTTGAGGACGCGGTCCGATCCCGACTGCAGCGGCATGTGCAGCTGGTGCATCACGTTCGGGGTCTCGGCCATCGCGGCGATCACGTCGTCGGTGAAGTCGCGCGGGTGCGGCGAGGTGAAGCGGATCCGCTCCAGGCCCTCGATCTGGCCGGCGGCGCGCAGCAGCTTGGAGAAGGCCTCGCGGTCGCCCAGGTCGGAGCCGTACGCGTTGACGTTCTGGCCGAGCAGGGTCACCTCGATGACGCCCTCGTCCACCAGCGCCTCGATCTCGGCGAGGACGTCGCCGGGGCGGCGGTCCTCCTCCTTGCCGCGCAGCGCGGGGACGATGCAGAAGGTGCAGGTGTTGTTGCAGCCGACCGAGATGGCGACCCAGGCGGCGTACGCGGACTCGCGGCGGGTCGGCAGCGTGGAGGGGAAGGTCTCCAACGACTCCAGGATCTCGACCTGGGCCCTGCGCTCGACCGCGGCCCGCTCCAGCAGCGCCGGCAGGTGGCCGATGTTGTGGGTGCCGAAGACCACGTCGACCCAGGGGGCGCGCTTGACGATGGTCTCGCGGTCCTTCTGCGCCAGGCAGCCGCCGACGGCGATCTGCATGCCCTTGTGGCGGGTCTTGACCGGCGCGAGCTGGCCGAGGTTGCCGTACAGCTTGTTGTCGGCGTTCTCGCGCACCGCGCAGGTGTTGAACACCACCAGGTCCGGGTCGCCCTCGGGCCCGGCCTTGACGTAGCCCGCGTCCTCCAGCAGGCCGGACAGCCGCTCGGAGTCGTGGACGTTCATCTGACAGCCGTGCGTGACGACCTTGTAGCTCTTCAATCCGCTCTCACCGCTCACCAGACCAGGGTACGGGCAGCGGCGAAGCGCTTTTCCCGGAGCTTCCACCCCCCGTTCCACTCCCGTTCGGCCGGAGCGCCTGGCAGTATCCCTGCATGGCCCACACCACCCCGTCCCGTCTCGGCGCCGCCGTCCGCGCCGCGGCCCGCAGCCCGTTGTGGCGGACGGTGCTGGTGCTGGTACTGCTGGTGGCCGGGTTCGGCGGCTGGTGGCTGTCGGCGGGCCGCTCGCCCGGGTACCCGCGCGGCGAGGTCCGCTTCGCCACCGGGGTGCAGCGCGGCGTCTACGACCGGTACGGACAACTGCTCCAGGCGCACGTCTCCCGGGCGATGCCGGGCGTACGGCTGGCGCTGGACAACTCCGAGGGCTCGGTGGACAACCTCACCCGGGTGATCGACGGCCGGGACACCTTCGCGATAGCCACCGCCGACGCGGTCGCCGACTACCAGCGCCCCGGCAAGGAGAAGCTGCGGGCGATCGCCCGGCTGTACGACGACTACCTGCAGCTGATCGTCCCGGCCTCCTCGCCGGTGCGCCGCACCGCCGACCTCAAGGGCCTGCGGGTCGGCGTCGGCCTGCCGCAGTCCGGGGTGAACCTGGTGACCAAGCGGCTGCTGGCCACCGCGGGACTGGATCCGGACCACGACATCGTCCCGGTGCCGAAGGGGATCGGCGAGGCCGCCGACGACCTGCGCGCGGGCAGGCTGGACGCCTTCTTCTGGTCCGGCGGCCTGCCCACCAGCGCGCTCACCGACCTCTCCGACCACTTCCCGATCCGGCTCGTGCCGCTGAGCGACCTCTCCGAGGCCCTGCACAACGCCGAGGGCGGCGGCACCGACGCCTACCGGGCGGCCACCATGCCCAAGGGCACCTACCCGAACGCCGAGCCCAAGGACGCCGTCGCCACGGTGGCCGTGCCCAACCTGCTGATCACCCGGGACGACGCGGACCCGGGCCTGGTCGAGGGCGTGACCCGCGCGGTGATCGACAGCCGGGACCAGATCGGCGCCCAGGTGCACGCCGCCCAGCTGGTCGACCTGCGCACCGCCGTCTACACCGACCCCCTGCCGCTGCACACCGGCGCGGCGCGCTACTACCGCTCGGTGAAGCCGTAGGGCCGCCCACACGGCTCCGGCCCGCACCTCCCCGGCCGCGGCGGCTCCCGAGCCCAACTCTCCGGCCGCGGCGGCTCCCGAGCCCAACTCTCCGGCCGCGGCTACTCCGGCCCGCATCTCCCCGGCCGCGGCTACTCCGGCCGCGGCACCGCCAGCGTCACCGCCAGCCCGGTCGGCGTGACCGGCGCGAAGCCGAGCGAGCCGCCGCCGGCCGCCAGCAGGGTGCGGGCGATGGACAGCCCGAGCCCCGACCCGTCCACGTTCTGGTGCCGCGGGCTGCGCCAGAACCGGTCCCCGGCCCGGGACAGCTCGTCCTCGGTGAGGCCGGGCCCGGCGTCGGTGACGGTCACCGCGACCTCGTCCCGGCGCACCGCGACCCGCAGCCGCACCTCGCTGCCGGCCGGGCTGAACTTGAGCGCGTTGTCCAGCACGGCGTCCAGGGCCGAGCCGAAGCCGATCGGGTCGGCCATTCCGATCGCCCGGGCCGGGCCCTCCCAGCGCAGTCCGATCCCGCACTGCTCCGCCGTCGGCCGCCAGGCGTCCACCCGGGCCAGGGTGAGCTCGGCGAGGTCGGTGCGCTCCGGTTCGGGGCGGGCGTGCTCGGCGGTGGCCAGTCCGAGCAGGTCGTCCAGCACCCGGGCCAGCCGGGCGCCCTCCTCCCGTACGCCGCTGAGCTCCTCCTCGTGGCCCTCGGGCAGTTCCAGGCCGAGAAGCTCGACCCGCAGCAGCAGCGCCGACAGCGGGTTGCGCAGCTGGTGCGAGGCGTCCGCGACGAAGGCCTTCTGCTGGTCCATGGCGAGCACCACGTGGTCCGCCATCTCGTTGAACGAGCGGGCCAGCCGCTGGAGTTCGGGCGGTCCGCCGCCGGGGGCGACCCGGGCGGCCATCCGGCCGGTGGCGATGTCGTGGGTGGCCCGGTCCAGGGTGCGCACCGGGCGCAGCACCCACTCGGTGAGCCGGACGGCGAGCAGCACGGCGACGATCATCGCGGCGGCCTCGCCGCCGCCGATCACCAGCCACTGGTGCAGCACCCGGGTGCGCAGCGCCTCGGTCGGGGACTCGCTCAGCACCACCGCGACCACGTCGCCGTCGCGCACCACCGGGGCGGCGACGGTGACCGTCCGGTCCGGCGTCCAGGGCCAGACCTGCGGCGGGTTGTGGCTGCGCCGCCCGTCCAGCGCCTCCTGGAAGGCCTGGGCGCCCCAGCCGCCGGCAGGCACCCGCCAGTCCTTCGGGGCGGCGGCGATCGGCTGGCCGTCGCGCTGGAAGATGCCCAGGCGCACGCCGTACAGGTCGTGGTAGCGGCGGACCTCGGCCTCGATGGCGCGCTTGCGGCTGAGGTCGCCCGGGGCGGGTTCCGGGTCGCCCTTGCGGGCGGAGTCGGCGGCGCCGGAGGTGGGCAGGTCCTGGGCGAGGCGGGCGGCGTCGTCGAGCCGGTCGACGACCACCTTGGTCTGCTCGGCCGCCGCGACCGCCGCCGCGAGCGGCAGCCCCAGGGCGGCCAGGACGCAGAGCATCAGGGCGATCAGGATGCCGAGCAGGCGGGTGCGCACGTGCGGTCAGTGCTCCGCGGGTGCGGGCGGGGCGGGTTCGGGCGCGGGGGCCGTCGGACGGTCGGGGATCAGCCGGTAGCCGACTCCGCGCACGGCCTCGACCAGGCCTGGCAGCGCCAGCTTGTTGCGCAGCGAGCCGATGTGCACCTCCAGGGTGCGCCCGTTGCCCTCCCAGCCGCTGCGCCAGACCTCGCTGAAGATCTGCTCTCGCCGGTAGACCACGCCCGGGCTCTGGGCGAGCAGCGCGAGCAGGTCGAACTCCTTGCGGGTGAGCGGCACGTCGCGGCCGTCCACGCTGACCCGCCGGCGCTCCCGGTCGATCCGGATGCCGCGGGACTCCAGCGGGCCGCGCTGCTGGGGCACGGTGTCGGTCGTGGGTGCAGGTACCGCGGCGGGGGCGGCGCCGCGGCGGGCCACGGCGTGGATGCGGGCGAGCAGTTCGCCCATGTCGTACGGCTTGGTGACGTAGTCGTCGGCGCCCAGGTTGAGGCCGTGGATCCGGGAGCGGACGTCGGCGCGGGCGGTGACCATGATCACCGGAACGCCGCTGCCCGCCCTGATCCGGCTGCACACCTCGAAGCCGTCGCGGTCGGGCAGCCCTAGGTCGAGCAGCACCACTCGGTACGGCTCGTTGCCGTCCGGCACCAGGGCGTCCAGCGCCTCGTGCCCGCTGCGGGCGTGCCGGACCTGGAAGCCGTGCCGGCCCAGCACCGCGACCAGCGCGGCGGCCACGCGTTCGTCGTCCTCGACGAGCAGCAGTCGCATCCTGTTCTCCTCCTTCCCCCACGTGATCACCCGTGATCACCGGGCCGATCGTTCAGGTCCCGGTCCTGCGCAGTATGGGCCAGTGAACGGCCCGACGCCAGGCTCGACCGCGCACCGGGCACGTGCGGAACGGGGAGCACCGGAACGGATTCCCGCTGTGACATGCCCCGTCGGCATCCGCACGAACAGCAGGTGGGCGCCGTGTGGCCGTTTCGTGATCCTCAAGTTCCGCTCAGATCGGCTGACGGCGCGCGGCCGCGGCTCCTAAGGTCGGCCCACCGGGGGCTGCGGCTCCGCCGGCCGCGGCCCCCGGATTTCGTACCACCATTGCCTCCCAAGGGAGTTGAGACTTCTCGGGCAGGCGTGATTCGACGACAGAGGGAGCAGGCGCGATGACCGAGAGCCCGGTCGAGGACTCCACCCCCGCAGCCGCCCCACTGGTCGTGCTGAGCAACGTCAACAAGCACTACGGCGCGCTGCACGTGCTGCAGGACATCGACCTGCGGATCGGCCAGGGCGAGGTGGTCGTGCTGATCGGCCCGTCCGGCTCGGGCAAGTCGACGCTCTGCCGGACGATCAACCGGCTGGAGACGATCGACTCCGGCACGATCACCATCGACGGCCGCCCGCTGCCGGACGAGGGCAGGGAACTGGCCCGGCTGCGCGCCGAGGTCGGCATGGTGTTCCAGAGCTTCAACCTGTTCGCGCACAAGACCGTGCTGGAGAACGTGGTCATCGGCCAGGTGAAGGTGCGCAAGGTGCCCCGCCCGCAGGCCGAGAAGACCGCCCGGGAGCTGCTGCAGCGGGTCGGTGTCGGCGCGCAGGCGGACAAGTACCCGGCCCAGCTCTCCGGCGGCCAGCAGCAGCGCGTGGCGATCGCCCGGGCACTGGCGATGAAGCCCAAGGTGATGCTCTTCGACGAGCCCACTTCGGCGCTGGACCCGGAGATGGTCAACGAGGTGCTGGAGGTCATGCGCCAGCTGGCCGCGGACGGCATGACGATGGTCGTGGTCACCCACGAGATGGGCTTCGCCCGCTCCGCCGCCAACCGCGTGCTGTTCATGGCCGACGGCAGGATCGTCGAGCAGAACACCCCGGACGCCTTCTTCACCGCGCCGCGCTCCGACCGCGCCAAGGACTTCCTCTCGAAGATCCTCCACCACTGACGCTCCGAGACCAGCGGGGCGCCTCCGGCATCGGCGCCGGAGGCCCTGCCCCGTGCCCGCCTTCCAGACGCCAGAGCCCGGTTGACACCGCGGCCCACCCCCAGGAGAACCTCATGAGGACTTCCCGCACCCTCGCCGTCGCGCTCTGTGCCGTCGCGCTCACCGCCACCGCCGCCTGCGGCAAGGACGGCAAGCCCGGCGCCACCGCCGCGAGCAGCGGCGCCGCCGCCCCGGCGCTGCCGAGCTACACCGTCAAGACCGACGTCAAGGTCGACTCCGCGGTCCTCGCCGAGGCCAAGAAGCGCGGCCAGCTGATCATCGGCGCCAAGGCCGACCAGCCGAACCTGGGCTGGGAGGACGTGGCCAGCGGCGACCGCAGCGGCTTCGACATCGAGATCGCCAAGATGATCGCCGCCGACCTCGGCTTCACCCCGCAGCAGATCAAGTGGCAGACCCTGGTCTCCTCGCAGCGCGAGCCGGCCATCGCCAAGGGCCAGATCGACTTCTACGTCGGCACCTACAGCATCAACGACGAGCGCAAGAAGAGCGTCTCCTTCGCCGGCCCGTACTACATCGCCGGCCAGGACCTGCTGGTGAAGGCCGACAACACCTCGATCACCGGCCCGGAGAGCACCGGCGGCAAGAACGTCTGCACCGCCACCGGCTCGACCTCGATCAAGAACATCCAGCAGTACAACCCGAAGGTCACCCAGTTCGACACCTACTCGGCCTGCGTCGAGAAGCTGATGTCCGGCGAGGTCGACGCGGTCACGACCGACGACGCGATCCTCAAGGGCTACGCCTCCAAGTACGCCCCCAAGCTCAAGGTGGTCGGCAAGCCGTTCACCAAGGAGAACTACGGCGTCGGCCTCAACAAGGACGACAAGGCCCTGCGCGACGCGATCAGCGACGCCCTCAAGGCCCACGAGGACAACGGCGACTGGAAGAAGGCCTACGACGCCACCCTGGGCGCCTCCGGCTCCCCGGCGCCCGAGGTCCCCGCCCTCGAGCGCTACTGATCCGCCCGCCGTACGTCGGTTTCCCGACCATGAGTTGAGAGGAGGGCCGCCGGATGGGGTTCCTGTTCGAGGACGACAACTTCGCGTTGTTCCGCGACGGCTTCCTACAGACGATCGAGGTGAGCGCGCTCAGCGCGCTGCTCGCCCTGCTGCTGGGCACCCTGCTGGCGGCCTTCCGGGTCTCCCCGGTGCCGGTCCTGCGCGCCTTCGGCACCACCTGGGTGACGCTCTTCCGCAACACCCCGCTGACCCTGCTGTTCTTCGCCGTCACCTTCGGGCTGCCGCCGCTGGGCGTGCACTTCAGCCACCTGGCGTTCGCGGTGCTGGCGCTCGGCGCGTACACCGCCTCGTTCGTCTGCGAGGTGATCCGCTCCGGCATCAACACCGTGCCGCTCGGCCAGGCGGAGGCCGCCCGCAGCCTCGGCATGGGCTTCGGCCAGACCCTCACCCTGGTCGTCCTGCCGCAGGCCGCCCGGACCGTCCTGGGCCCGATGAGCAGCGTGTTCATCGCCCTTCCGAGGAACTCGGCGATCGCCGGCGCGTTCAGCGTCCCCGAGCTGTACAGCGCCCAGCAGACCTTCTCCGAGCGCGGCTACTCGATCTTCGCCATCTTCTTCTGGGTGGCCTGCGCCTACCTGCTGATCAGCGCGACGGTCGCCACGTTCTTCCGCTTCCTGGAATCCCGACTGGCGGTGGCCCGATGAGCGAGCGAACGATCGAACGGCGCGCACGGGCGAACGCCCCTGCCGAGCGCAGCGAGGTGGGCGCATGAGCATGTTCCAGCGCCAGGCTTCCGCCAGCGTCCTCTACGACACCCCCGGCCCGAAGGCCCGCACCCGCAACCGCGCGCTCGGCGTCCTCTCGGTGCTCGCCATCGCGGGACTCCTCTGGTACGTCTTCAGCGCGCTGAACGACAACGGCCAGTTCGACCCCGGTCTCTGGGACGCCTTCCAGTACACCTACGTCCAGCAGCAGATCGTGGACGGCCTGCTGTCCACCCTGGAGGCCTTCGGGCTGGCCGCGGCGTTCTCGCTCACGCTGGGCGCCCTGCTGGCGGCCGGTCAGCTCTCCGACCACCGGCCGGTCCGCTGGGTCTGCACGGCCTTCACCCAGTTCTTCCGGGCGATGCCGCTGCTGATCCTGATCGTCGGGCTCTACTACGCCTTCTTCGCCCAGCAGCCGATGTGGGCGCTGGTGCTCGGCCTCACCCTCTACAACGGGGCGGTCCAGGCCGAGATCATCCGCAGCGGCGTCAACGCCGTCCCGCGCGGCCAGGGCGAGGCGGCGTACGGGCTCGGCATGCGCAAGACGCAGGTGATGACGTCGATCCTGGTGCCGCAGGCCGTCCGCTCGATGCTGCCCTCGATGATCGGCCAGCTGGTCGTCACCCTCAAGGACACCTCGCTCGGCTTCATCATCACCTACCACGAGCTGCTGTTCGTCGGGAAGGCCCTCGCCAGCCAGCCGATCAACGCCGCGGGCTTCCCCTACATCCCCGTGGTGCTCGTGATCGGCCCGATCTACATCGCGATGTGCCTGCTGTTGACCGCGCTCGCACGCTGGATCGAAGCACGCGGCCGTCGCGGCGCGAACCGGCGCACTTCGGCTTCTGCTTGACGGACACGCAGGTGAACTGTTGCATTGCTCTTCGTGACACCTCCCGGGAGCATCCACACGGCATATGCGGCAGCGGTAACTGACGCCGGCCGATCGGCCGGTTCGTGCCCGGAGGTTCCCTCATGGACCCGGTGATCGTGGTCGGGGCCGGACCGGTCGGTCTGGCCCTGGCCCTCGCCCTGGCCCGGCACGAGGTGCCCGCCATCGTCCTGGACGAGGGCTCCGGGCTCTGCCCCGAAGGCCCCCGCAGCCTCGTACTCGGCGCCGACACCGCCGCCTTCCTGACCCGGATCGGCTACTCGCGGGCCGTCTCGGACTCCGCGCTGTGGGACTCCTTCGCCGTCTGGCGCCGCCGCCAGGAGATGCTGCGGATCGACCTCACCGACTCGCCCACCTTCCACCTGCCCCAGCACCGCCTCCAGCGCGGGCTGCGCGACGCCCTGACCGGCACCCCGCTGATCCGGCTGGTCCCGCTCAACCGGGTCGTCGAACTCGAACAGGACCGGGACGGCGTCAGCATCCGCACCACGGGCACCCAGGACGGCTCCACGACCTGGTGGCGCGGCAGCCACCTGGTCGGCTGCGACGGCGCGAGATCCAGCGTCCGCAAGCTCCTGAAGATCCGTTTCCCCGGCCGCCCGGCGGTCGACCGCAACGCCATCGCCACCGTCCGGGTCGACCTGCCCTTCGACGGCGCCCGGCTGCACCGCGAGCCCCCGTGGCGCGGCGACCGCGAGGCCTCCGCCCGCCCGCTGCCGGACGGTGTCTGGCGGCTCGACTGGCGGCTGCCCCCCGGCCGCCCCGCCGCCACCGAGACGGTGGACCCGCACGCCACCTGGCCCGGCATCGTCACCGGCGACACCCTGCTCAACCGGGTCACCTCCACCCTCACCGGCTGGTGCGGCGAACTGCCCCGCTTCGAGCTGCTGGCCGCCGCCGACCACACCGCCCAACAGCGGCTCGCCGCCCGCTTCCGGGTCGGCCGCTGCTTCCTGGCCGGCGACGCCGCCCACCTGCACGGCGCCCTCGGCATGCAGAACCTCGTGGACGGGCTGCGCGACGCCGACAACCTCGCCTGGCGGCTCGCCCTCGCCTGGCACCTCCACTCCGGCGGCCCGCAGCCCGGCGGCGCCCTGCTGGACGGCTACGAGGCCGAGCGGCGCGGGGCGGTCGGCGCCCGACTGCGCGCGGTCGACCAGTCCATGCCGCTGCTGCGCCCGCTGCGCGGCTGGCAGCAGACCCGGCGCTCACTGCTGGTCGGCGGCTTCCGCAAGCACGCCCCGCTGCTCGCCGACGGCCAGCTCGGCACCGGCCGGTTCGGCGGCGCGCCCGCCTACCCGGCGGCGCCCTCCGGCGTCCCCGGCCGGGTCCCGGCGCAGCGCGGCACGCGCGGCACCACCTCGCTCAGCGAGCTGCTGCCCGCCACCGCCCCCGGCGTGCTCGTCCCGGACCTGCCGGTGCTCGCCGACGACGGCACCCCCGACCACCTGCACGCCCGGCTCGGCACCGCCTTCCTGCTGCTGCTGGTCGCCCCCGGCACCGCCGTCTGGTCCTCCGAGCACTGGCTCGGCGCCGGCCTGATGCCCCGCCTCGCCGAAGTCGCCGCCGCGCTGCCCGTCCCCGCCGAGGTGCTGGTCACCGAGGACTACCCGGGCGCCGGCCCGCACACCGTCCTGCTGATCCGCCCGGACGGCCACCTGGTCGGCGTCACCCAGGGCGCCGTCGCCGAGGACCTCCTCGCCCTCGCCGACCGCGCCCGCGGCGGCCCGGCCACCCTCACTCCGGCCCCCGACCCGTCCGACCGGCCCGCGGCCCGGCAGGTGGACTCCCCGAGCCAGGGCGTCTCCTAGAGCCAGGGCGTCTCCTAGGAAGGCCGCCTAGCCCGCCACCGCCGTGGCCCGGCTCTCGCGGACCACCGTCACCCGGATCCGGCCCGGGTAGGTCAGCTCGGTGGAGACCTGGCGGGCGACCTCGCGGGCGATCAGTTCCGCGCCGAGGTCGTCCACCGCGTCCGGACGGACCATCACCCGCACCTCCCGACCGGCCTGCATCGCGTACACCTCGGCGACGCCCTCGTGCGAGCGCGCGATCTCCTCCAGCCGCGCCAGCCGCCGGACGTACAGCTCCAGCGACTCCTTGCGCGCGCCCGGCCGGCCGCCCGAGCAGCCGTCCGCGGCCTGGGTCAGCACGGCCGTCACGGTGCGCGGGTCGACCTCGTTGTGGTGGGCGGCGATCGCGTGCACGACCTCGGGGGACTCGTCGTACCGCCGGGCGAGCTCCGCGCCGATCGCGGCGTGGCTGCCCTCGGACTCGTGGGTGAGCGCCTTGCCGATGTCGTGCAGCAGCGCCGCGCGCCGCACCGGCTCCGGGTCCACCCCGAGTTCGGCGGCCATCATCCCGGCCAGGTGCGCGGACTCCAGCAGATGCCCGAGCACGTTCTGCCCGTACGACGCCCGGTAGCGCAACGAGCCCAGGGTGCGGACGAGTTCGGGGTGCATCCCGCCGATCCTGGCCTCCAGCAGGGCGTCCTCGCCGGCCCGGACGCAGCGCTGTCCGACCTCCTCGCGGCTGCGCTCGTGCAGGTGCTCGATCCTGCTCGGGTGGATCCGGCCGTCCTCGACCAGCTGCTCCAGGGTGAGCCGGGCGGTCTCCCGGCGGACCGGGTCGAAGCAGGACAGCTGCACCGACGCGGGGGTGTCGTCGACGATCAGGTTCACGCCGGTGACCGCCTCGAAGGCACGGATGTTGCGGCCCTCGCGGCCGATGATCCGGCCCTTGATGTCCTCGTTCGGCAGCCGCAGGACGGTGACGACGCTCTCCGCGGTCTGCTCCGTCGCCAGCCGCTGGACCGCCCCGGCGACGATGTCCCGGGCCCGGCGCTCGCCCTCCTCCCTGGCCTCGCGCTCGATCTCCCGGACGGTGACGGCGGCCTCCCGCCGGGCCGACTCCGTGGCCTCCCGCAGGAGTTCGGCGCGGGCCTGCTCGGCGGAGAGCCCTGCGGCCCGTTCCAGCGCCCTCACCCGGCGGGTGACCAGTGCCTCGGCCTCGCCCCGGGAGCGCTCCAACTCGGCCGAACGCTCCGCCAGTTCGTCCTCCCGGCGGCGCAGCCTGCGCAGTTCCTCGGCCAGGTCCCCCTCGCGGCGGGCGAGTTCGGCCCGCTGCCCGGCGGTCTGCTCCTCGGCCCACCGACGGGCCCGCTCGGCCTCGGCCGGCGCGCCGCTCCGGGCCGCCCGGAGCCGTCTGACCGCCAGCCCGGCGGCCACCGCGAGCGCCAGCAGGAGCAGCGCGGCCGATCCGGCGATCGACACCAGCGAGCCACTCGGGCCGGTGCCCGCAGAGATCCCCATTGCCGCCCACTCCCCCGTCGCCGCACGGGGTGCCGTCCACAGGCCCCCCTGGCGCTGAAGGCGAGGCTAGGTGGGGGTCACGAAACGGTCAAGAGTTGACCTGGTTCACTCCAAGACGCCTACAGAACTGCCACTACTCCCGACCCGACGGTTCACACTGCTCCTCCTCCAGCGCGCCGCGCACCACCCGGAACGCCAGCCCCTCGGAGTAGCCGCGGCGGGCCAGCATCCCCACCAGCCGCCGGGTGCGCACCTGCGGGTCCAGCCCCCGGGTGGACCGCAGCTTGCGCTCGACCAGCGCCCTGGCCGCGTCCGTCTCGTCGTCGTGGTCGAGCTGGGCGACGGCCCGCTCGACCAGGTCGGCGGCGACGCCCTTGGTGCGCAGCTCCTGGGCCAGTGCCCGCCGGGACAGGCCCCGGACGGCGTGCCGGGACTCCACCCAGGCCGCGGCGAAGGCCGCGTCGTCGATCAGCCCGACCTCTTCGAGCCTGGTGAGCACCTCGTCGGCGACCTCCTCCGGGATCTCCCGCTTGCGCAGGGCGTCGGCGAGCTGCTTGCGGGTCTTGGCGGCGCCGGTCAGCAGCCGCAGGCAGATGTCCCGGGCGCGGCTCTCCGGATCGGCCGACTCCTCGGCCTGCTTCCGGGAGGCGCGGCCGGCGTCCTCCTCCCCGGCGCGCCCGGTGGCGCCACGGCCCCGGCGCCCGCCACGACGGGCGGCCGAGGCGGCCGCACCCTCGCGATCGGCCGCCTCGGCCCCGCCGCGGCCGCTCGCCACGGCCGTCGGTGTCGAAGCGGCCCCCCCGACCGCTTCGGATTCCTCGGCCGCGAGGGCCGAGCGCCGCCGGCGACGGCCGGTGGGCAGCTCGGAGGCGGAGACCAGGCCGAGCGCCTCGACCGAAGGCTCCGCCGGCTCCGGCCCGGACGCGGCGCCGCGCACCGCCCGGGTCGGAGCCCGGTCGAGCTCGGGCTCGGGGCCGGAGGCCCACTGCGCGATGGACCGCCGGCCGCGCCGGGGGCGCGCTCCCCTGGGCGCCTCGGCCACCGGCTCGGGCTCCTCCGCGACCGCGGCGAACCAGTCCGGCGGCCCGTAGTCGTCGTCCTCCGGGCCGCCGCCCGCCCTGTCGTGCTGCGTCAACGGCTCAGGCCTTGGCCGCCGCCGTCTTCTTCGCCGCGGCCGTCTTGGTGGCGGTCGCGGTGATCGGCTTGGCGGCACCGTCGGCGGCGGCCTCGGCCCCGGCCTCGGCCGGCTCCTCCACCTTCGGGCCGATGCCGAGCTTGCCCTTGATCTTCCGCTCGATCTCGTCGGCGAGCTGCGGGTTGTCCCGCAGGAAGTTGCGGGCGTTCTCCTTGCCCTGGCCGAGCTGGTCGCCCTCGTAGGTGTACCAGGCACCAGACTTGCGGATGAAGCCGTGCTCCACGCCCATGTCGATCAGGCCGCCCTCGCGGCTGATGCCCACGCCGTAGAGGATGTCGAACTCGGCCTGCTTGAACGGCGCGGCGACCTTGTTCTTGACCACCTTGACGCGGGTGCGGTTGCCGACCGCCTCGGTGCCGTCCTTCAGGGTCTCGATCCGGCGGATGTCGAGGCGGACCGAGGCGTAGAACTTCAGCGCGCGGCCACCGGTCGTGGTCTCCGGCGAACCGAACATCACGCCGATCTTCTCGCGCAGCTGGTTGATGAAGATCGCGGTGGTGTTCGACTGGTTCAGCGCACCGGCGATCTTGCGCAGCGCCTGGCTCATCAGTCGGGCCTGCAGACCGACGTGCGAGTCGCCCATCTCGCCCTCGATCTCGGCGCGCGGGACGAGCGCCGCGACCGAGTCGATGATCACCAGGTCGATCGCGCCGGAGCGGATCAGCATGTCGGTGATCTCCAGCGCCTGCTCACCGGTGTCCGGCTGGCTGACCAGCAGGGCGTCGGTGTCCACGCCGAGCTTCTTGGCGTACTCGGGGTCGAGCGCGTGCTCCGCGTCGACGAACGCGACCGTGCCGCCGGCCTTCTGGGCGTTGGCGGCCAGGTGCAGGGTCAGAGTGGTCTTGCCGGAGGACTCGGGGCCGTAGATCTCGATCACTCGGCCGCGCGGGATGCCGCCAACCCCGAGGGCGACGTCCAGGGCGGTGGACCCGGTGGAGATCACCTCGACCGGCTCGTTGGCCTTCTCGCCGAGGCGCATCACCGAGCCCTTGCCGAACTGCCGCTCGATCTGGGCGAGAGCGGTCTCCAGGGCCTTCTCGCGGTCCGTACCTGCCATGGCTTTTTCCCTCGGGTTCTGTGCTGTGCGCTTCATCGTCCTCGACGCTAGCGCGTCCCACTGACAAACGAGCCCGATCGGACCCGGCCTGTGGAAAACTCCACGCCGGAGAGTACAAAGAACATCTGTTCGATTCAAGCGTCGCACGTCCGGCCCACGCCGCCCCCGGGACACCCCGGGGACGGCGCCTCCGAATCACTCCCCGCGCCTCGCCCCGTCGCCGGCGACCATCCGGCGCAGCCGCCGGGCCGCCTCCCGGCGCAGCTCCCGCCGGACCCTGCGCTGCTCGCCCCGGTCGATCCGCGGGTCGGTGGCCACCTCGTACCGTCGGACGTACGTCCCCACGAAGCCCTGGAGCGTCGCCGCCGCCGGGATCGCGATCACCGCGCCCACCGCGCCGAGCAGTGCCGCCCCCGCGATCACCGAGCCGAAGGCCAGCGCCGGGTGCACGTCCACCGTCCGCGCGGTGATCCGCGGCTGCAGCAGGTAGTTCTCGATCTGCTGGTAGACCACCACGAAGCCGAGCACCCAGAGCGCGTCCACCGGATCCACCGTCAGCGCCACCAGCACCGGCAGCGCCCCGGCCAGATAGGTCCCGATGGTCGGCACGAACTGCGACATGACGCCCACCCAGACCGCCAGCGCCGCCGCGTACGGCAGGCCGAGCAGTTCGAACATCACCCAGTGCCCGGCGGAGGACACCACCGCGAGCAGTGCCCGGGAGTACAGGTAGCCGCCGGTCTTGGCGAGCGCGATCTCCCAGGCGCGCAGCACCTCGCCCTGCTTCGCGGGCGGCAGCATCGAACAGACCGTCCGGCGCACCCGCGGCCCCTCGGCGGTGAAGTAGAAGGTGAACAGCCCGACCGTGAAGGCCTGGAAGAGCCCGCCGATCAGGGTGGAGGAGACACCCCAGACGTTGTCGGCGGCCTGCTGGACGTAGCTCTCGATGGCCCCGGAGTCCTTGAGCAATCGATTCTGCAGCTCACCCAGCGAGAGCTCCTGGTGGAAGGTCCGGTTGATCCACCCGATCAGACTGTCGACCAGGTGCGGCAGGTCACCGGCGATCTTCGCCACCTGGTCGACCAGCAGCGTGCCGAGCGCGGCGAGGAACCCCACCACCGCCACCCCGACCGCCACGAACACCAGGAAGGTCCCGACGCCCCGGCGCACCCCCCGCGCCGCCATCCGGTCCACGGCCGGCTCCAGCGCCAACGACAGGAAGAACGACACCAGCAGCATCACGAACAGGTCGATCAGCTGCCGGAACGCCCAGTCGGCGAGCTGGAACAGCCCCACCAGCACCAGGAACAGCACCATCGCCCGCGGCAGCCAACGCGGCATCCCGCCCCACGGTCCCCCGCCCGCCGGGGCACCGTCGGTGTCCCGGTCCGAATTCTTCTGTTCCGCGCTATTTGTCACCCGGACAGTCTGTCCCATGCCGCCCGGAGGCCGGCACTCAGCGCAGCGACCCGGAGACGCCCTGGGTGTCGCAGACCACCCGCCAGACGTCCTTGGCCTCCCAGCCCGCCTCCAGCGCCTGCCGCACCGTCCGCCCGCCCAGTTCGCTCATCACGTGGTCGGTCGCGAACGACTCCGCGTACGCCTCCCCGAAGTGCGCGTACATCCGTCGCCAGAACTCCGTCAGCCTCATGCCCCAAGTATCCCGGACCGGGCCCGCCACTCCTCGGCCGTCACCGCGTACTCGACCTCACCGTGCTCGCTCCCCGGGATCATCTCCGGATAGTCCTCGTGGAACGTGCGGACGAACGACAGCCCGCTCTTCTCCATCACCCGCCGGGAGCCCGCGTTCACCGCCATCGTGTACGCCACCACCCGCTCCACCCCCAGCTCCGCGAACCCGCGCCGGACCAGTGCCCGCGCGCCCTCCGTCGCGTACCCGCGCCCCCACGCGGCCCGCCGCAACCGGTAGCCGAGCTCGACCTCGCCCCGCTCCCCCTCGCGCGTCGGCCGGAACTCGAACCACCCCAGGAACGCCCCGCCGCACCGCTCCTCGGCCGCCCACCACCCGAGATCGCCGTACCGCCGGTAGTGCTCCAGGAACAGCGGCAGCACCTCCTCCTCGAGCCACTCCCGCGCGCTCGGCTTCCCCCCGGTCAGGAAGCGCATGACCTCCGGATCGCCGTCCAGCTCCACCAGCCGGTCCAGGTCCGCCGGTGTGAAGCGCCGCAACAGCAACCGCTCCGTCGCCAGGAACACGGCCCCACCCGAATCATCCATGCCCCGATCCTCACCCCCGCCCCACCACCCCGTCACCCGCTTTTCCGCCGGCGCCCGCCCCCGGTCAACGGGGCAGCGCCACCAGCCCCGCCCCGAAGTACCGCCGCTCCCCGCACCCCGGAGCCGCCACCGGACACCCCGCCACCGCTCCCCTCGCCAACAACCCCGCCAGCTCGTCCGCCCCCAGCTCCGGATGCGACGCCGCCGCGACCGCCACCGCCCCGGTCACATGGGCGGCCGCCATCGAGGTCCCCGCCAGCGCCGCGTACTGCCCCTCCGGCCAGTCGGAGACGATCGCCCCGTGCGGCCCGCCGTCCGGATCGCCGCCCGGGGCGGCCAGCGAGACCCGCCCGCGCCCGTAGTTGGAGTACGCCGCCGGGTGCCCGTCCCGGTTGACCGCGGTGACGGTCACCACCCCGGGCAGCTCGCCGGGCAGCCGTACGCACTCGGTGCCCAGGTGGCGGACGAGCGCCGGCCCCGACAGCCGGTCGTTGGGGCTCCGGTCGTCGGTCCGCGAGGCACCGAGGTCCTGCCCGTCGTTGCCCGCCGAGGCGACCACCACCGCGCCCTTGCGCCGGGCGTACCCCGCGGCCCGCCCGACGGCCGCGATCAGCGCGGCCTGGTCCCGCTCCTCCGGGCAGTTGTACTTCCACGGGTCGGCGAAGTAGCTGTTGTTGATCGCCCTGGCCCCGTGGTCGGCGGCCCAGAGCATGCCGCAGACGATGTTCTCCGCGTAGTACTGGCCGAGCGGCCCGAGCAGCCGGACGGCGGCGATCCGCACCCCCGGAGCGACCCCGGTGACCCCGCGGCCGTCCCTGGCGGCCCCGACGATCCCGGCGACGTGGGTGCCGTGGCCGCTCTCGACCACCCCGGCTTCGGGCCGCCAGGCGCCGGTGCGGCCGTCGGGCCGACCGTCCGCGCAGGAGGCGGAGGCCTTCGGATCGACGGCGGCGCGCAGGTCCGGGTGGGTGTCGTCGACCCCGGAGTCCAGCACCGCGACCAGCACCTTGCGCAGCGCGTCGGGGCTCGGCACGCCACCGCCGGACAGCGCCGAGGCGTCCCCCGTCCGGGCGGCGGTGCCCCCGACCATGGCGATGTTCCAGGCGTCACCCTCCCCCGGATCGGGCACCGTCTGGGTCCCCGCGTCCGCCCGGTCGCCGCCCCGTCTCCCGCCGGGCCCCGCGCCCGCGCGCGCCCCCGCGGCCGTCGCCGCCGTGAAGCCCCCCGCCCCCGCCACCGCCCGCGGCGGCGCGACCACCGGCGCGGTCCTGGTCGCGCCGACGGCGGCGATCCCGGGCCGGGCCCGCACCCGGTCGGCGAACGGCCCGGTCGCGTACACCAGCACGGCCCCGATCTGCGGGTACTCCTGGACCACCTGCCCGCCCGCCGCCCGGCTCTCCGCCCCGGCCCGGGCCGCACCGGCGGCGTCCTCGCCCTCGGCCAGCACCAGGTAGCTGAGGTACGCCCGCCCAGGACCGGACACGTACGGAACGGCGCCCCCCACCACGAGCGCGGTGAGCAGCATCGCGAGCAGCGCCCGGGCGGGCCCGCGGACCCGGCGGCGCCGGGCGGTCCCGCCCGACGAGTGCGCCTGCACCATCGCACGGTCTCCGCTCGTCGGTCCGGTCGGTCACGGATGGATCAAGCATCCGATTCCTCACCATATGAGCGGATCATCACTTCCGCTCCCCGGCTTGCACCCCTCTCGGCCCCCGTCCCGCCGCACCCCCCGCATGTCAGTCCCACCCGGCACCATGGGGGCATGGCGTCCCAGCACCCGACCCCGTCCACCCCCGACCCCCTGGCCGGCTTCGCCCCGGCCACCCGGGCCTGGTTCACCGGTGCCTTCTCCGCCCCCACCAGCGCCCAGGCCGAGGCCTGGCAGGCCATCCAGCGGGAGACGGACGTCCTGGTCGTCGCCCCCACCGGCTCCGGCAAGACGCTGGCCGCCTTCCTCTCCGCCCTCGACCGCCTCAGCAACACCCCTCCCCCCGCCGAGCCCAGGCGCCGCTGCCGGGTCCTCTACGTCTCTCCTCTCAAGGCCCTCGCGGTGGACGTCGAACGGAACCTGCGCGCCCCCCTGGCCGGCCTGCGCCAGGCCGCCGTCCGGCTCGGCCTGCCCGAGCCCGAGGTCCAGGTCGCCATCCGCTCCGGCGACACCCCGGCCGCCGACCGCCGCCGCTTCGCCACCCACCCGCCGGACATCCTGATCACCACCCCCGAGTCGCTGTTCCTGCTGCTCACCTCCGCCTCCCGGGAGGCCCTGCGCGGAGTGGACACCGTGATCCTGGACGAGGTGCACGCCGTCGCCGGCACCAAGCGCGGCGCGCACCTCGCCCTCAGCCTGGAGCGGCTGGACGAACTGCTGGACCGTCCGGCCCGCCGGATCGGCCTGTCCGCGACGGTCCGCCCGGTCGAGGAGGTGGCCCGCTTCCTCAGCCCCCGGCGCGGCGCCACCGTGGTCCAGCCCGCCGCCGCCAAGGAGTTCGACCTCTCGGTGGTCGTCCCGGTCCCCGACCTGGACGACCTGCCCGCCGCCCCGGCCGCCGACGGCAGCCCCGGCACCGCCGCCGGCGGCGACCCGCAGCGACAAGCCTCCATCTGGCCGCACGTCGAGGAGCGGATCGTCGACCTGGTCGAGTCGCACCGCTCGACCATCGTGTTCGCCAACTCCCGCCGGCTGGCCGAGCGGCTGTGCAACCGGCTGAACGAGATCGCCCACGAGCGCGCCACCGGCACCGCGATCCCCGAGGCGCACGCCCCGGCCGAGCTGATGGGCGGCTCGGGGGCGGCCAGGGGCGCGCCCCCGGTCATCGCCCGGGCCCACCACGGCTCCGTCTCCAAGGAGCAGCGGTCGCTCGTCGAGGAGGAGTTGAAGGCCGGCCGGCTGCCCGCCGTGGTCGCCACCTCCAGCCTGGAGCTGGGCATCGACATGGGCGCCGTCGAGCTGGTCGTCCAGGTCGAGTCCCCGCCCTCGGTCGCCTCCGGTCTGCAGCGCGTCGGCCGGGCCGGCCACCAGGTCGGCGCCGTCTCCACCGGCGTCTTCTTCCCCAAGTACCGGGGGGACCTCGTCCAGTCCGCCGTGGTCACCGAGCGGATGCGGGCCGGCCGGATCGAGGCGCTGCGCATCCCGCGCAACCCGCTGGACGTGCTCGCCCAGCAGTTGGTCGCGATGACGGCCCTGGACGCCTGGCCGGTGGACGACCTGCTCGCCGTGGTCCGTCGGGCCGCCCCCTTCGCGTCCCTCCCGCAGTCCGCCTTCGACGCCGTGCTCGACATGCTGGCGGGCCGCTACCCCTCGGACGCCTTCGCCGAGTTGCGCCCCCGCCTGGTCTGGGATCGGGTGGCCGGCACGGTGACCGGCCGCCCCGGCGCCCAGCGCCTGGCCGTCACCTCCGGCGGCACCATCCCCGACCGCGGGCTGTTCGGCGTCTTCATCGCCGGGGCCGACCCGAAGAAGGGCGGCGGCCGCGTCGGAGAACTCGACGAGGAGATGGTCTACGAGTCCCGCGTCGGCGACGTGTTCACCCTCGGCACCACCTCCTGGCGGATCGAGGAGATCACCCACGACAAGGTGCTGGTCACCCCCGCCCCCGGCGTCCCCGGCCGGCTCCCGTTCTGGAAGGGCGACGCCCTCGGCCGTCCGCTCGAACTCGGCCGCGCCCTCGGCGCCTTCACCCGCGAACTGGGCACCCTGCGGCCCGAGGCCGCCACCGAGCGCCTCAAGCAGGCCGGCCTGGACGACTGGGCCGCCGCCAACCTGCTGGACTACCTGGCCGAGCAGCGCGCCGCCTGCGGCCACCTCCCGGACGACCGCACCATCGTGGTCGAGCGCTTCCGGGACGAGCTCGGCGACTGGCGGATCGTCATCCACTCCCCCTTCGGCGCCCAGGTGCACGCCCCCTGGGCGCTCGCCCTCGGTGCCCGGCTGCGCGAGAAGCACGGCCTGGACCCCCAGGTCATGCACGCCGACGACGGCATCGTGCTCCGCCTGCCCGACGCCGACCTGCTGGCCCTCGACTTCGACTTCGCCGGCCCCGCGGAGCCGTCGAGCCGGTTCGGCGGCCCCTCGGACGAGTCGGGCCGGGACGAGGCCCCGGTCGGCGCCGACGCCGCCCTGTTCGACCCCGGCGAGATCGAGCAGCTGGTCACCGACCAGGTCGGCGGCTCCGCCCTGTTCGCCTCCCGCTTCCGGGAGTGCGCCGGCCGCGCCCTGCTGCTCCCCCGCCGCAGCCCCGGCCGCCGCACTCCGCTCTGGCAGCAGCGCCAGCGCGCCGCCCAGCTGCTCGAAGTCGCCTCCGAGTACGGCTCGTTCCCGATCGTCCTGGAGGCCGTCCGGGAGTGCCTGCAGGACGTCTTCGACGTCCCCGGCCTGGTCGAGCTGATGGGCGATCTGGAGTCCCGCGCCGTCCGCCTGGTCGAGGTCACCACCCCGGAGCCCTCGCCCTTCGCCCGCTCGCTGCTGTTCGGCTACGTCGCCCAGTTCCTCTACGAGGGGGACTCCCCGCTCGCCGAGCGCCGCGCCGCCGCCCTCTCGCTCGACTCCCGGCTGCTGTCCGAACTCCTCGGCCAGGCCGAGCTGAGCGAACTGCTCGACCCCCAGGTGCTCACCGAGCTGGAGGCCGAACTCCAGCGCCTCACCCCCGAGCGCCGGATCAGGGACGCCGAGGGCGTCGCCGACGCCCTGCGCCTGCTCGGCCCGCTCTCCGAGGCCGAGTTGACCCTCCGCGGCGCCGAGCCGCTCTGGGCCCTGGAGCTGGAGGCGGCCCGCCGGGTGATCCAGGTCCGGATCGCCGGCGAGCAGCGCTGGGCCGCGATCGAGGACGCCGGACGGCTGCGCGACGCGCTGGGCACCCCGCTGCCGGTCGGCGTCCCGGAGGCCTTCACCGAGCCGGTCAAGGACCCGCTGGGCGATCTGATCGCCCGTCACGCCCGCACCCACGGCCCGTTCACCGCCGCCGAGGCCGCCGCCCGCTACGGCCTCGGCACCGCCGTGGTCACCGGCACCCTGCACCGCCTGACCGCCGCGGGCCGCCTGGTCCAGGGCCGGTACCTCCCACCCGCCGCCCACCCGTCGCCGGAAGCGCTTCGCGCCGCCCCTCTTGAGCACACCGCCCCCGAGTGGTGCGACGCCGAGGTGCTGCGCCGGCTGCGCCGCCGCTCGCTGGCCGCTCTGCGCCAGGAGGTCGAACCGGTCCCGCCGCGCGCCCTGGCAGCCTTCCTGCCGCAGTGGCAGCACCTGGCCGGCCACCGGCTGCGCGGCCCGGACGGCCTGCTGCGCGTGGTCGAACAGCTCCAGGGCACCGCCCTGCCCGCCTCCGCGCTGGAGAAGCTGGTCCTCCCCGCCCGGCTCACCGACTACGCGCCCGGGCTGCTGGACGAGTTGATGGCGGCCGGAGAGGTCGGCTGGTGCGGGGCCGGCGCCCTGCCCGGCAAGGACGGCTGGCTCAGCCTGCACCTCGCCGAGAACGCCCACCTGCTGCGCCCCGAGCCCGTGCCGCCCACGCTCACCCCGGTGCACAGCGCCCTGATGTCCGCACTGGCCGGCGGCTACGGCCTGTTCTTCCGCCAACTCGTCCAGCAGCTCCCGGAGGAGACCTCCGAGCCGGAGGTCGTCGAGGCGCTCTGGGACCTCGTCTGGGCGGGCTACGTCACCAATGACACCCTCGCCCCGCTGCGCGCCCTGCTGGGTTCGGGCCGGACGGCGGGCGCCACCGCCCACCGGGCGCCCCGGTCCACCCCGCGCGGCCGCTACGGCGGTGCCGGCCGGGCCTTCGGCCGGGTCGGCGGCGCCCTGCGCGGCGGCCCGCCGACGGTGGCCGGGCGCTGGTCGCTGCTGCCCGCCTTCGCCGCCGACCCGACGGTCCGGGCCACCGCCCAGGCGCAGAACCTGCTGGACCGGCACGGCCTGCTCACCCGGGGCACGGTGGCGGCCGAACGGGTGCCCGGCGGCTTCGCCGGGGTCTACCGGGTGCTCGCCGCGATGGAGGAGCGCGGCCGGGCCCGCCGGGGGTACTTCGTCGAGGGCCTGGGCGGCGCCCAGTTCGCCATGGAGGGCGCGGCCGACCGGCTGCGCTCGGTGAACGGCAGGCTGGAGCGGGCCCGGGCCGCCGAGTGGCCGGCCGCCCCGGCCGGCGAGCCGCCGCAGACGCTGGTGCTGGCCGCCGCCGATCCGGCCAACGCCTACGGCGCCGCCCTGCCCTGGCCCGAACCGCCCACCGCCCGCGGCGGCAGGGAGTCCACGGCCCACCGCCCGGGCCGCAAGGCGGGCGCCCTGGTGGTCCTGGTGGACGGCGAGCTGGCGCTGTACGTCGAGCGCGGCGGGAAGTCCCTGCTGGCCTGGCCCGAGGACGAGGCCACCCGGGCGTTGGCGGCCGGGGCGCTCGCGGCCGCCGTCCGGGAGGGCGCCCTGGGCAGCGTCACGGTCGAGCGGACCAACGGCGAACCCGCCCTGGGTTCGGCCCTCGGCCGCGCCCTGGAGGAGGCCGGCTTCCACGCCACCCCACGCGGCCTGCGGCTGCGCCCCTGAACCGACGAACCGCCGGGACACGGAAAAGGCCGGGGCCGCGGGGTCGAGAACCCCGCGGCCCCGGCCACGTCGAATCACCCGATCGGCGGCGGCTGCGCCTCCACCGGTCCCACCGGCTCCGCGCACGGGCGCCGGGACGGTCCGGTCGCGTTCCAGTCGGCGTGGACCGGGATGAGACCGAGCCCCCAGCCGCCGGCCGCGAGCAGTCCCAGCACCGCACCGTCGGTCAGCTGCCCCCGGACCACCAGGAGCCACCAGGCGAGCCCGGCCACCGAGACCGCCAGCGCCCACCGCACCGGACGCCGTCCCCGGAGGAACAGCGGCGCCCGGGCCAGTATTCGGGCCGTCGGGCGCGTCTGCGCGTCTGTTCGCACGACCGCCCTCCCTTCGCTCGCCCCGGACAGGGGCGCCCGGGAGTCGAGGCCGGGATCAGGCGGCGACCACGTCCATCGCGGCGGCCTTGGGCGAGAGGTTCGCCCGGTCGGTGCCGGGGGCGGGCAGCGGAACCGGTTCGAGTACCGGCCTCAGCAGATCACCTTCGGAGAGGGTGGCCATCGCCGCAAGTTCGGCGAGCGACAGTTCGTCGCTGACCTCGCGCATGACCTCGGACATCCGGACGTCGAGCGCGTCGCAGATGGCGGAGAGCAGCTCCGAGGAGGCCTCCTTCTGTCCCCGCTCGACCTCGGAGAGGTACCCGAGCGAAACCCTGGCGGCCGCCGACACCTCGCGGAGTGTGCGGCCCTGGCGCTGGCGCTGCCGACGCAGTACATCGCCCAGTAGGCGACGGAGCAGGATCATCGGTGCCTCCCTCCTCGGACTGCGGATCGAGATGTCACGACCCCACCGTACCGCCTTGCCCGCTTCGCGTGCGGGGACCCTGGTCGTGTTCACTCTGGGCTGCAAGGCCGTCCCCCTCCTCGTTCCGGTGTCGCACCCGGGTTCGCGGGTCCGTCGTGGTACCCGTCGCGACCCGCCCCGCCACCGTCATGCAACTCGTTCGCCACCTGGTTTCTGCCCAACCAGGGTGTTGGATGTAACACGATCCTCCAGCTGTCCCGTACCCGCGCGCCGGACCGGCGGGTCCCGCTCCGGTGGAGCCCTCCCCTAGGACTCCTGGCGTGCGAAGCGATCGACCAGCAGCTCCAGCGCGGCGGTCACCGCCCCGTGACGGATTGTGGCACGACCGCCCGACAGCAGGGGCGAACTGACCAGAGTTCCCCCCGGGCCGGCGACCGCCAGGTGTACGGTGCCGACCGGCTGTCCGTCCTGCGGGTCGGGCCCGGCCACTCCGGTCGTCGCGAGCCCGTACGTGGCCCCCAGCAGCCCGCGCACGCCCTCGGCCATCTGCCGGGCCACCACCGGGTGGACCGGCCCGTACACGTCCAGCAGGCCCTCGTCCACCCCGAGCACCGAGGCCTTCAGCTCGGTCGCGTACGCGGTGACCGAGCCCCGGAAGGTCGCGGAGGCCCCGGGGACGTCCACCAGCGCCGCGGCCAGCAGACCTCCGGTCAGCGACTCGGCGACGGCCAGCGTGCCGCCCTCGGCGCGCAGCGCGGCGTGCGCCAGCTCGGCCAGCCGGAAGTCCCGCTCCACCGCACCCTGCTCCGCCACGTCCCGCTCCGCCACCCGGCTCCCCCGTCGCTCAGCGGCCCGACCGCGCCGCGGCCAGTCCCTCGCGGCGCAGTCGCAGCGCCTGCCCGATGTAGTCCAGCGCGGTACCGACGGTCAGCAGCACCGCCAGCCCCATCAGCACGGCCCGCCCGGTGGCCAGCCAGCCGGTCAGGTCCAGTACGTACATGCCGACCGCGGTGCCCTGGGTCAGCGTCTTGAGCTTGCCGCCGCGGCTGGCCGGGATGACCCCGTAGCGGATCACCCAGAACCGCATCAGCGTGATGCCGAGTTCGCGGGCCAGGATCACCGCGGTGACCCACCAGGGCAGGTCGCCGAGCAGCGAGAGACCGATCAGCGCCGAGCCCATGATCGCCTTGTCGGCGATCGGGTCGGCGATCTTCCCGAAGTCGGTGACCAGGCCCTTGCGCCGGGCCAGTTCGCCGTCGAACAGGTCGGTGATCATCGCGATCGCGAACGAGGCCCAGGCGACGGAGCGCCACTTGGGGTTGTGCCCGCCGTCGGCGAACAGCAGCGCCACGAAGACCGGCACCAGCAGCACCCGGACCATCGTGAGCACGTTGGCGATGTTCCAGACCCCCGGGGTCGACGGCACCGCGGCCACCGGTCTGCCCGGGTGGGCCGCGGCCGGAGCGCCGGGCCCCTTGGTCATTCCCCGACTCCCGAGGTCTTGGGCGACCGCACCTGCTCCAGCGCCTCGGCGATCAGGTCGACGCCCTCGCTGGCGACGACCCTGGCCCGCCAGAACTGGCCGATCTCGGGGGCCTCGACACCGGTGAGGGTGGTCAGGCCGTCGGTCTCCGGGGCCTGGTGGGCGGAGCGGCCCTCGACCACGCCGTCCTCGATCGACTCGATTAGCACCTCGACCTCGGTGCCGATCCGCTGCTCGGCCCGCTGGGCGGTCATCTCCTCGGCCAGTCGGCTCAGCCGGTCCAGCCGGTCGGCGATCACGTCCTCGGCGAGCTTGCCGTCGTAGGTCGCGGCCTCGGTGCCGTCCTCGTCCGAGTAGCCGAAGACGCCGATCGCGTCCAGCCCGGCGTGCGTGACGAAGCGCTCCAGCTCGGCGAAGTCCTCCTCGGTCTCGCCGGGGAAGCCGACGATGAAGTTGGACCGGGCGCCGGCCTGCGGGGCCTTGTCGCGGATGGTCCCCAGCAGTTCCAGGAACTGGTCGGTGGAGCCGAAGCGCCGCATCCGGCGCAGCACGGCGGGCGCCGAGTGCTGGAAGGACAGGTCGAAGTAGGGCACCACGTCGGCGGTCCCGGTCATCGAGTCGATCAGACCGGGGCGCATCTCGGCCGGCTGGAGGTAGGAGACCCGGACCCGCTCGACGCCCTCGATCGCGGCGATCTCGCCGAGCAGCGTCTCCAGCAGCCGGATGTCGCCGAGGTCCTTGCCGTACGAGGTGTTGTTCTCGCTCACCAGGACGATCTCGCGCACGCCCTGCCCGGCCAGCCACTGGGCCTCGTTCAGCACGTCGGAGGGCCGGCGGGAGATGAAGGAGCCGCGGAAGGCCGGGATGGCGCAGAACGAGCACCGGCGGTCGCAGCCGGAGGCGAGCTTGACCGAGGCGACCGGGCTGTCGTCCAGCCGCTTGCGCAGGGTGCGCGGGCCGGAGGCGGGGGCGAGGCCGTCGGGCAGGTCGGCGATCGGCTCGGCGGCGGCCTCGGTGCCGTGGCCGGGCAGGGCGACGGCCTCGGCGGCGGACTGCCGCTCGGCCGGGCTGATCGGCAGCAGCTTGCGGCGGTCGCGCGGCAGGTGCGGGGCGTGGTGGCCGCCGGAGAGGATGGTCTGCAGGCGGTCGGAGATGTTGGTGTAGTCGTCGAAGCCGAGGACGCCGTCCGCCTCGGGCAGGGCGTCGGCGAGCTCCTTGCCGTACCGCTCGGCCATGCAGCCGACCGCGACGACGGCCTGGGTGCGGCCGTGCCCCTTGAGGTCGTTGGCCTCCAGCAGGGCGTCCACGGAGTCCTTCTTGGCGGCCTCGACGAAGCCGCAGGTGTTGACCACGGCGACGTCCGCTTCGGCGGCGTCGTCGACGAGCAACCAGCCGTCGGCTTCCAGTCGCCCGGCGAGTTCCTCGGAATCCACCTCGTTGCGGGCGCATCCGAGCGTGACAAGGGCGACAGTACGGCGTTCAGGCATAGGGCCAAGATTAACGCGCGGGCTCCGGTGCCGTTCGCCCCGGAGGGCGCGCGCCTTGGATCAGCTGATCATCAGTGGGCGTTCCGACCCCTGTGGTCAGCCAGCCTGCGGGTCTCCGGGGGTGTACGTGACGTGCACCACCTGCCCGTCCTTGCCGAGGAGACCGAGGTCCTTCCCGTTGACGTACGCGTGCACGGCCCCGCCGTTGCCGAGCACCAGCTTGATCTGCTTGGGGTCGGTGAAGGTCTGGTCCTGGCCCTTGCTGATGTTGTTCTGGAACAGCGACTTGCCGTTGCCGTCCATCGCCGAGACCCAGCTGGTGCCCTCGGCGACCAGCTTCACGGTGACCTTGTCGGCCGGGACGGCGGCGATCGCGGCGGCGCTCGGCTCGGGCGCCGGCGGCTGGACGGCGGGCGTGGACGCGGGGGAGAGCGAGCCGGTCCCGGAACCGCTGGGCAGCGGCGCGCTGGCCGAGCCGGTGGCGCCGTGGCCGCCCTTGCCGCTGACCAGGTTGAAGCCGATCAGCGCGACCACGGCGACGATCGCGGCGACCATGGCGGCCGCCCAGTTCGGCCGGCCGCGGCGGGGCACCCTGATCGGGCCGCTGTCGATCAGCTGGGTCGCCGGGCGCTTGTCGGCGGGCGAGCCGCCGTGCGCGGCGTCGTACCGGGCGACCAGTTCCTCGCCGTCCAGGCCGACCACCCGGGCGATCAGCCGGATGTGCCCGCGGGCGTAGAAGTCGCCGCCGCAGCGGGCGAAGTCGTCCCCCTCGATGGCATGGACGATCGGCACCCGCACCCGGGTGGCGGTACTCACCTGCTCCACCGTGAGCCCCGCGTCGATCCGGGCGGTGGACAGCACCCGGCCGATGCTCGGGGCATCGGCCGCCTGCACCGCGTCGTCGGTCGGCTCGACGGACGACGTGGCGTTCTCGCGGTCGGGGGACTTGCCGATGGTCACGGGGCACGCCTTTCGAGCGGATGGCCACCTGCTGGGGAACAGTCTAGGGGCGTGGGCGGATCGTTTCTCAAGCGGAACGGGCCCGAATGCGCGCGCCCTGTCCGACCTGGGTCCGACACTTCGCTGACGAGCCGTCAGCGGAGCCGCGCCGGGAACCCGGCGTCCGCTTTCCGCCGTGTGACGCGACGTACGGACGTTCGGTTCCCCTCACGGCGCCTACCCTCCTCCGAACGAGTGACACCTGGGTCAGGACACGGGCCGGGCCCCGCACGGCCCGGTCCGTCAACCCCGAAGGGTGATCAGCACCCCGTCCAGCTCGTCCGGCTTGACCAGCACGTCGCGGGCCTTGGAGCCCTCGCTCGGGCCGACGATGCCGCGCGACTCCATCAGGTCCATCAGCCGGCCGGCCTTGGCGAAGCCGACCCGGAGCTTGCGCTGGAGCATCGAGGTCGAGCCGAACTGGGTGGAGACCACCAGCTCGGCCGCCTGGATCAGCAGGTCCAGGTCGTCGCCGATCTCCTCGTCGATCTCCTTCTTCGGCCCGCCCCCGGCCGTCACGTCGTCCCGGTAGACGGCGGTCAGCTGGTCCTTGCAGTGCTGCACCACCTTGGCGATCTCCGCCTCGGTGACGAACGCGCCCTGCATGCGGATCGGCTTGCTCGCGCCCATCGGCAGGAAGAGCGCGTCGCCCTTGCCGATCAGCTTCTCCGCACCGGGCTGGTCCAGGATGACCCGGGAGTCGGCCATCGCGGAGGTCGCGAAGGCCAGCCGGGACGGCACGTTGGCCTTGATCAGGCCGGTGACCACGTCCACCGAGGGCCGCTGGGTGGCGAGCACCAGGTGGATGCCGGCCGCGCGGGCCAGCTGGGTGATCCGGACCACCGAGTCCTCGACGTCGCGCGGCGCGACCATCATCAGGTCGGCCAGCTCGTCGACGATCACCAGCAGGTACGGGTACGGCGTCAGCTCGCGCTCGCTGCCCAGCGGCGGGGTGACCTTGCCGGCCCGCACGGCCGCGTTGAAGTCGTCCACGTGCCGGAAGCCGAACGCCGCGAGGTCGTCGTAGCGCATGTCCATCTCGCGCACCACCCACTGGAGGGCCTCGGCGGCCTTCTTGGGGTTGGTGATGATCGGCGTGATCAGGTGCGGGATGCCCTCGTACGCGGTCAGCTCGACCCGCTTGGGGTCGACCAGCACCATCCGCACCTCGTCCGGGGTGGCCCGGGCGAGGATCGAGGTGATCAGGCAGTTGATGCAGGACGACTTGCCCGCACCGGTCGCGCCGGCCACCAGGATGTGCGGCATCTTGGCGAGGTTGGCCATCACCGTGTGGCCCTCGACGTCCTTGCCCATGCCGACGACCATCGGGTGGGTGTCCTCGGCGGCCGTGCGCGAGCGCAGCAGGTCGCCGAGGTTGACCATCTCGCGGTCCCGGTTGGGGATCTCGATGCCGACTGCGGACTTGCCCGGGATCGGACTGATGATCCGCACGTCCGGGCTGGCCACCGCGTACGCGATGTTCTTGGCGAGCGCGGTGATCCGCTCCACCTTGACGGCCGGGCCGAGCTCGACCTCGTAGCGGGTGACCGTCGGGCCCCGGGTGAAGCCGGTGACCTTGGCGTCCACCTTGAACTCGGAGAAGGTGCCGGTGAGCTGGGCGACCACCTCGTCGTTGAGGGCGCTGCGGGCCTTGGCCGGGCCGCCGCGCTCCAGCAGGTCCAGCGAGGGCAGGGCGTAGGTGATGCCCTCGCCGAGCTGGAGCTGCTCCATCCGCACCGGCGCCGCGCCGTGCTCCCCGGGCGCGCCCGGGCCACCGCTGCGGGCGGCCGGGACGGCGGGCTCCTCCGGCGGTGCGGTGCGGTCCTGCACCTGGTGCATCATGTCCGCCACCGCGGAGGAGGCGGGCACGCCGTAGACCAACGCGCCGTCCAGGTCGGCGGCCGCGCCGGCGGCGAGGTCGCGGGTGGCGTACGGGTCCAGCGGCTCCTTGTCCAGGGAGATCCGCTCGGCGTCCTCCGGCTCCTCGGTCTGCTTGCGCCGGCGGCGGCGACGGCGGGCGGCCACCTCGTCCGAGGGGTCGTCGCCGTCCGTGTCCACGGTGAACGGCAGCGCGTCGGGGTCGGCGTCCTCCGGCGGGTCGGTGGACGGCTCGCGCTCCGGCGTGCGCCCCCAGTGCAGCTCGTCCTCGGGCCTGGGCTCGACCACGCCGAGCCGTATGCCGATCCCCCGCACCCGCTCGCCGATCCGGTTGATCGGCGTGGCGGTGACGACCAGCAGGCCGAAGAACGCCAGCAGCAGGAGCAGCGGCACCGCGAGCGCCGGCCCGGCGGCGGCCATCATCGGGGTGGACGCGGCCCAGCCGATGATCCCGCCGGCCGCCCGTATCCGGGAGGCGCCGCTGCCCATCATGGGCGCGCCGCAGCCGATGTGGACCAGGCCGAGGACGCCGACCAGCAGCGCGCTCAGCCCGATCATGATCCGTCCGTTGGCCTCCGGCAGCTCCGGGTGGCGCCAGAGCCGGATCGCCATCGCGGCCAGCAGGAACGGCACCAGGACGTCGAGCCGGCCGAACAGCCCGGACACCACGGCGGTGGCGCCCTCGCCCAGCCAGCCCTGCGGGGTGAACCAGGTGCCGGCCGCGGTCACCAGCGCGAGCGCGAACAGCAGCAGGCCCACGCCGTCCTTGCGGTGGTCCGGGTGCAGGTTCTTGGCACCGTCGCCGAAGCCCCGGAAGATCGCGGCGATCGGGCTGCCCAGCGCGTTGAGCGCGCCCATCAGCACCGACCTGGACGGTTTCGGGGCGGGCGGGGCCGACTTGGCCGCCGTCCGCTTCGCGGGAGCCGCCTTCTTCGCCGCCGCCTTCTTCGCGGGCGGCTTGGCCGGTGCCTTCGCCGCGGCCTTCTTGGACGGTCCCGGACTCGTCTTACGTGCTGCGTTCCCGGGCGTGCGAGTGGCCATGGGTCAGCAGCCTACCGGGGCGGGCGACCAGTGCACATGTGCCCGAGGCCGGGCGCCCGGACGTGTCGCAGACACACCGTCACCCTGACCGGGATTCACCCGGTCGCCGCATCAGGACCACCCGGACGGGTGAACCGGCGGCAGGAATCAGGAACTGCCCGGGCGCATCGCGTCCAGGGCCCGGCGCAGCCCCGCGAGCTTGCGCTCCAGGTGCGCGGCGGTGGCGGCCACCCCGGCGTCCTCGCCGCCGTCCAGCTGCTTGCCGAGCGCCTCGGCCTGCTCCTCGACCGCCGCCAGCCGCGCGGACAGCTCGCCCAGCAGCGCGCCGCCGAGGGCCTGCCCGTCGCCGCCCTCCTCCAGCTGCAGGCGCAGCAGCGCCGCCTGCTCCTTCAGCTGGCAGTTCTTCGCGTACAGGTCGACGAAGACGGAGACCTTGGCGCGCAGCACCCACGGGTCGAAGGGCTTGGAGATGTAGTCCACCGCGCCGGCCGCGTAGCCGCGGAAGGTGTGGTGCGGACCGTGGTTGATCGCGGTCAGGAAGATGATCGGGATGTCCCGGGTGCGCTCGCGGCGCTTGATGTGGGCGGCGGTCTCGAAGCCGTCCATCCCCGGCATCTGGACGTCCAGCAGGATCACCGCGAAGTCGTCGGTGAGCAGCGCCTTCAGCGCCTCCTCACCGGAGGCCGCGCGGACCAGTGTCTGGTCCAGGGCCGAGAGGATCGCCTCCAGCGCCAGCAGGTTCTCCGGTCGGTCGTCGACCAGGAGGATCTTGGCCTTCTGCATCAGGGCTCGCCCTCCTGTCGCCTGCCTGCCGCCCGGTGCAGGCACCCGCGTACTGCCCACCGCTACCCCGGTCATGCTAGCCGCACCCCCTCGCCCGGCACATCGCCCCGTCGTGACCGATCCGGAGCGGCGCGCTGCCAGTGCTCCGGCGCACGCTCAGCAGCGTGTCGCCGTCCGGTCACTGTTCGCAACGATCCGTGACCCTACCCGGTTCCCGGGCCCGACCGCCAGCAAACCGACCGCCCGGCCGGAGTGAACCCCGGAGCCCGGCCCGGGGTCACTCCTCCCTTCGCGATCACGCGCGGTTCCCGCTCAACCACTCGTGCATGACCGACAGCAGGTGGTCGGTCTCCACCGGCTTGGTGATGTGGTCGGTGGCGCCCGCCTGCAGCGACTTCTCCCGGTCGCCCTTCATCGCCTTGGCGGTCAGCGCGATGATCGGCAGGCCGGCGAACTGGGGCATCCGGCGGATCGCCTCGGTGGTCGCGTAGCCGTCCATCTCCGGCATCATGATGTCCATCAGGACCAGCGCCACGCTCTCGTGCTGCTCCAGCATCTCGATGCCCTCGCGGCCGTTCTCCGCGTACAGGACGGTCAGGCCGTGCTGCTCCAGCACGCTGGTGAGGGCGAACACGTTGCGGACGTCGTCGTCCACGATCAGCACCTGCTGGCCGTCGAAGCGGCGGCCCCCGTCGACCGGGCGGGGCGGGGCGGGCTCCACCGTCCGCGGTCCGGCGGCGCTCTCCAGGGCGGCGCTGCGGCGGCGCTCCAGCGCGCCCCGGCGGCGTTCCTCGGCCAGCTCGCGGACCTCCTGGGCCCAGTGGTCGGCCGGGTTCTCGCCGACCGGCACTGGCAGGCCCACCGGGGTCACCCCGACCGAGGCGCGCGGCGTCAGGCCGTTCGGCGCGCCCTGGCGCGGCTCGCCGACGGTCTCCGGGGCCTCGGTGCGCAGCGGCAGGTAGAGCGTGAACGTGGAGCCCTTGCCCAGCTCGCTCTCGGCGTGGATCTCGCCGCCGAGCAGCCGGGCGATCTCGCGGCTGATGGACAGGCCGAGGCCGGTGCCGCCGTACTTGCGGCTGGTGGTGCCGTCGGCCTGCTTGAAAGCCTCGAAGATCTCCCGCAGCTTGTTGCCGGGGATGCCGATGCCCGTGTCGGAGACCGCGAAGGCGATCAGCTCGTCGTCCGGGCCCTTGATCGAACCGGACTCCAGCAGCCGCTCGCGCACGTGCTGCGGGACCTCCCGGCCCGCCGGGCGGATCGAGAAGTCGACGGCTCCGGAGTCGGTGAACTTCACCGCGTTGGAGATCAGGTTGCGCAGCACCTGCTGGAGCCGCTGCTCGTCGGTGTGCAGGGTGACCGGCAGGGCGGGCGAGACCCGGACGGCGAAGTCCAGGCTCTTGTCCAGCGCGACCGGCTGGAAGGTCGCCTCGACGTAGTCGACCAGCTGGACCAGGGCGATCCGGGCCGGGCGGACGTCCATCTTGCCGGCCTCGACCTTGGACAGGTCGAGGATGTCGTTGATCAGCTGGAGCAGGTCGGAGCCCGCGCCGTGGATGGTGTCGGCGAACTCCACCTGCTTGGGCGAGAGGTTGCCCTCGTTGTTGTCGGAGAGCAGCTTGGCCAGGATCAGCAGCGAGTTGAGCGGGGTGCGCAGCTCGTGCGACATGTTGGCGAGGAACTCGCTCTTGTACCGGGAGGCCAGGGCGAGCTGCTCGGCACGCTCCTCCAGGACCTGCCGGGCCTCCTCGATCTCACCGTTCTTGATCTCGATGTCGCGGTTCTGCTGGGCTAGTTGCTCGGCCTTCTCCTGCAACTCCTCGTTGGTGCGCTCCAGTTCCTCCTGGCGGGCCTCCAACTCGGCGGACCGCATCGAGAGTTCGGCGGTCAGCCGCTGGGACTCCAGCAGCAGGCCCTCGGTCTTGGTGTTGACGCTGATGGTGTTGACGGTGACGCCGATCAGGTCGGCGATCTGGTTCAGGAAGTCCAGCGCGACGGTGGTGAAGGAGCTGAAGGTGGCCAGCTCGATCACGCCCAGCAGCCGGCCCTCGAACTGCACCGGAAGCACCACGATGTGGGCCGGGGAGGCCTCGCCGAGCCCGGAGGCGATCTTCAGGTACCCGGGCGGCGCCTCCTTGAGGATGATCGCCCGCTTCTCCACCGCGGCCTGGCCGATCAGCGACTCGCCGGGCCGGAAGGTGGTCGGCATCGCCCGCCGCTGGTAGCCGTAGCTGCCGATCAGGCGCAGCACGGTGTCGTTCTCGTCGTCGTCCTCGGTGATCAGTTCGGCGGTGCGGCCGGCCGGCTGGGCGAGGAAGAAGGCGCCGTGCTGGGCGGAGACCACCGGGGTCAGCTCGGTCATGATCAGCGAGGCGACCGCCTCCAGGTCCCGGCGGCCCTGGAGCAGGCCGGAGATCCGGGCCAGGTTGGTCTTGAGCCAGTCCTGCTCCTGGTTGGTGCGGGTGGTCTCGCGCAGGTTGGCGATCATCTGGTTGATGTTGTCCTTGAGCTCGTCGAGCTCGCCCGCGGCGTCCACGTCGATCCGCAGGCTCAGGTCGCCCCTGGTGACCGCGGTGGCGACCTGGGCGATCGCGCGCACCTGCCGGGTCAGGTTGTTGGCCAGCTCGTTCACCGACTCGGTGAGGTCCTGCCAGGTGCCGTCCACGCCGGGCACCCGGGCCTGGCCGCCGAGCCGTCCGTCGGTGCCCACCTCGCGGGCGACCCGGGTGACCTCGTCGGCGAAGGCCGAGAGCTGGTCGACCATGGTGTTGATGTTCGTCTTGAGCTGGAGGATCTCGCCGCGCGCGTCGACGTCGATCTTCTGCGAGAGGTCGCCGCGGGCCACCGCGGTGATCACCAGCGCGATGTTCCGCACCTGACCGGTGAGGTTGTTGGCCATCTGGTTGACGTTGTCGGTCAGGTCCTTCCAGATCCCGGCCACGCCCGGCACGCTCGCCTGGCCGCCCAGGGTGCCGTCGGTGCCGACCTCGCGGGCCACCCTGGTGACCTCCACCGCGAAGGAGGACAGCTGGTCGACCATGGTGTTGAGGGTCGCGGCGAGCGCCGCCACCTCGCCCTGCGCGTCGACGGCGATCTTCTTGGAGAGGTCGCCGCGGGCCACCGCACCGGCGACCTCGGCGATGTTGCGCACCTGTCCGGTCAGGTTCGACGCCATGAAGTTGACGTTGTCGGTCAGGTCCTTCCAGATGCCCGACACCCCGCGCACCCGGGCCTGGCCGCCCAGGATGCCCTCGGTGCCCACCTCGCGGGCGACCCTGGTCACCTCGTCGGCGAACGCCGACAGCTGGTCGACCATGGTGTTGACGGTGGTCACCAGCTCCAGGATCTCGCCCCGGGCGTCGACGGTGATCTTCTTGGAGACGTCGCCGCGCGCCACCGCGGTGGTCACCTCGGCGATGTTCCGCACCTGGCTGGTCAGGTTGTTGGCCATCAGGTTGACGGAGTTGGTCAGGTCCTTCCAGATCCCGGCCACGCCGGGCACGCTGGCCTGGCCGCCGAGGATGCCCTCGGTACCGACGTCCCGGGCGACCCGGGTGACCTCGTCCGCGAACGCGCCCAGCTGGTCCACCATCGTGTTGATGGTGTTCTTCAGCTCCAGGATCTCCCCGCGCGCGTCCACCTGGATCTTCTGCGACAGGTCGCCTTTGGCGACCGCGGTCGTCACCTGGGCGATGTTGCGCACCTGATCGGTGAGGTTGTTCGCCATGAAGTTGACGTTGTCGGTCAGGTCCCGCCAGACCCCGGCCGCCCAGGGCACCTGCGCCTGACCGCCGAGCCGTCCCTCGGTGCCCACCTGGCGGGCCACCCTGGTCACCTGCTCGGCGAAGCCGGAGAGCTGGTCGACCATCGTGTTGACGGTGTTCTTCAGCTCCAGCATCTCGCCGCGCGCGTCGACCTCGATCTTCTGCGAGAGGTCCCCGCGCGCCACCGCCGTGGTCACCTGGGCGATGTTGCGCACCTGGCCGGTCAGGTTGTCGGCCATGAAGTTCACCGAGTCGGTCAGGTCCCGCCAGACCCCGGCCACGCCCGGCACCTGGGCCTGACCGCCGAGCCGGCCCTCCGTCCCCACGTCCCTGGCCACCGCGGTGACCTGGGCGGCGAATCCGTTCAGCTGGTCCACCATCGTGTTGACGGTGTTCTTCAGCTCCAGCATCTCGCCGGCCACCTCGACGGTGACCTTGCGGGAGAGGTCGCCCTTGGCCACCGCCGTGGTCACCTGGGCGATGTTGCGCACCTGGGCGGTCAGCCGGCCCGCCATGGTGTTGACCGAGTCCGCCAGGTCCTTCCAACTGCCGGACACGCTGCGGACCTTGGCCTGGCCGCCGAGCTTGCCCTCGGTGCCGACCTCGCGGGCCACCCGGGTCACCTCGTCGGTGAACTCGGAGAGCTGGTCCACCAGTCCGTTGACGGTCCGCCCGATCTTCAGGTACTCGCCACGCAGCGGGTGGCTCACCCCGTTGCTGTGCAGCGAGCGCAGCTCCATCTTCTGGTCCAGGTCGCCCTCGGCGATCGAGGTGAGCACCCGGCCCACCTCGGCCATCGGGCGGGCCAGGTCGTCGATCAGCGCGTTGCAGTTGTCGACCGCCGCCATCCAGGCGCCCTCGCCCGCGCCGGTCTCCAGCCGCTCGTTCAGCCGACCCTCGCGGCCCACCGCCCGCCGCACCCGCGCCAGTTCACCGGTCAGGTGCTGGTTGCGCTCGGCGACCTCGTTGAACACCGCCGCGATCTCCGCCAGCGGCCCGTCCCCCGGGACGGTCAGCCGGCGGCGGAAGTTGCCGTCCCGCATCGCGGTCAGAGCCGACAGCAGCTTGCGCAGCTCGGCGGGCTCCGCGCCACGGTTGTGGCTCGCCCGGCGGCCGGCCGCGTTCCGCGGCACGGCCCCGGGGCGCCCACCGCGCGGAGCGGGCGGCGTCGTTCCGGTTGCGTCCTTGGTGGCCGAACTCAACGGGCCCCTCCCACATCGTGAACTGTCCGGTGACCGGCCGTGCCGGTGCGGCACGCACCTGGGCACCGACCCGGCTGGGCTGCGTACCGGCGGCCCTCGACGCGCCGGCACCCACACGACCGTACTGCTCGCACGGGCCGTCGCGGACCCCCCAGTCTGGCAGCACTGGCATTGGGTGCACGGCCGGTTGCGCTCGGTTGGTACCGCACCGTCCGAAACATGGTGGGCAGAATCACCCTCTGGTGCCTGTTTCGACTCCCCGCCCCCACGGGGAACCAAGCGGAAAGTAGGGTGGAGCGCTGCACCGGGCCACGACCCGACCCAGCGCCGCCGATCACCCCGACGGCGCGCACGGGGATTCGGCGCCGCACCCCGGACAGCCAGGGCAAGAGCAGCAGAGGAGAAGTGGCAACGTGGTCACCGCGCGCGCAGCCGCCACCTTCGACCCCGACGGCCGGTCCGCGGCCGCCGCGCGGGGCTTCGTCCGGGACGCGCTGCTCGGTTGGGGCCTGCCCGAGGTCGTCGACGACGCGGTCGTGCTGGTCAGCGAGCTCGTCACCAACGCCGTCGTGCACGCCGGCACCGCCGCGGAGGTCTGCTGCCTGCGCGAGGAGGAGAGCGTCCGGATCGAGGTCACCGACCACCACCCCGAGCGCGGCCTGCCCTCGCTCGGCGACGGTCCGGTCACCGACTCCGACCGCTACGCCGACCCGGACGGCGAGGGCGGCCGCGGCCTGCTGATGTGCTCCGCCCTCGCCGAACGGTGGGGCGTCGAGTACGCGGCCGGCCGCAAGACCGTCTGGTTCCGCCTCACCCTGCCCGCACACGTGCTCGGCACCCGCTACGCCGTTCCCGCCACCCCCGGCAGCGACCTGCCCAGCGGCCCGGGACCGGTGCACGTCGCCGTCGTCCAACTCGACGAGGACGGCCGGGTGCTGGCCTGGAACCCGGACGCCGAGGCCCTCTTCCAGTACCCCGCCGCCGCCGTCCTCGGCCGTCCCTGGGCCGACCTCGCGGTCTGGCCGCAGCCCCCGGCCCGCGGCCTCGATCTGACCGACACCCTGCGGATGGCCCGCTGGGAGGGCGGCTACGGCATCCGCCGCCAGGACGGCCGCGAGGTCGAGGTGTACGGCGTCCAGGTCCGGCTGCGCGACACCGAGGGCGTCCCCTCCACGCTCTGTCTGCTCGTCCTCGAACCCGACAGAGCGGTGCTGCGCTCCCCCGCCCGCGCCCTGCCCGGCGAGCGCCCCGAGCAGGCCGGCTCCCGGCTCGACCTGCTGGCCGGTCCGGTCGCCACCGACGACCTCGACACCCTGCTCCAGCGCACCGTCGAACGCGCCCGCGACCTGCTCGACGGCGACGCCGCGTACCTGCTGCTCACCACGGACGACGAGGCCGAGTTCGAGGTCCGCGCCGCCACCGGCCTCACCGCAGGACACCGCCGGCACGCCCGCTTCCCGGTCGGGACCGGCAACCGCTACGACTCCGCCCGGCTGCCCTCCGTCCACGAGGACCTCTCCGCCCGGCCCACCGGCCTGCCGCTGCTCTCCGACAGCGGCATGCGCTCCCTGATCACCGTCCCGCTCAAGGTCGAGGGCCGGCTGATCGGCTCGCTCGGCATCGCCGCCGCCGTGCCGGGCCGCTACGACAACGAGGACGCGCTGCGCCTCCAGTTCGCCGCCGACCGGGTCGCCCTCGCCGTCGAGAGCACCCGGCTGACCGAGCTCGAACGGCTCCGCCGCGGCTCGCTCTCCTTCCTGGTCGAGGCCTCCGACCTGCTGGCCGGCACCCTCGAACACGAGCAGACCCTCGCCCTGATGGCCCAGATGGCCGTCCCCACCCTCGCCTCCTGGTGCGCCGTCTACACCACCGCCGACCACTCCTCCCCGGCCCGGCTCGCCTTCGTCCTGCACGAGGACGAGGACCGCATCGACCCGCTGCGCGACCTGCTCGACAAGACCCCCGTCCCGGAGGCCGGCCCCACCCACGGCGTCCGGTTCTGGACGGCCCCCACCGACACCGCCGAGGCCGGCGGCCTCACCGACGGCCCGGAACTCGCCGGCCTGCTCGGCGAGACCGTCGTCCTCGCGCTGACCGCCCGCAACCGCGTGATCGGCCTGCTGGCGCTCGGCGTCCCGGCCGGCGTCCGGTTCCGCCAGGAGATCCTCGAACTCGCCGAGGACCTCTCCCGCCGGGCCGCCCTCGCCCTGGACAACTCGCGCCTCTACTCCGAGCGCACCGCCACCAGCCAGGCCCTCCAGCGCAGCCTGCTCCCGCCGGACCTTCCGGAGATCCCCGGCGTCGAGGTGGACGTCTACTACCAGGCGGCCGGCGAGGGCAACGAGGTCGGCGGCGATTTCTACGACCTGTTCACCATCCGCGAGGGCACCTACGGCTTCGCCATCGGCGACGTCTGCGGCACCGGCCCCGAGGCCGCCTCGGTCACCGGCCTGGCCCGGCACTCGCTGCGGCTGCTCGCCCGCGAGGGCCTGGACGCCCCGCAGGTGCTGCGCCGACTCAACGCGGCCATCCTGGACGAGGGCGCGCGCAGCCGCTTCCTCACCCTGCTCTACGGCGAGCTGACGCCCCGCCCGGACGGCAGCACCGAACTCTCCCTGGTCTGCGCCGGCCACCCGCTGCCGCTGCGACTGCGCACCGACGGCCAGGTCGACCGCGCCGCCACCCCGCAGCCGCTGCTCGGCGTCATGGACGACCTCGACCTCACCGCCGAACACCTGGTGCTCGCCCCCGGCGAGGTCCTGCTCTGCGTCACCGACGGGGTCACCGAACGCCGCGAGGGCCGCCGGATGCTGGGCGACGACGGCCTCGCCGAGGTGCTCACCGGCTGCACCGGCCTGACCGCCGGCGCGGTCGCGGCACGGGTGCAGCGCGCGGTCGAGCGCTTCGCCCCGGAGCCGCCGTCAGACGACATGGCGATCCTGACCCTGCGGGTGCCCACCCAGCGCAAGGAGTGAGACCCCCGCGGCTCATGCCGTACTGACGCAGTCACAAATTGTTATATTCACAATGGTACAAGCGGGCCGGGTCGGGTAGACCGATCTCACCGGGACTTCCCCCGGCCGGGGACGCGACCAGCGGGTTCTCCGCAGGCCCGACACGTCCGACGGCCCATCACCTCCGACCGCGGCCCGCGCACGCTCACCGCCGTGCGCCCTCGGCGCGGTCGCGCGCATCCGCTCTCTCCACCCGCCTCCACTCCTCCTGACGACACCACGGCGTCACCGCGCCCTGCGCGCGCCCAGAGTGAAAGGAGCCTCCGGTGAGCAACGACGCTACCGGGGCAACGAACGCCCGATCCACCGGCGCCGACGCGAGTAACCTCGGCTACCTCGCGCTCGGCCTGACACTCCTCGCCTACGGCCTGCTCTCGACCGGCGTCCTGCACGGCGTCGGAGTCGGGAACGCGGCCCACCTCGCCCATCTGCTCGGCGGCGCAACCCTCTTCATCGCGGGCCTCTGGCAGCTCCGCGGCGGCGAGGGCTTCACCGGAACCGCCTTCACCAGCCTCGGCGCCTTCTGGGCGACCTGGTCAGCGGCCGGCGGGGCCGGCAAGAACGCCGCCGGCCTCTTCCTGCTGCTGTGGGCCCTGCTCGCACTCACCCTCACCGCCGCGAGCTGGGGCGCGAACCTGCTCAGCCGCGTCGTCTACGGCCTGTTGACGGCCTCCCTTCTGCTCTCCGCCATCGCCACCTTCGGCGGCTACGGCGGGCTGGGCAAGGCCGCCGGCTGGATCGCGGCCGTGTCCGGGCTCGCCGCCTGGTACTGGGCCACCTCCGCGCTGAGCAACGGCGCCTGGGGGAAGGTCGCCCTGCCGCTCAGGTGACCTGCTCAAGCCGCTCCTCGGCGGTGCCGCGGGGCCGGACCTCCGTCCCCACGGAGACCCGGCCCCGTCGGCGTGCCGCCAACGCCAGCACGGAGTAGGCGAGGAGCAGGATCGCCACGGCCACGATGCCGTCCAACCAGAAGTGGTTGGCCGTCACCACGACCACCGCCACCGTCAACACCGGATGCAGCACCATCATCCACCGCAGTGAACTGCCTGACACCCGGATCACCGCGACCGCCGCCAGCACGCACCAGGCGACGTGCACCGAGGGCATCGCCGACAGCTGGTCGGCCACCACCACACCGCCGACCGCGCCGCCGTACACCGACTGCCCGTACTGGGCGGCCACGTCGACGAAGCCGCTCTCCGGCAGCATCCGCGGCGGCGCCACCGGGATGAACTGCACCAGCAGACAGACCGCGGTCGTGATCACCACCGTGTTGCGCACCCACGTGTAGCGCTCGCGGTGCCGCACGAACACCCAGAGCAGGACGACGAGCATCACGGCGAAGTGCATGACCGCGTAGTAGTAGTTCGCCAGCCTCACCAGCACCGGGTAGGGCGTGACCGCCTTCTGCCAGGAGGCCTCGTCCGGCAGCCCGATCACCTGCTCGGTATGGTGGATCCAGCTCGCACGGTCCAGCGCGTGGTCCGTACTCATCACCGACAGATGCCCGACCAGCTGCCAGAGCGCGAACAGCGCCAGCAGCGTGCCGGCCTCCCGCAGCAGCGCGGACAGCGCCGGCTTCCGCCCCTTCGCCGCGACGTACGCGCCCGTGTGGAGACCGATCGCGGCAGCCCCGGCGGACTGCCAGGTCAGGGTCAGGTTCTGCATTGGCAGAGGGTAACGCAAAAAGCCCCTTCCCGGATGGGAAGGGGCTTTTCAGAAGAATTGTTCGGCGGCGTCCTACTCTCCCACAGGGTCCCCCCTGCAGTACCATCGGCGCTGTGAGGCTTAGCTTCCGGGTTCGGAATGT
>NZ_JBSFKF010000028.1:0-104456 GCF_053598415.1 Kitasatospora sp. NPDC001132 | reverse complement strand
CAGGTCCAGGCCGGCGTCGGCGATCGCCTCGTCGGCCGCGACCATCGCGAACTGCACGTAGCGGTCGGCCCGGGGGACGTCCTCCCGGCCCCGCCCCGGGGGCGCCCGGGCGCCGGGGCCGCCCCGGTGGCGGGGACCGCCAGCCACCGACGTGCCAAGGACCACCGCCGGGGCCGCCGACGCGCCCCCGGCCCCGGCCCGGGCCCACTGCGCCGCACCGCCTTCGGCACCGCGGGTCTGCTCTGCCTGGTGCTCGGCGCCTCGCTCGCACTGTCCGGCCGGGAGACCCCGGTCGTACGGATCGAGAGCTCCGGACACGGCGCCGTCACCGACACCCCGGCGGCGGCCGCGGGCACCGTCGGCACCCCGCCCGGGTCAGCACCCGGGAACACGCCCGCCCTGAAGCCGTACCCGGCCTCTCCGCCGACCCGCCTGCTGATCCCCTCCGTCGGAGTCGACGCGCCCGTGACCGGCCTCGGCCTGAACCCCGACGGCACCGTCGAGGTGCCGTCGGCCGACCGGGGCGACGAGGTCGGCTGGTACCGCAACGGCCCCACCCCCGGCGAGACCGGCCCCGCCGTGCTCATCGGGCACTACGACACCGTGCACGGCCCGGCGGTCTTCAAGCAGCTGCCGAAGCTGCGGCCCGGCGAGCTGATCCGGATCCGGCGCGCGGACGGCGGCACCGTGGACTTCAAGGTCCGTACGCTGCTCCAGGCCGCCAAGGACGACTTCCCGACCGCCCAGGTGTACGGCGACACGCCCGCACCCGCGCTCCGGTTGATCACCTGCGGCGGCCGGATCGGCGTCGACGGCCACTGGACGGACAACATCATCGTGCTGGCGGACCCGGCTTGACGGCCGCCCGCGCCACCGTCGCGGAACCACCGGCCGCCGCCCGCGCGACCTACGAACGGGGCGGTGCCGGGGGCGGTGACGAGTGGCGCCGCCGGGGGCGCCGACGGGGGCGGTGACGAGTGGCGCCGCCGGGGGGCGCCGACGGGCGACCGGCCGAAGCGCCGCCGCAGAGCAGGAGAGCGCAGGAGAGAGCAGGAGGACGAGCACCGACCGTGGCAGCAACACCACCACCCCGCCGCCGACCCGCCGCCGTTCCGGCGGCCGCCCTGGCCGGCCTGGCCGCCGTCCTCGCCCTCGCCGCCCTGGCCTTCGGCCGGGCCACCCCCGGCGGCCTGCGCGACCAGGGTCCCGGCCAGGTCGTCACGCCGCCGGCGGTGCGCCAACCGCTCTGGCCCGACCTGCCCACCTACCCGCCGCCGGACACGACCGCGGCCGACGTCACCCAGGAACCGCCGCAGCCCGTACCCGACCTGACCGTCCCAGGGCGCGACATCACCGCCGTCGACATCCGCGCCGTCCTCGCCAAGGACCCGAAGGTCGGCGCGGAGGAGCGCCAGGCGCTCGGCTCCTGCACGGGCTGCTCGATCCGCACCCCCGAGTTCCGCGACCTCACCGAGGACGGGCGGCCCGAGCTGCTCGCCGTCGTCACCACCCCCCGTCAGGTCGTGCTGCACGTCTACACCCTCGTCGAGGACCGCCTGCTGCCGATCCTCCAGGTGCCGGTGCTGCCGACGTTCAACGCCGCCACCATCGGCACCGACCTGTGGCTGTACGAGCCGACCAGCGTCGACGCCCGGACCAGCAGCCACTACGCGTGGGACGGCAAGCGGCTCGTCCTGAAGGAACGCCGGGACGAAGGCGTCGGCCTGCTCCCGCCGACCCGCCCGGACAACCGCCTGACGGCCACCCCCACGCCCGACACCGGCCCGGCGGTACGCCCGGTTCCGCAGCCGACGAAACAGGCCGCCCCCGAGGCCGCCGTCCCGTCCCCGCGCGCCGCCCGGCCGACCTCGGCGCCCCTCCCGCCCCCCGTCCCGTCCGCGGCCTCCGCGCCGTCCGCGCCGTCCCCGCCCCTCGTGTTCCCGGAGGCCAAGCGATGAGCCCCACCACCACCGCCCCTCCGCACATCCTCCTGGTCGAGGACGACGAGGTGATCCGCGAGGCCACCCGGATGGCCCTGGAGCGCTACGGCTTCCCGGTCACCACGGCCGCCGACGGCCTGGAGGGACTGGAGGCCTTCCACGCCGTCCGGCCCGACCTGCTCCTGCTGGACGTCATGCTGCCGCTGCTCGACGGGGTCGGCCTCTGCCGCCGGATCCGGGAGGAGAGCCAGCTGCCGATCCTGATGATGTCCGCCCGGACCGACCCGGTGGACGTGGTCTCCGGGCTGGAGGCCGGGGCCGACGACTACGTGGTCAAGCCCTTCGAGAGTGCCGTTCTGGTCGCCCGGATCCGTACCGTGCTGCGCCGCGTCCGCGCCGTCCCGGCGGCCGACGCCCTGCCCGGCGCCCTGCCCGGCGCCCTGCCCGGTGCCCTGTCCGGTGCCCCCGTCGCCGATGCCCCCGTCGCGCCCTCGGACACCCCCGGGACGTCGCAGCCGCCGCAGGCGCCGGAGCCCGCCCCTTCCCCGGCCCTCCGCAGCTTCGACGGCCTCCAGGTGGACACCGACAGCATGGAGGTCCGGGTGGACGGCCGCCTCGTCCCGCTCACCCCCACCGAACTGCGGCTGCTGCTGGAGTTCACCGCCGCGCCCGGGATCGTGCTGGAGCGCTCCACCCTGCTCGAACGCGTCTGGGACTACGAGTGGGGCGCCGACAGCCGGGTCGTGGACGTCCACGTGCAGCGGCTGCGCGCCAAGATCGGCTCCGGTCGGATCGAGACCGTCCGCGGCTTCGGCTACAAGCTGCGGCGCCCGGCATGACCCTGCGCCGCCAGATCGCCACCGCCGTCGCCGCCATCGCCGTCCTGGTGGCGGTGGCCGTCGGCCTGCTGGTCCACCAGGCGATGATCCGTCAGCACGTCGACCAGGCGCGCACCTCCGCGCTCGCCGCCCTCGACTCCGCGCTGGACGCCTACGGCCGCGACATCGAGCCGGCCGCCCGCGGCGGCGCCGTGAACGACCCGGCCCTGCCCGAACGGCTGCGCGCCCTCGCCGCCGGCGGCCGGCACGGCTCACTGCTCGCCGGCGACGGCGCCGGCGAGTCGATGTGGGCGGCCGGGCCGGTGCAGACCGGGGTGCTGTCCGTCCGGGTCGACTTCACCCAGGACCGGCAGGCCATCGCCGACCTGGACCGGATCATCCTGCTCACCGTCGTCGCCGCGGTCTTCACCACCGTGCTGGCCGGCGTGCTCGTCGCCGACCGGATCAGCCGCCGACTGCGCACCGCCGCCACCGCCGCCCGGGGCATCGCCGCCGGCGGCACGGACACCCGGATCGGCGAACTCGTCGACGGCAAGGACGAGGTGGCCGACCTCGCCGCCGCCGTCGACCTGATGTCCCGCACCCTGCACCGGCGGTTGGAGGACGAGCAGCGCTTCACCGCGGACGTCGCCCACGAGCTGCGCACCCCGCTCACCGGACTGGTCACCGCCGCCGAACTGCTGCCGCCGGGGCGCCCCACCCAACTCGTGCAGAACCGGGTCCAGGCGCTGCGCGGTCTGGTCGAGGACCTGCTGGAGGTCTCCCGCCTGGACGCGGACGCCGAGTCCCCCGACCTCTCCGCCGTCCCGCTGGAACGCGCGGCGCGCCGCACCGTCTCCCTCACCGGCCTGGACGTCGCCGTCGAGATCACCGCCGACCGGCAGGTCCGCACCGACCTGCGCCGACTGGACCGCATCCTCGGGAACCTGATCCTCAACGCCCACCGCCACGGCGCCGGACCCGTCCACCTGACCGTCGACGGCCTGCGGATCACCGTCCGCGACCACGGCCCCGGCTACCCCGAGGACCTCCTTCGCCACGGCCCGCAACGTTTCCGCACCAACGCCCCCGAACGCGGCCGCGGCCACGGCCTCGGCCTCACCATCGCCACCGGCCACGCCCGCGTCATCGGCGCCACCCTGACCTTCGCCAACCACCCCGACGGCGGCGCGCTGGCCACCCTCACCCTCCCCCCGGACTGACCCCACCCACGACGAAAGGGCCGGCCCGACACCCGCCGGACCGGCCCTTCCCACCTGCCGCAGAGCCCCCTGTCGGGTTCGAACCGACGACCCCCGCTTTACAAGAGCGGTGCTCTGGCCAGCTGAGCTAAGGAGGCACGGTGGCCGTCCGCGAGGGATCACGGCGGCACCGGGGGCAGTCTACCGGGCGCGGGGGACGGGATGGGGGGATATCCAGGGGTTGGTGGGATGGGTGGACGTGATGGAACCGATGCCGAAATCGGGTCGGGTGGGGGCTGACAAGCGGCGGAAGCGCAGGTAGCGTCGCCGGGAGTCGGCTCGTGTAGTGGTTCAGACCACTGGTGGGCCGGCGGAGCACGAACCCACCCCCTTTACTCGGATCGTCCGGCACGTTCCTGCCGGTGAAGGAGAGCAACGACCATGGCTTCTGTCACGTACGACAAGGCGACCCGCGTCTACCCCGGGGCGGACAAGCCCTCGGTGGACGCGCTGGACCTGGAGATCGCGGACGGCGAGTTCCTCGTGCTGGTCGGCCCCTCGGGCTGCGGCAAGTCGACCAGCCTGCGCATGCTGGCCGGTCTTGAGGACGTCAACGCCGGTGCGATCCGGATCGGCGACCGGGACGTCACCCACCTGCCGCCGAAGGACCGGGACATCGCCATGGTGTTCCAGAACTACGCGCTCTACCCGCACATGACCGTCGCCGACAACATGGGCTTCGCGCTCAAGATCGCCGGCGTGAACAAGGCGGAGATCCGCACCAAGGTCGAGGAGGCCGCGAAGATCCTCGACCTCACCGAGCTGCTGGACCGCAAGCCGAAGGCGCTCTCCGGTGGCCAGCGCCAGCGCGTCGCGATGGGCCGTGCGATCGTCCGCCAGCCGCAGGTCTTCCTGATGGACGAGCCGCTGTCGAACCTGGATGCCAAGCTCCGCGTCTCGACCCGCACCCAGATCGCCGGTCTGCAGCGCCGCCTGGGCATCACCACGGTGTACGTCACCCACGACCAGACCGAGGCGCTCACCATGGGCGACCGGGTCGCGGTGCTCAAGGACGGTCTGCTCCAGCAGGTCGACACCCCGCGCAACATGTACGACAAGCCCGCCAACCTCTTCGTGGCCGGCTTCATCGGCTCGCCGGCCATGAACCTGGTCAAGGTGCCGCTGGTGGACGGCGGCGTGAAGTTCGGCGGCTCGGTCGTCAACATCTCCCGCGAGAACCTGGCCGGCGCCGGCGCCGACAAGACGGTGACCGTCGGCATCCGTCCCGAGCACTTCGAGATCGTCCCGGCGGGCGGCATCGAGGGCGTCGCGGTGACGGTCAACGTGGTGGAGGAGCTCGGCTCGGACGGCTTCGTCTACGGCACCACCCAGATCGGCGGCGAGGACCACGACCTGGTCGTCCGCGTCCCCGGCCGCCAGATCCCGGCACGCGGCGAGACCATCCACGTCGTGCCGATCGCCAACGAGACCCACGTCTTCTCCACCAGCTCCGGCCTGCGTCTGAGCAGCTGACGCGGACCGCGCGTCACCAAGCGTCACCAGTTTCACGACGTGTCACGACACGTCACGGCACGCCCCGGAGCCCGTCGGACCCTCGCGGTCCGGCGGGCTCCGCCCGTACGCCCCCGCGTCAACACGGCAAGGGGACGAAACCGGACACCGTGTCACTCGATGGTGTAACGGAGGGCGATCCGACCCGTACCCACCGCTACTCTCCTGAGGGTGAAGCAGCTGTTGCGCCGTATCGGCCAGACCGTCGCCCTGACCCTGCCGGTCGTCCTGGTGACCACCGGCACCCTCGCCGTGACCCGGGTCCCGTGGGCCCCGCCGACCGGGCTCGACCAGCAGGTCGTGGCGGCGTCCAGCGGCGACGGCGCCGGGATCGGGCGCTCCAACAACGCGGCCGGCGCCGTGGCCAAGGCCGCGGACGGGCTCGCCCCGCAGGAGTCGCTGCGGGTGGCCCTGCTGGACGAGCTGCGCGCCAAGAACCCTTCCGCCGCGCTGGACCTGCTGGAGCGCTCGATGCGCGAGCAGCCCTCGCTGACGCCCTACTGCACCTCGCTGTCCACCGAGTTGGGCAAGGCGGCGGTGCGCAAGTACCAGGGCGACGTCCAGCGGGCGCGCTCCTTCGCCCGTCCGGTCTGCGACGGTTCGTTCGCGGCCGGCGTCGTCGGCTGAGGACGCCGAGCACACCGAGCACGCGAGCACGCGAGCACGCCGAGGACATCGAAGGCCTCAAGGCCTCGAAGTCCCAAGGCCCGGAACCCGAGGCCACCGAGGCGGCGGACGCCCCCGTCCGCCGCCTTATCGTTCAGGCATGAGCGCTGACTCCCGCCCCGCCGCCGACCTCCCGTCCGCCCCGCACCCGCAGCCCCGGCCGACCACGACGCCCGTGACCCAGGCCGTCATCCTGGCCGGCGGCCAGGGCTCCCGGCTGCGCCCCTACACGGACGACCGCCCGAAGCCGCTGGTCGAGATCCCCGGGACGGGCACGCCGATCCTGGGCCACCAGCTGGCCTGGCTGGCCGAGGAGGGCGTCACCGACGTCGTCGTCTCCTGCGGGCACCTCGCCGACGTGCTGGAGGAGTGGCTGGACAAGGCGGACCTGCCGCTGCGGGTGCGCACCGTGGTCGAGGCGGAGCCGCTCGGGCGCGGCGGCGGGCTCAAGTACGCGGCCAAGGCGCTGCCCCGCCCGGACGAGCCCTGGTACGCCACCAACGGCGACATCTGGACCCGCTTCAGCCTGCGCGAGATGGCCGCCTTCCACCACGAGCGGGACGCCGTCGCGACGCTCGCGCTGGCCCGGCCGCGGATCCCCTGGGGCGCCGTGGAGACCGACCAGTTCGGCAACGTGCTGGACTTCATCGAGGCCCCGCCCTCGCCCTTCCTGATCAACGCCGGCCTGTACGTGTTCAGCCCGGAGTTCGCCGAGCTGCTGCCGGACGTGGGCGACCACGAGCGCACCGCCTTCCCCCAACTCGCCCGCGGCAAGCGGCTGGCGGGCTACCAGTTGCCGCAGGGCGTGTACTGGCGGGCGATCGACACCGCCAAGGACCTCACCGAGGCGGCGAAGGAGCTCGCCTCCGGCGCCGGCCGGACCCTCCGCTAGCCCGGACCCCCGCTAGCCCGGACCCTCCGCTAGCCCGGAGCCTCCGGTAGGCCCGGGCCGCCACACCACGCGGCCTCGGTGCCGCGGCACCGCCGCGGCACCGCCCGCGAACGGCGATCGGCCGGGCGCTCCCCCACGGAGCGCCCGGCCGATCGCCGTCACAGGTCCCTCAGGTCGCGGTCGGCGCCCCCGGGTGGGAGGCCCGACCGCCGGACAGGTCGGCCAGCGGCGCGCTGCCCAGCACCCCGCCGAGCAGCCCGCCGGGGTTCGGGCTGGCCTTGGAGCCCGACCCCGCGCCGCCGGCGCCCGGGGTGCCGCGCGACGCGGGAGCGGTGCCGCCCGAGCCGCCCGCCGGGGGCGACGCGGCCGGGGAGGTGCCCGACCCGGCGTCCGCCTTGCCCGGGTGCCCCTTGCCGCTGGGCGTGGGGGTGGCCGGCTTGGCGGACGGCGTGCCGGGCGGCGGGGTGGTCGCGCTCGGGGTGGGGGTGGCGGGGCGCGGCGCGGCGGGCGGGGGCGTGGTGGACGTACCCTTGCCGCCGGGGGCGCCGGACGGGCTGCCGGACGGCCAGACCGGAGTGCCGTAGTCGGTGGCCGGGCGGTCCGGCGCCTGGTGCGCCCGGGCGCCGGTGCGGACGGCGGCGCCGAGCATCGAGCCGAGCAGCAGGGTCAGCCCGACCACGACCGTGGTGACGACGGCGCCGCGGCGCAGCACCCGGCGGCGCAGCGCCCCGGGCGCGTCCGCGCCGAACCGGCGCCAGGCCTCCAGGTTGAGCCGCCCGTCCAGCGAGGCGAACGGCGCCCCGGCGATCAGCAGCGGGCTCCACGCCGCGAGGAAGATCAGGTCCGGGGTGTCGTAGACCGGGACGGCCCGCCAGCTGACGGTGAACAGCAGCGCGGCGGAGAGCGCCATCGCCGCACCGGCGGCGAACCGCTGCCAGAGGCCGAGGACGGTCAGCACGCCGACCACGATCTGGGTGAACGACACCACCAGGCCGGCGCCCACCGGGTGCGCCATGGCGAAGGCCAGCAGCGGCTCGGCGACCTTCCAGGGGTGCAGCGAGGAGAGCCAGCGCATCATCGAGCCGCGTTCGCCGCCGTCGAAGTACACCGGGTCGCAGAGCTTGCTGAACCCGGCGTAGACCGAGAGCGAGCCGAGGACGGCGCGCAGCGGCAGCAGCACCAGGCCGAGGTCGACCCGGCGGCCCGGGTACCAGGGCTGCCTGCCCTCGGCGTCGGCGGCGGAGACCTCGGGCAGCTCGCCGCTCGGGGCCCAGCCGTGCGGCTCGCCGACCGGTCCGACGCCCGCGTGGGTGGCGGTGCCGGCGCCCTCGCGGGGCTGGCGCGGGAGGGTCCTGACGCCCGCGAGGGAGGGGAGCACCTGGGTGTCCGCCTCGGCCAGGCGGACGCCGCCGGCCGGGGTGCCGCGCACGGCCTCCAGCAGCCGGGTGGCCGCCATGTCCCCGGGGGGCGCCTGGCCGGTCCAGGTGACGGCGGTGACCCGGCCCTTGCGGCGCGGCGCGCCGCCGGCCCCGGCCCCGGCCAGCGCCGGGACGGCGGAGGCGGGCACGACGACCTGCGGGGTGACCAGCGGACGGCGGATCAGGCCCTGGTTGGCGTACGGGTCGCCGAACGCGGCGCCGGTGGACAGCAGTCCGGCCGGGGCCTCGATCAGCGGCGCCACCGGGGCGCCGAGCCGGAGCCGGAAGCTCGCCTGGGTGCTGCTGAGCCGCGAAGGGTCCGACTCCACCTTGACGGTGTTGAGGCCGGGGCCCGCGTCTATCCCGGTGCTGCCGTCGCCGAACAGGGGGCGCCGAGGTGTTCTGGTGTCCACGCCCGTCTAACCGGGTGACGGCCGCTTAGGACACTCTCCCGAGTGGATGGACGGCACACACTTGAAGTGATCATGAAAAAAGCGATCGGGCCCGGTCGGGCCCGATCGCCTTCACTCTGTTTGCGGGGAATTCGGAAGATCGCCTGCGTTCCGGACCCCGGCCGTGCTGGGCCCCGGACGCCGCTCAGCGGCGCCCGACGGCGCTCAGCGCTTGGCCCGCAGCCGCGCGGCCTCGTATAGCACGATGCCCGCCGCGACACCGGCGTTCAGCGACTCGGTCAGGCCGGACATCGGGATCCGGACCCGCATGTCGCAGGTCTCCGAGACCAGGCGGGACAGGCCCTTGCCCTCGCTGCCCGCGACGATCACGACCGGCCCGTTCAGCAGGTCCAGGTCGCCGATCTCGGCCTCGCCGTCGGCGGCCAGGCCGACCACCATCAGGCCGGCCTTCTGGTAGGCCTCCAGGGTGCGGGTCATGTTGGTGGCCCGGGCGACGGGCAGCCGGGCCGCGGCGCCGGAGGAGGTCTTCCACGCACCGGCGGTCATGCCGGCCGCGCGGCGCTCGGGGATGACCACGCCGTGCGCGCCGAAGGCGGCTGCGGAGCGGACCACCGCGCCCAGGTTGCGCGAGTCGGTCACGCCGTCCAGCGCGATGATCAGCGGGTCCTGGCCGGCGTCGGCGGCGTCCGCCAGCAGGTCCTCGGGGTGCGCGTACTCGTACGGGGGCACCTGGAGCACCAGGCCCTGGTGGTTCATCCCGCCGGTCATCTGGTCCAGCTGGGGCCGCGGGGCCTCCATCAGCGGGATGCCGCGGTCGTTGGCGGCCTGGAAGGCGTCGCGGACCCGGTCGTCGGTGTCGATGAACTGCTGGACGTACAGCGCGTTGGCCGGCACGTCGCCCTGCAGGGCCTCGACCACGGAGTTGCGGCCGAAGACCAGCTCGGCGCTGCCCGCACCGCCGCGGCCGCCGCGACCGCCGCCGCCGGCCCGGCGCATGCCGGCCCGGGCCTTGGCGTCCCGCTCGCGCTTGAGCGCGGCGTTGGCGGCGCGCTGCTTCGGGTGGCCCTTGCGCTCCTCGCCGGGAGGGGTCGGGCCCTTGCCCTGGAGGGCCTTCCGGCTGTGCCCGCCGGTACCGACAGACGCGCCCTTCTTCGATCCGGGGTTGCGGCGGTTCCTGCGCTGGCTGTTGCCGGCCATGGCTGTACTTCCTGTCTGTCCGGCATGCCCCGGCCGCCCCGGTCTGCCCGGTGGCGGTCGACGGCATGCGCTACGTCATGCGGGAGGGCCGTACCGGTCCGGTACGGCCCACCCATCACCCCGATCGTCGGATGGGGTTACTGGCTGTTGATCGTCCAGCGCGGGCCGGACGGGGTGTCCTCGATCGCCAGCCCGGCCAGGCCGAGCTGGTCGCGGATGGCATCCGCGGTGGCGAAGTCCTTGCGCTCGCGCGCCGCCTGCCGCTGGTCCAGGACCAGGCGGACCAGCGAGTCGACCACACCGTGGAGGTCCTCGCCGCGCTCCGCCCCGGCCCACTGCGGGTCGAGCGGGTCGAGGCCCAGTACACCGAGCATCGCACGGACCTCGGCGAGTCGCGCCACCACGCTCTCCTTGTCGTCCGCGTTCAGGGCGCTGTTGCCCTGGCGGACGGCGGTGTGCACGACGGCCAGCGCCTGCGGCACGCCGAAGTCGTCGTCCATCGCCTCGGCGAAGGCCGGCGGCACCTCGGGCGCCGCGTCGACCGTCCCGCAGCGCTCGACGGCGCGCTGGACGAAGCCCTCGATCCGGCCGAAGCCGGCCTCGGCCTCGCGCAGCGACTCCTCGCTGTACTCGATCATCGAGCGGTAGTGCGGGCCCGCCAGGTAGTAGCGGAGCACGATCGGCCGCCACGCCCGGACCATCTCGGAGACCAGCACCGAGTTGCCCAGCGACTTGCTCATCTTCTCGCCGGCCATGGTGACCCAGGCGTTGTGCACCCAGAAGTTGGCGAAGTCGTCGCCGTAGGCCTTGGACTGGGCGATCTCGTTCTCGTGGTGCGGGAAGATCAGGTCCAGCCCGCCGCCGTGGATGTCGAAGGCGGCGCCCAGGTACTTGTGGGCCATCGCCGAGCACTCCAGGTGCCAGCCCGGCCGCCCGCGGCCCCACGGGGTCTCCCAGCTCGGCTCGCCCGGCTTGGCGGCCTTCCACATCGCGAAGTCGCGCTGGTCCCGCTTGCCGGTCTCGCCCTCGCCCTCGGGCTGGCGCAGGTCGTCCAGCTTCTGGTTGGAGAGTGCCAGGTAGTCCGGGTACGAGCGGACGTCGAAGTAGACGTTGCCGTCGGCCGCGTAGGCGTGGCCCGTCTCGATGAGCCCGCGCATCATCTCGATCATCTCGGGGATGTGCCCGGTGGCCCGCGGCTCGACGGTCGGCGGCAGGCAGCCCAGCGCGTCGTAGCCGTCGTTGAAGGCGCGCTCGTTCTGGTAGCCGATCTGCCACCACGGCGTGCCGAGCTCGCGCTCCTTGGCGATGATCTTGTCGTCGATGTCGGTGACGTTCCGGACGAAGGTCACCTGGTAGCCGCGGTAGGCGAACCACCGCTGCATGATGTCGAAGTTGAGCCCGGACCGGATGTGCCCGATGTGTGGCGCCGACTGGACGGTAGCGCCGCACAGGTAGATCGAGACACAACCCGGTACAAGCGGGACGAAGTCGCGTACCTGGCGGGTGCTGGTGTCGTACAGACGAATGCTCACAGCGTCAAGCGTAGTGGGCAGCAGGGGGTGCCCCGCCACATTCCCCCGGGAAACGGTGGGCTGTGGCGGGGTCGGACGCTGCCGCGGACGCGGCTCAGATGTTGCCGAGCACCTTGCTCGGGGCGAGCCGGACGGTCACCCGGACGTCGTCCGGGCCGTCCATCGTGTACTTGTCCTGGCCCATGTACTTGCCGGCCAGCTCGTCGATCAGCTCCCGGCCGCCCTCGGTGGTCATCGAGACCTCCCCGCGCGCCTCCAGGTACTCGTACGGGCTGTCCGCCGGGTTGATCAGGATCGAGACCCGCGGGTCCCGCACCAGGTTGAGGTGCTTGCGACGGCCCTGGACGGTGGAGAACAGGATGTCGTCGCCCTCCCGCTTGACCCAGACCACGGTGGACTGGGGGCTGCCGTCGGGCTGGATCGTGGAGACCACGGCGAAGCTCTTGGTGTCGAGCAGGGCCTTGGCGCGGTCGGAGAGCTGGGCGGACACGGTTTACCTCTTCTCGTCGGCGGTGCGGCCCGAGCGGAAGTCCCGTACGGGCCCGAGCCGAACAGTAGCGACTCGGGCCCCGCGGACACCGGGTGAACACCCCTCAGGGACGGTTTCTTCCCGCCGCTCGGCGCGGCCGGCTCAACGCCGCTCGTACACCAGGGCGGTGGCGATCGCGGCCAGACCCTCGGCCCGGCCGGTCAGCCCCAGCCCGTCGGTGGTGGTGCCGGAGACGGACACCGGGGCACCGGCCGCCTCGGACAGCGCGGCCTGCGCCTCGGCCCGGCGCCTGCCGATCTTCGGCCGCACGCCGATCACCTGGACCGAGACGTTGCCGATCTCGAAGCCCGCCGCGCGGACCAGCCGGGCCGCCTCGCCGAGCAGCTTCACCCCGGACGCGCCGGCCCACTCCGGGCGGTCGGTGCCGAAGTGGGCGCCCAGGTCGCCGATCCCGGCGGCCGAGAACAGCGCGTCGCAGGCGGCGTGCGCGGCGACGTCGGCGTCCGAGTGGCCGGAGAGCCCGATCCCGGCGTCCGGCCACTCCAGCCCGGCCACCCAGAGCGGGCGGCCGGCCTCGAAGGCGTGCACGTCGGTGCCGATCCCGACGCGGGGGATCACCGGGGCCTGCGGGGCGGCGGGCACCGGAGCGGCGGTCGTCGGGTCAGTAGGCATCGGCGGCCCTCCTGCGGGCGAGTACGGCCTCGGCGAGCACGAGGTCCAGCGGACGGGTGACCTTGAACGCCTCCTCGTGGCCGGGCACCACGACGACCCGGCCGCCGTAGCGCTCGACCAGGCCGGCGTCGTCGGTGACCGCGGGCGCGTCGGCGGTGCCCGCGCCCTCCTCGGCCAGCGCCTTGGCGTGTACCTCGACCAGGGTGGCCCGGTCGAAGCCCTGCGGGGTCTGCACCGCGCGAAGGGTGGCGCGCTCGGGCGTGTCGAGCACCGGCTCGGGGCCACCCGGGTTCGGCTCGACCCGCTTCACCGTGTCGGCCAGCGGCACCGCCGGCACCACCGCCCGCGCCCCGGCCCGGACGGCGGCCGCGACGGCGTCCACCACCTCGACCGGGACCAGCGGGCGGGCCGCGTCGTGCACCAGCACGATCCCGACCTCGTCCGGGATCGCGGCCAGGCCCAGCCGGACCGACTCCTGGCGGGTCGCCCCGCCGGCCACCACCCGGATGTCCTTGTCGTCCAGCCCGTGGCTGTCCAGCAGGGCGACCACCTCGGCCACCCCGTCGGCGGGCGCGGCGACCACGACCAGGCCGACCGCCCGGCTGCGGGCCAGGGCCCGGACGGCGTGCACCAGGAGCGGCACGCCCCCGAGCTCCCGCAGGGCCTTCGGGGCCCCCGGCCCCAGCCGCTCACCGCGTCCGGCGGCGGGCACCACTGCTGCTGCGACTGCTCCTGACGCGTTCAGGTTTCACTCCTTCGGCGAAGTGGGTATGGCCATGGCGTGCCCGGCGGGCGCACCGGGCCCCTTCCGAAGAACCACGGTCCACCGCCCGCCGCACAGCTCCGCAAGCTCCGCACGACAACGGGTGCAGAAACGCTCTTGCAGGCCTGGGCCGGCTGGGGCGGGTGGCGTGGTCCGGACATGCCTCAGCGCCCGAAGTGCCACTGCACCACTCGCGAACGGTTCGTCCGCGGAGTGGTGCGTCGGCACCGGGCGCTGTGAGCGTTGGGCGGCAGCCCGACCGCACTGCGGTGGCGTGCGCTACGAGGCGAGGACCTCGTCGAGCAGCGTCTCCGCCTTGTCCTCGTTGGTGTTCTCCGCCAGCGCGAGCTCGCTGACGAGGATCTGGCGCGCCTTCGCGAGCATCCGCTTCTCGCCGGCCGAGAGGCCGCGCTCGCGCTCGCGGCGCCACAGGTCGCGGACGACCTCGGCGACCTTGATGACGTCGCCCGAGGCGAGCTTCTCCAGGTTCGCCTTGTAGCGACGGGACCAGTTGGTCGGCTCTTCCGTGTACGGCGCCCGCAGCACCTCGAAGACCCGGTCCAGACCCTCCTGGCCGACTACATCGCGCACGCCGACGAACTCCGCGTTCTCGGCGGGCACGCGGAGCGTCAGGTCTCCCTGCTGCACCTTGAGCACCAGGTAGGTCTTGTCCACACCTTTGATCTGGCGAGTTTCGATGGCCTCGATCAGCGCGGCCCCGTGATGGGGGTAGACCACCGTGTCGCCAACCTTGAACGTCATGTGACAGGACCCCTTCCGTGGCTTTCCAGAATAACACGCTTCTCGGCCCACCCGAAGGGCGTTTTCGCAGGTCAGGGCCGGTCTCGGGGCTTGACAAGGACCCCCATGACGTGCTGCGACCAGTGTTCGAGAGGGGCTTCCCGCAGGTCGGAGGCGGTTCCGGGGTTCGGCGAAACCCTTGCGCAACACCCCCGCAACCGTGATTGGATCTTGAGCTTTCACCCCTTTCCGGGTCGCGGCCGAATCGTTATTCGATCTTGGTCGAAGCTTGTCCGTCACGTGACCCGAACATGCCGACCGTACCGCCGGACGGCCCCCGGCGGGCCCCGGGAGCGCGACACGGGGACCACCCCGTGAGGAGCGCATAAACGAGGTCGATAATCTGAGACCTGACCTACCGACACGTGACCTAGGAGAAGCCGCCGCCGTGAGCCGCAGCCTTCGACGCGGCAGCATCGCCGCCATCGCCGCCATCGCCATCGCCTCGCTGTCCTCCTGCGCCGCCGGCAACACGCCGGACACCCTGCAGATCAAGCCGGACAACGCAGCGGCGACCATCGGAACGCACCTCCGACTGAACAACATCGTGGTCGTCACCGGTCAGGGCGCCGTCGGCGACCACACCGGTCCCGCGAACGTGGTCGTGAACATCGCGAACACCGCGGACACCCCGGCCGAGCTCCAGTCCGTCACCGTCGGCGGTGCCGCCACCACCTTCGCGGACGCCGCCGGCGCGCCGCTGTCCGGCATCGTCGTCCCGGCCGGCGGAGCCGTGGCGATCGGCGGTCAGGGCAACCCGACCGCCACCGCCTCCTCCGCGACCGTCCACGTCGGCGGCTTCGCCCCGACCGTCTTCACCTTCAAGGACGGCCAGAAGGTCGAGGCCCAGGCCGCCGTGAGCCCGGACTCGGGCGAGCACGGCCACGGCCTCTACCAGGGTTACGGTCCGACCCCGTCGCCGACCGCCACCCCCGCCAAGACCACCACCCCCGGTGCCACCGCCCCGGCCGCCGGCACCACCCCGGGCGCGCCGACCACCGGTGGCGCCGTCCCGGCCGGCACCACCGCCCCGGCCGCGCACTGACGCCGCACTCCGCTCCGGTGGGCCCGCCCTGGCCCGCCTGAGCGACGCGAAGGCCCCCTCCGGCTGCTGCCGGCGGGGGCCTTCCGCGTGGTCGGGGCGGTTTACGGCTCGAACTTGTAGCCCAGGCCGCGGACGGTGACCAGGTAGCGCGGCGCGCCCGGGTCCGGCTCGATCTTGGCCCGCAGGCGCTTCACGTGGACGTCCAGGGTCTTGGTGTCGCCGACGTAGTCCGCGCCCCACACCCGGTCGATCAGCTGCATCCGGGTGAGCACCCGGCCCGCGTTGCGCAGCAGCATCTCCAGCAGGTCGAACTCCTTGAGCGGCAGGTCGACCTTGGCGCCGTCCACCGTCACCACGTGGCGGTCGACGTCCATCCGGACCGGGCCCGCCTCGAGGGCGCCCGGGCCGTTGCCGTTGTCCCCCGCGCCGCCGTCCTCGCCGCGGCGGCGCAGCACCGCGCGGATCCGCGCGACCAGCTCGCGGGTGGAGTACGGCTTGGTGACGTAGTCGTCAGCGCCTATCTCCAGACCGACGACCTTGTCGATCTCGCTGTCCTTGGCGGTCACCATGATCACCGGGACGTTGGAACGCACCCGGAGCTGGCGGCAGACCTCCGTGCCGGGCAGGCCCGGCAGCATCAGGTCGAGCAGGACGAGGTCGGCACCATTGCGTTCGAACTGCTCCAGGGCGTCGGGGCCGGTGGCGGCGACGGCCACCTCGAAGCCCTCCTTGCGGAGCATGTACGAGAGGGCGTCACTGAACGACTCCTCGTCCTCGACCACCAGTACTCGGGTCACGATCAGGCCTCCGGGGCAAGCTGAGGGGTTGTGTCTGACAGGTGTTGTTCCCGCTCCCCGGCGGGGAGCGAACGGGCCTTGCGGTCCGTGGTGAGGGTCGGGGGTGCGGCGGGGTCGCCGCCCGGCGCGTGGTCCGTCCCGTCGTCGAACTCGTCGTCGGGCTCGTCCTCCACCGGGGCCCGCCCGGCGGGCAGGCGGACGGTGAAGGTCGAACCCTGGCCCTCGACGCTCCACACCGAGACGGTGCCGCCGTGCGAGGCCGCGACGTGCTTGACGATGGACAGGCCCAGACCGGTGCCGCCGGTCGCCCGGGAGCGGGCGGGGTCGACGCGGTAGAACCGCTCGAAGACCCGCTCGCGGTCCTTCTCGGAGATGCCGATGCCCTGGTCGGTGACCGAGATCTCGATCAGCTCGCCGTCCGCCTCCCCGAGCGCCGCGGCGCTGGAGATCCGGCGGGTGGCGATGGCCACCCGGGTGCGGGGCGGGCTGTAGTTGACGGCGTTCTCGACCAGGTTGCCGAGCGCGGCGGCGAGCTGGCCGCGGTTGCCGTGCAGGTAGAGGCCGGCGATGCCGCCCGCCGCGATCAGGATCTGCTTGGCGGCGGCCTGCTGGCGGCAGCGGTCGATCGCCTCGACGATCAGCTCGTCCACCGCGACCGGCTCCGGGTCGACCATCAGCCGGTCGTCCTGGACCCGGGAGAGGTCGATGATCTCCTGGACCAGGCTGGCCAGTCGGGCCGCCTCGACCTGCATGCGGCCGGCGAAGCGCTGCACCGCCTCCGGATCGTCGGACGCGTCGACGACCGCCTCGGAGAGCAGCGACAGGGCACCGACCGGCGTCTTGAGCTCGTGGCTGACGTTGGCCACGAAGTCCCGGCGGACGGCCTCCACCCGGCGCCGCTCGGTCTGGTCCTCGACCAGCACCAGCACCAGTCGGGAGCCCAGCGGGGCCACCCGGACGGAGACCGCGAGCGGCTCCGCCGCGCGGGCCGCGCCCGGCCGGGGCACCTCCAGTTCGACCTGGCGGATCTCGCCGTCCCGGCGGGTGGAGCGGGCCAGCGAGAGCATCTGGTCCACGGCGACGGCGCCACCGCGCACCAGGCCCATCGCGTACGCCGCCGAGCTGGCCTTGACCACCTCGTCGCCCTCGCCCAGGACGATCGCGCAGGAGCGGAGCACGGAGAGTACGGTGTCGACCCCGGGCGGCAGCGGCGGCTCGGGGTGGCCGGTGCCCAGGGACTGGTACCGGCCGGGGTTCCTGCCGCCGGTTCCGCTGTACCGGCCCTTGGCCTGCTCGCGCTCGCTCCAGCGGAAGGCGATGGAGGCGGTGAGGCCGACGCCGAGCCCGGCTATGGCACAGGCAGCGGCGGCGGCCACGTTCACGTCCATGTGGCCAGCGTAAGCGCACGGCCAGGGCACTCCCCAAGCCTGGGATCAAGGCATCGACCACGCGTTGCCGAGAATTCACCTTCAGGTAGCTGCCGATTCACCGGAGCGGCCGTGCACCGTCGCCCTGACGGCGGAAAGTTGGCCAGGCAGCCCGTGTGGGACAGATCGGTGTGCCGAACAGCGGCCACCGGCTCGGGTGTGCGCGTACGATGCGCGCCACCAGCAGCGGTCTCCCGGACGCCGGAACGACGGTCGGACGGGTTGACCGGTCGGCACCGCCACCGACACAGCTACTGAGGAGAGAACATGCGCGACGCGTACCACGAGGAACTCGATGCGATCGGCGACAGCCTGGTCGAGATGGCCCGGCTGGTCGGATCGGCGATGGGCCGGGCCACCACCGCCCTCCTCGACGCGGACCTGGCGCTGGCGGAGAGCGTGATCGCCGCCGACGAGAAGGTCAACGACCTCCACCACGAGCTGGAGAACCGGGCCATCGACCTCCTCGCCCGCCAGCAGCCGGTCGCCACCGACCTGCGCATCGTCGTCACCTCGCTGCGGATGAGCGCCGACCTGGAGCGCTGCGGCGACCTCGCCCGGCACGTCGCCAAGGTCGCGCGGATGCGCTACCCCGACACCGCGGTGCCGGGCGACCTGCAGTCCACCGTCCTGGAGATGGGCCAGCTCGCCCAGCGCCTGGTGGCCAAGGCCGGCCTGGTCATAGCCACCAAGGACGTCGACAAGGCCCTGGAGATGGAGCAGGACGACGACGCGATCGACTCGCTGCACCGCGAGCTGCTGTCGCACCTGATCGACGAGCGCTGGCACCACGGCATCGAGACCGCCGTCGACATCACCCTGGTCGGCCGCTACTACGAGCGCTTCGCGGACCACGCGGTGTCGGTCGCCAAGCGCGTGGTGTACCTGGTGACGGGCGAGCACGTGGCCGAGTTCGTGGCCGCCACCGAGGCCGCCGAGGCCGCGCCGGTCGACTGACCGCCGGTCCCGGCACCGGCGGCGGGCACGGTACCGGCGGGGGCGGGGGCGGTACCGGCGGGCGCCGTGGCCGCCCCGGCTCCCCCCGAGGGGTGTGTAAACCCGTGACGAGGGTGGTGCGGGCGCACGGTCCTCCGTGCGCCCCACCACTGCGCGCCCGTTGACGCCCCCTCCGTTCGGCGGTTTCACTCGACGGTGGGGGCACAGGAGTGCGCCCGTCCTTAGGAGGGAAGCTCGATGAAGGCCAACCCGACCCGACCGGCAACCGCCCACGACACCGTCGAGCCGCCCGCCCCGAAGCTGCTCCCCGTCCTCGCCGCCGGCTGCGGCTGCGGCCCGGGCTGCGGCTGCGGCTGCCAGTCCGGCGCTCCCTGCCAGTGCGGCGGAGCCGACGGCGGCTGCTGCGGTGGCCACTGAGCGGCCCGCCGACCGCGGAGTCCCCGAGGTGCACGGTCTTTCTGCGGCCGTGCACCTCGCTCGTGTCGCCGCCCCCTCGCGGGGTCAGAACCTGACGTCGGTGCAGGAGTAGAAGGCGTTCCCGGTGTCGGCGATCGTCCAGACCGCGACGACCACCTGGTGCCCGGTGCGCCCGCTCGGGATGGTCGCGGTGTGGCTGAGCGTGCTCGGCACCTGCACCCCGCCGTACGGGACGGTCAGGAAGGGCGTCAGGTCCAGGTTGGCCCGGGTGACGGGCTGGCTCGCGTCGTAGCCCGGCTTGGTCATGTAGTACCGGAAGTCCGTGGTCGCGTGCCGGGCGGTGAACGTCCAGGTGAAGGTGAGCTGCCGGCCCGCCGTCACCGGGGTGGTCGGCCAGGCGCCCGCGTGGGGGTCGTCCAGCTCGGCGAAGCGCGCGTTGCCGCCGGCACAGATGGCGCCGTCCGAGGGGCCGAGGGCCGGGAAGCCCTTGGGGCCCTCGACGCTCTGCGGCTCCCACTGGATGTCGCCGCAGTCCCACGGGACGCCGTCGACGTGGGTGTCGCAGAGCGCGGCGCGGCTGGGCGGGGTCGAGATCCAGCCGTGGGACGAGGCCGGGAAGGCGAGGGTCAACGGGATCGCCAGCGCGGCGACGGCCGCCCCGACGATGTGGCGTGTGCGCATGGTGCTCCTCCGTGGGGGTGGATGGAGTGTGCGCCGGGGCGCAGACGCGCGCGTTGGGGGTGCGGCGGCCCGGACGGGGGGAGATCGTGGCATGCCTGCGCCGGTCCGGTGCCCTCACGGTAGGAGCCGCCGGCCGAGCCCGTCAATGGTCTGAACCACTTTGCCGCCTTCCCAACTCCCTTGCCAAGCAATCGAGTTGGCCTCGAACCGACCGAAAACGAACGAAGGCCCCGCCGCCCGGTCTACCCGGGCGGCGGGGCCGTAGCGGCAAGTGGCCTACTTCTTGCCCTGGTTCTTGACCGCCTCGATCGCGGCCGCGGCGGCGTCCGGGTCGAGGTAGCGGCCGCCCGGGGTGACGGGCTTGAAGTCGGCGTCCAGCTCGTACACCAGCGGGATGCCGGTCGGGATGTTCAGGCCGGCGATGGCCTCGTCGGAGATGCCGTCGAGGTGCTTGACCAGCGCGCGCAGGCTGTTGCCGTGGGCGGTGACCAGGACGGTCTTGCCGGCGGCGAGGTCCGGGACGATGGCGTCGTACCAGTACGGGAGCATCCGCTCGACGACGTCCTTCAGGCACTCGGTGCGCGGACGCAGCTCGCTCGGGATCTCGGCGTAGCGGGCGTCACCGGCCTGGGAGTACTCGGCGTCGTCGGCCAGCACCGGCGGCGGGGTGTCGTACGAGCGGCGCCACAGCTGGAACTGCTCCTCGCCGAACTCGGCCAGGGTCTGGGCCTTGTCCTTGCCCTGGAGCGCGCCGTAGTGGCGCTCGTTCAGCCGCCAGCTGCGGCTGACCGGGATCCAGTGCCGGTCGGCCTTGTCCAGGGCGATCTGCGAGGTGCGGATGGCGCGGCGCAGCAGCGAGGTGTGCAGCACGTCGGGAAGCAGGCCCTCGGCGGCCAGGAGCTCGCCACCGCGGGCGGCCTCCTTCTCGCCCTTCTCGTTGAGGTCGACATCGACCCAACCGGTGAACAGGTTCTTCTGGTTCCACTGGCTCTCGCCGTGGCGGAGCAGGATGAGTCGGTACGTCGTGTCAGCCATGGCCCCAGCTTAGTGGGGGCCGGAAAACCCCTGGTGGGGACCTACGACCGCTGTGTAATGTGTGCCCAGCGCATCTGACACTTACATCCGTCGGCTGACCGGGCCTGCCCGCGCCGCTCAGCGGACGCCTGCCCTCGGGAGCCCCCACATGCTCGTCACCGCCCGGTTCCGAAGAGTGCTCCAGGAGACGGCGGGCGGGCTGCCGCGCCAGTTCTGGTGGCTCTGGGTGAGCACCCTGGTGAACAAGCTGGGCGCGTTCGTCGTTCCGTTCCTGGCGATGTACCTGACCAAGGACCGGGGGTACTCGGCCTCCTACGCGGGCCTGGTGGCCTCGCTGTTCGGCCTCGGCTCGGCCGCCGCGGCACTCCTCGCGGGCGTGCTGACCGACCGGATCGGGCGACGCCCCACGCTGCTGGGCGCCCAGCTCGGCACCGCGCTGTTCACCACCGTGCTCGGCTTCACGGACGGCCAGGTGGCGATCGCCGTGGTGGCCTTCCTGGTGGGCCTGTTCAACAACGCCACCCGGCCGCCCACCTCGGCCGTCATCGCCGACCTGGTGCCGCCCGAGGACCGGGTCCGCGCGTACTCGCTGAACTACTGGGCGGTCAACATCGGCTTCGGCCTCTCGGCCGCCCTGGCCGGTCTGATCGCCACCCACGGGTACCTCACGCTCTTCCTGCTGGACGCGTTCTCCACCCTGGTCTGCGCGCTGGTGATCTTCGTCCGGATCCCGGAGACCAGGCCGCAGGTCGCCCCCGACCAGTCGGCGGACTCCGCCGAACCCCGGATCAGCCTGCTCTCGGTGTTCCGGGACGCCCCGTTCATGGCGCTGGTCGGGCTGACCCTGATGCTCGCGCTGGTCTTCCAGCAGGGCAGCACCACGCTGGCCGTGGACATGGGCGCGGCCGGGATCACCTCCACCGAGTACGGCCTGGTCATCGGCCTGAACGGGCTGCTGATCGTGGTCCTCCAGATCCCGCTCACCCGGTGGATGCAGGGCCGTTCGCGGACCGGGCTGCTGATCGCCAGCTGTCTGCTCACCGGCTGGGGCTTCGGGCTGGCGGCGGTGGCCGGGTCCTCGGCCTGGCTGTTCGCGCTCTCGGTGGCGGTCTGGACGGTCGGCGAGATCCTCAACACGCCGGTGATGATGGGACTGGTCGCCGAGCTGGCGCCGGCCCACGGGCGCGGTCGCTACCAGGGCGTGTTCAGCCTCTCCTGGTCGCTCGCCTCGTTCCTCGGCCCGGCGGGCGGCGGGCTGCTGCTCCAGCACGCCGGGCCGGTGGTGCTCTGGACGACCTGCGGGGCGGTCGGAACCGCCACCGCGGCCGGGTACCTGGTGCTGGCCCGCCGGACGGGCGCGGTGGGGCGCCCCCGGCCCGTGGCGACGGAGATCGCGGCGCCCGCGGCGGAGCCGGAGAAGGCCCCGGCGGGCGCCTGAGCGGACGGGTCAGCCGGCGTCCGGGGCGTCGGCCCCGGGGGCGGGGGCGGCTAGGTGGGCGAAGGCGGCCAGGTTGCGGGTGGACTCCCCGCGCTTGGTCCGCCATTCCCACTCCCGCCGGATCGCCGTGGCGAAGCCCAGCTCCAGCAGGGTGTCGAACGGCTCGTCGGCGTTCTCCAGCACCGTCCCGAGCAGCCGGTCCACGACCTGCGGGGTGAGCGCCTCCAGCGGCAGCCGGCCGGCCAGGTAGACGTCGCCGAGCGCGTCGATCGCGTACCCGACGCCGTACATCCGGGTGTTGCGTTCCAGCAGCCAGCGGTAGACGGCCTCGTGGTTCTCGTCCGGGCGGCGGATCACGAAGGCGTTCACCGAGAGGGTGTGGTCGCCGACCCGCAGGGCGCAGGCGGTGCTCAGCTTCCGGGTGCCGGGGAGGGCCGCCACCAGCGTGTACGGGTCGGCGGCGGCCGGCTCCCAGGCCACCCCGGCGTCGTCCAGGGCGGTGCGCAGGAGGGTCAGGGCCTCGTCCTTGGTGCGGATTGCCATGGGGGTGACGTTACTCGCCGGTACCGGGCGGGCGCAGCCCCGACGCCCCCCGACCTCACCCGCTCGCGGCCTCAGGCCAGGCGCTGCCTGGCCCCGGCGAACCGGCCGCCAGGGCGGGCCATGCTGCCGGCGTACACCTCGGCGGTGGTCGCCGCGGCGGTGTCCCAGCCGAAGGCGGCCGCGTGCCGGGCCGCCGCCTCGCCGCGCCGGGCCACCAGGCCCCGGTCGGTGACGTACGGCTCCAGCGCGTACGACCAGTCCAGCGGGTCGTGGCCCTGCACCAGGGAGCCGGTCTCGCCGTCCCGCACCGCGACCGGCAGGCCGCCGACCGCGGCCGCCACCACCGGGGTGCCGCAGGCCTGCGCCTCCAGCGCGACCAGCCCGAAGGACTCGCTGTACGAGGGCATCACCAGCGCCGTCGCCGCGCGGTACCAGTCCGCGAGCTGCGGCTGGCCGACCGGCGGGTGGAACCGCACCACGTCGCAGATGCCCAGCTGGGCGGCGAGCTTGTGCAGGCTCTCCGGCCGGGCCAGCCCGGTGCCGGACGGACCGCCGACCACCGGCACCACCAGGCGCTCGCGCAGCTCCGGACGGCGGGCCAGCAGCGCGGCGACGGCCCGCAGCAGCACGTCCGGGGCCTTCAGCGGCTGGATCCGGCCGGCGAACAGCAGCACCGCGGCGTCCTGCGGCAGGCCCAGCCGGGCCCGCGCGGCGGCGGACGTCCGCGGCCCGCCGGGGCGGAAGACGTCCAGGTTGACCCCCGGGTGGACGACGGCCAGCTGGTCCGGCCGGGCGCCGTAGTGTCGGGCCAGCTCGGCGGCCTCCTCGGTGGTGTTGGCGATCAGCCGGTCGGCCGCCTCCACCACCTGGGTCTCCCCGATCACCCGGGCCGCGGGCTCGGGCGTGTCGCCCACGGCCAGCGCGGCGTTCTTGACCTTCGCCATGGTGTGCATGGTGTGCACCAGCGGCACCCCCCAGCGCTGCGCGGCCAGCCAGCCGACCTGCCCGGAGAGCCAGTAGTGCGAGTGCACCAGGTCGTAGTGGCCGGGGCGGTGGCCCGCCTCCGTCCGCAGCACCCCGTGGGTGAAGGCGCACAGCTGGGCCGGCAGGTCCTCCTTGACCAGGCCCTCGTACGGCCCGGCGGTGACGTGCCGCACCAGCACGCCCGGGGCCAGCTCGACCGTCGGCGCGTCGTCCGAGCAGATCGACCGGGTGAACACCTCGACCTCGATGTCGAGGTCGGCCAGGCGCTTGGCCAGCTCGACGATGTAGACGTTCATCCCGCCGGCGTCCCCGGTGCCGGGCTGGTGCAGCGGCGAGGTGTGGACGCTCAGCATGGCTATCCGGCGCGGGCGGCGGCGGCCGGGGACGAGCGACTGGAGCCGGCCGCGCGCGGGGGCGGCGGACTGAGCACGGCGTACCGAACGGACGGGGTGCTGGATCACCTGGCTGAAGCCTCCTCTGTGCGGCCCGTCTAGGCCGCCCGCGCCGGGCCGCCCGTTGTCCGGTGTGCGCTGCCCCGTCCTGGGCACACATCACCACCAGTGTGCCAACCACACGGACCGCCCGGGGCATTCCCGCCGCCGCCCACCGGCCGGACCGAGGACCATCGCCCCAGGTCAGCGCGGTCGGCCCGGCGGCCCGACTACCCTTCTGGGCATGGCTGCCTCCTTCGACCCCGCTCCCGCCGCGCCCGCCCGCGGACGGACCGGACGCCCGGTGGGAACGGTCACCCGGGGCACCACCAACACCAACCGGCTGCGCCGGATGGACCGCTGGATCGCCCACACCCTGGGGCGCGCGCTGCGCGCCGCCGACCGCCCGCCGGTCGCGGTGGACCTCGGTTACGGGGCCGCGCCGTGGACCGCCGTCGAGCTGGCCGGGCGCCTGCGCACGGTGCGGCCGGACGTCCGGGTGGTCGGGATCGAGATCGAACCGGAGCGGGTCGCCGCCGCGCTGCCGTACGCCGAGCCGCCGCTGCTCACCTTCCGGCGCGGGGGCTTCGAGGTGCCGCTGGACGGGGGCGCGCCGGCCCAGCTGATCCGGGCCGCCAACGTACTGCGGCAGTACGACGAGTCGGCGGTGGCCGGGGTGTGGGAGCGCCTGTGCGCGCGGCTCGCCCCGGACGGGCTGCTGGTCGAGGGCACCTGCGACGAGGTCGGACGGCGGCACGTCTGGGTCGCGCTCGGCCCGGAAGGGCCCCGGACGGTGACCTTCGCGGCCCGGTTGGGCGGCCTCGGCCAGCCCTCCGACCTGGCCGAGCGGCTGCCGAAGGCGCTGATCCACCACAACGTGCCGGGGCGGCCGGTGCACGCCTTCCTGGCCGACTTCGACCGGGCCTGGGCGGCGGCCGCGCCGTACGGGGCGTTCGGGGCGCGGCAGCGCTGGGCGGCGGCCTGCGCGGCGCTCTCGGGCAGCTGGCCGCTGGTGGACGCGCGCGGCCGGTGGCGGCAGGGCGAGGTCACGGTGCCCTGGTCGGCGCTCGCGCCGTAGCGGGCGGCCGACCGGACCGGACCGACCGGGGAGCCTGCGAGCGCGGGGACGCACGGGAGTTCGCGACAGGCCCGGGAGCGCGCGGAAGGTTGGTGCACGCCGGATCTGGTGAGCGATCCGACGCATTCACTCGAACGAGTTATCGAATACCTATGGCGTGTTGACGCCCCGGCACGCCACGATGGTGCCGACCGAGCGGTGACACCACACGCCGCTCGGTCGGCACCACGCCCCACGCAACACGCCCCACGCCCCACCGTCAGCCGTCCTGCTCGGACAGCTCCCCCCGAGCCCGCTCGAACACCTCGTACATCTCCGACCCGAACAGCACGAACCGCACCTCCGCCAGCTCCGCCCCCGCCTGCGCGTCACCGCCGTCCAGCACCTCCGCGACGGTGCCGAGCGCGATCCGGGCCGCGTCCGCCGGCGGCCAGCCGTAGATCCCGGCCGACACCGCCGGGAAGGCCACCGTGCGCGCGCCCAGCGCCGCCGCGGTGCGCAGCGACTCCCGATAGCAGGAGGCCAGCAGCCCCGCCCGCTCCTCGTACTCCTCCGCCCGGTACACCGGCCCGACGGTGTGCACCACCCACCGGGCCGGCAGCCGCCCGGCCGTCGTCGCCACCGCCCGACCGGTGGCCAGCCCCTTGCCCCAGTGCGAGGCCCGCAGCTTGCGGCACTCCTCCAGGATCTGCGGCCCGCCCTTGCGGTGGATCGCTCCGTCCACCCCGCCACCGCCCAGCAGGGACGAGTTGGCGGCGTTCACCACCACGTCCACCGACTGTTCCGTGATGTCACCCTCCGCCAGAGTGATCCGTGTCGTCATCGCCCGTTCCTCTCCCCCGGCCGCCCGGCTCCCGCCGGGCCGGGGCCGATTCGCCGTCCTCGTCCAGTCACCACACCGCCACCGGCGTGGCAATAACCACAACGGCGCCGGTCGGCCAGAGAAATCCCCGGAGATCACGTTATGGTCGCGAGAAGTTCCCCGACGCGCGGTGCCAGGCGGGCACTGCGGGCGGACGCCGACCGTTACGCAGTCAGGGAAAGGGAGGAACCACCGATGCCCGCAACGGGAGACGGGCGGGCACCTGGTGCCGCGGACCTGTCGGGCGCCCATGACGGCGCCCCCGTCGGTCATGCCCGCAGCCGCGCCACGACCGGACCGGCCACGACGGCTCCTCCGATACCCCACCCCCGCTCACGGGCCGCGCACGCCTCCCACCCGTCCCACGTCTCCGACCCGGCCGGCCCGCCGGCCGCGGACGGACCGGCCGACGGCGCGCCGCTGCGGCTGCTGGTCATCGAGGACGACGACTCGGACGCCCAGCTGATCAAGGCCGCGGTGGCCGACAGCGGCACCTCGATCGAGATCCACTGGGCCCGCGGCCTGGACCAGGCCACCGAACTGCTCGCCCCGCCCGCGCCCTGGGCCCGGCGCGGCCGCTCCCGCACCCCCGAGTTCGGCTGCGTGCTGCTCGACCTCGCCGCGGCCGCCGACCTGCCGCACCCGTCCGACTCCTCGGACGGGCTGGAGGGCCTGCACGAACTGCTCCGCCGGGCCCCGCACACCCCGGTCGTGGTGCTCACCGACGCCGCCGGGGCCGAACTCGGCGCCGCCGCCGTCGCGGCCGGCGCCCAGGACTTCCTGCTCAAGCACGAGACGGACGGCCCGCTGCTCGCCCGCGCCCTGCGCTACGCCGTCGAGCGCAAGCGCGCCGACGAGTCCCAGCGCCGCCTGGTCGAGGCCGAGTTGCGCGGCCAGGAGAACGCCCGCCTCCAGCGCCACCTGCTGCCCACCCCGCTGCTCGACGGCGCCGGGCTCTCCTTCACCCGGCGCTACCGCCCCGGCCGCCGCCGCGCGCTGCTCGGCGGCGACTTCTACGACGCCGTGCGCACCGACGACGGCGCCGTCCACGTCGTGATCGGCGACGTCTGCGGCCACGGCCCGGACGAGGCCGCGCTCGGCGTCGCGCTCCGGATAGCGTGGCGCACCCTGGTCTTCGCCGGCCTCACCGGCGAGGCCCTGCTCACCACCCTCCAGCACGTGCTGGAGCACGAGCGGCGCAGCGACGAGATCTTCGCGACGCTCTGCATGCTGGTCATCGAGCCCGGCGGGGTCGGCAGCGACCTCGACTCGCTCGGCGCCGCCGAACGGGCCCGGCTCTACCTCGCCGGGCACCCGGCGCCGCTGCTGCTCGGCCGGGACCACGCCCCGATCACCCTGCCCGCCGACCTCGCCGGGCCTGCGCTCGGCCTGCTTCCGTGCCACGACGGGCACGCCGCCTGGCCCGCCCACGAGCTCGAACTGCGGCCCGGCTGGCGGCTGTTGCTCTACACGGACGGGCTGATCGAGGGACGGGTCGGGGCCGGGTCGCGCCGCCTGGGCCAGGACGGGCTGGCGGACCTGGTCGGCGACCACCAGGCCGCCGGGCTGACCCGGGGGCGGCTGGTCGACAGCGCCATCGCCGAGGTCGAGGAGCTGAACGGCGGCGCGCTGACCGACGACGTCGCGGTGCTGCTGCTGGAGCGCAACCCGGTGCAGCTGATCCTCGGCTGACGGGCTCGGCGGCGCGAGCGCGGACGCCTGGGTGCGAAGGCCCGGGTGCGAAGGCGCGGGCGCGCGAACGCGGCGGCCCGGGCGGGTGAACTCACCGCCCGGGCCGCCGCGTTGTCCGGCGCAGGGCCTACCAGGGGCCGTACGGGCCGGTGTTGCTCCGGCCGCCCCGGCCACCGCCCCCGGTCAGCGCCCGGATCGCCGGGCGGACGTCCACCACGTAGACGATCGAGGCGACCAGACCGGCCAGGGTGCCGATGCCGGTGAAGAAGTTCACCCCGAACAGGAAGTCCCAGCCGAAGGAGATCGCCAGGATCGCCACCCAGAAGCCCTTGGTCTTCTTGTCGGCAGCCCGGTAGGCATCCTCCCGGCGGGTGGCCGCGTCGACCAGCGCGAACATCTTGTAGGCCAGGATGGCGATGGTCGCCCACCAGATCGGGTTCAGGTAGGAAAAGGCCAGAATCTGAAACACTCCGACCATTTCGATCTCCTCTGCTCTCGACTCCGGCGATGCGACCGCCGTCCATCCTGGCACGACGACCGTCCGCAACGGGGTCAACGTCCCACGGTCACCGGTTGTGCCCCGCGGGGCCACGAGGTCACTGCGCGGCGTCGGCGGCGTCCTTGCGGGCCCGGGCGGACTTCTTCGGGGTGGGCGCGTCGTCGTTCTCCCCCACCGGCTCGGCCTCGACCCGCTCGACGGTCAGCTCGACCCGCTCGGCCTCGTCCGCCGCGCCAGGGCGGGCCTTGTCCACCACGACCTTGCCGCGCTCGGCGAGCTCGTCGTACGTCTCCTTGGCCTTCACGGCCAGCTCCACCGCGCGGGCCACCTGCTGCAGGGCGAAACCCTGGGCCCGCTCCTGCAGCGCCCTGAGGTCCGTCGGCAGGGCGGCGACGGTCTCGGTGACCCTGGCCTGTGCCCCGGTCAGCAGCGACTGCGCCTCCTGGAGCCTGGCGGTGGCCATCCCCTGCGCGCCCTTGCGGTCCGCCGCCAGCGCCTCGACCCGGCCGGGCACCTCGCGCAGCTTCTCGTAGGCGAGGTCCCCCGCGCCGGCCAGGGCGTACAGCGGGGTCGGGTCGCCGAGGGTCTTCTTGATCTCATCGGTGATGGGCATCGTTACCGATCCTCCCGGTGGGTGTTCTGGGTGGCGGCGCCGTCGGCCGTCGGGGTGGGAACCGCCGCGGCGTTCTCCTTGAGGAAGGCGTCGTAGACCGCGAGCAGCGCCTGCTTCTGCTGCTCGTTGATCAGCGGATCGGCCAGGATCGAGGCCCTGAGCTCCAGGCCCTCGCCCCGCCGCTCCTCCAGGATCCCGGCCTGGACGTACAGCGTCTCCGCGGAGATCCGCAGCGCCTTGGCGATCTGCTGGAGGATCTCCGCGCTCGGCTTGCGCAGCCCGCGCTCGATCTGGCTGAGGTACGGGTTGGACACGCCGGCGGCCTCCGCCAGCTGCCGCAGCGAGTACTGGGCGTTGCGGCGCTGCTCCCGGATGTACTCGCCCAGCGAGCCGACGTTCAGTGAGGCCATGCGGACAGCCTGCAGCACCCTGCTTGCAGATGCAAGCAGGGTGCTAGCGACAGCAAACGCGCCGGGGTGGGGCCGGGCCCTCGTGTCCGGCCGCCTGGGCGGGGACCGGGCCCTCGGACCGGCCCGTGGGTGGGGGCGTCAGGCCAGGTGGCTGAGGAGGAGTTCGGTGAGCCGTTCGGGGGTGCGCAGCGGGAGGTAGTGGTCGGCGTCCGGGACGAGGTGGCCGCGGGCGCCGGGGATGTCGGCGGCGAGCCGCCGGGCGATCGCCGCGATCTCCGGGTGGTCGCGGTCGCCGTGGACGACCAGGGTGGGCGCGGTGACGGTGCCGAGGACCGGCTCGGCCGCCCGGGCCGGGGCGCCGGCGAGGTGGTGCTCGCTGACGATCCGGCGGGCCGCGTTTTCCTCGACCATCCTCGCGATCAGCTCGCCGCCCGGTGCGGTGCGGCCCATGGCCGCCCAGACGGAGAGTTCCAGCTCGGCCAGCGCGGCCGCGTCTCCGCGCCGCCGGGCCTCGGCGTAGGCGGTGGTCTCCGGGGACGGCGGCCAGTCGTGACCGCTCACCGAGGCACCGACCAGGCCGAGCGCGGCGACCCTGTCCGGGTGGGCCAGGGCGAAGTCCAGCGCGGTCTCCCCGCCCATGCTCAGGCCGACCAGCGCGGCACTGCGCAGACCGAAGTGGTCCAGGACGGCGCCCAGGTCCGCGATGTCGTCGAAGACCTGCTCCGGCGCGCTGGAGCGGCCGAGGCCGCGGGCGTCGTAGCGGATCACGTCGTGGTGCCGGGACAGCTCCGGGACGACGGCGTCCCACAGTCGGGAGTCCATGCCGGAACCGTGCAGCAGCACCACCGGGCTGCCGGAGCCGCGGCGCTCCGCCCACAGCAGGCCGCCGCCGGGGGCGGGGACGTGGACCTCGGTGACGGGGGGTTCGATGTTCCGGCTCATGCGGTGATCATTCCAGAGCCGCTGTCAGGCCGTTCGGCCAGGCGGCCCGGGCGCAGGACGGTCAGGGCGTCTCGGGCAGCCGGATGGGCATCAGGACGGAGAAGGTGCCCGCCCGGCCCGGGGTGCGGACGGCCAACGGGGCGATCGGGCCGCCGAGTTCGAGGAGCAGCTGTTCGGGCCGCCCGGCGTCCAGGGCGTCGAGGGCGTCGAGGGCGTCGAGCAGGAAGTCCCGGTTGACGGCCAGCCGGTAGCCCTCGGGCGCCGGGTCGTCGGCGACGGTCAGGCGGCCGTCCCCGGTCAGGGTCAGGACGGTGACCTGGCAGTCGGCGCCGTCCGGGCCGGAGGGCAGGGTGCGGGTGGCGCCGGCCTCGACGGCGGCGCGCAGTCCGGCGGCGGACTGGGTGATCCGGTGCTCCGGTTCGAGCCGGGTGACGGCCCGGTGGTCGGGGTAGTCGAGGTCCGGCGCGACGCCCTCGATCCGGTGCTCCCCGACCTCGGCCCGGACCGGTCCCCCGCCGAGGGTGAGCACCACGTCCGCCGGTCCGGCGACGAGCAGCGCGCGCAGCGCGTCCACCAGCGCGGTCGGGACGATCGTGCCGGCCACCGGCCGCTCGGGCGTCCCGCCGGTGGCGGGCACCTCGGCGAGGGCCATCCGGTAGCGGTCGGTGGCGACCAGGCGCAGCACCGGGCCGTCCGGCTCGAAGAGCACCCCGGCGAGCGCGGGCAGCTCCGGGTCCCCGCAGACCGCGAAGCGGACTGCGTCCAGGGCGGCCGCGAGGTCCTCGGCCGGGACGGTGAGCCGGAGTGCGGCGGGGGTGGTGGTCATCGGCTGCTCCCTCTGGTCGATCATCGCGTGGATCAGGGAGAGTTCGCGGCGGGCGTCGGCGAGGCCGTCCTCCAGCCGTCGCAGGTGTGCGTCGAGCACCTGCCGGGCCTCGCCGCCGCCGGGTGCGGCGCCGAGCACGGCGCGGATGCCGGCCAGCGGCAGGCCGACCCTGCGCAGCCGGGCCAGCAGCCGGGCGTCGGCGAGCTGGCCGGGCCGGTACCAGCGGTAGCCGGTCTGCGGATCGACCCAGGCCGGGGTGAGCACCTCGGCGCCGTCGTAGTAGCGCAGGGTGCCGACGCCCAGGCCGCTGGCGCGGGCCAGTTCGCCGATGCTGTGCAGCTCGCTCTCCATGCCCGGTGACTCTGCGCCCTCGACCTGGTCGAGGGTCAAGCCGGGCCGGTCCGGCCGGGGGCGGACGTGGAGGCGGGGTCGGGGCGGGGGTCGGGGTCGGCGAGGTGGGCCAGCTTGTCCGGGTTGCGGACGCTGCGGATCTCGGCGATCCGCACGGTGCCGTCCGGCTGCTCGGCGAACTCGAACACCGAGACGGAGTCGACGGCGCCGTCCACGGTGATCAGCACGCCGGGATCCCCGTTGACCAGGACCGGCCGGGCACCGGCCCCCTCGCCGAGCCGGCTGAGCACCCCGAGGACGAAGCGGGCGATGTTCTCGGCACCGTTGATCGGCCGCAGCGCGGCGCGGATCACCCCACCGCCGTCCGTCCAGCCGGTGACGTCGGGGGCGAGCAGTTCCAGCATCCGGTTGAGGTCGCCGCCGACGCAGGCCGCCAGGAACTCGTCGGTGGCGCGGCGGCGCAGCTCGGGCGGCGCGTCGTAGCGCGGCCGGCCGGCGCGCACGTGCGCCCGGGCCCGGCTGCCGATCTGGCGGCAGGCGGCCTCGGTGCGGCCCACGGCCTCGGCGATCTCCTGGTAGGAGAAGCCGAAGGCCTCCTTGAGCACGAACACCGCCCGCTCCAGCGGGGACAGGCTCTCCAGCACCACCAGCAGGGCCAGCGAGACGGTCTCGGCCCGCTCGACGCCGTCGGTCGCGTCCGGCTCGGCGACCAGCGGCTCGGGCAGCCAGGGGCCGACGTAGGACTCGCGGCGGACGGCGGCCGAGTCCAGCTTGTTGAGCGCGAGGTTGGTGACCGTACGGGCCAGGAAGCCGCCTGGGCTGGCGACCGGGCCGGTGACGCCGCTCCAGCGCAGCCAGGTGTCCTGGACCAGGTCCTCGGCGTCGGCGACGCTGCCGAGCATCCGGTAGGCGATGCCGAAGACCATCCGCCGGTGCTGCTCGAAGTCGGCCAGCCGGGTGCCGGTCTCGTGGGTGTCGGTCACCCTCGCGACGTTACCGCATGGTAGCCACGGCGCTCGGGTGCTCAGCTCCGGAAGGCCTCGTAGGCGGGGCCGAGCACGGTGGCGAGGTCGCGGCCGTGCACGGTGATGCCGGAGCGGCCGAGACGGCGCAGCGAGGGCTCGTCCGGACCGTTCTCGTCCTCGTCCTCCGCCGGGGCGGGCCGCAGGGTGAAGTCGCCGCGCCAGTAGGCGGCGACGTTGACCACGGGCGGTCTGGGTTCGTCGGTCACGCGTCCTCCTCGGCCACGGCGTCCTCCCGGGTGAGGGCGACCAGTTCGCGCAGCGCCTCGACCGGCAGGTCGGTGAGCCAGCGCTCCCCCTCCCCCACTACCGTCTCGGCCAACGAGCGCTTGGCGGTGAGCAGTTCGTCGATCCGTTCCTCGACGGTGCCGACGCAGACCAGCCGGCGTACCTGGACGTCCCGGCGCTGGCCGATCCGGAAGGCGCGGTCGGTGGCCTGCTCCTCGACCGCAGGGTTCCACCAACGGTCCAGGTGGATCACCTGGTTGGCGGCGGTCAGGTTGAGTCCGGTGCCGCCGGCCCGCAGCGAGAGCAGGAACACCCTCGGCCCGTCCGGGGACTGGAAGCGCTCGACCAGCTCCTCGCGGCGCGCCCGCGACAGTCCGCCGTGCAGGTAGAGCACCTCCTCGCCGAGCCGGCGCCGCAGGTACGGGCGGAGCATCGCGCCGAACTCGGCGTACTGGGTGAAGACCAGCGTCCGGTCGCCCTCGGCCAGTGCCTCCTCCAGCAGTTCGGCCAGCCGGGCGACCTTGCCCGAGCGCCCGCCCACCGCCGAGCCGTCGTGCAGCAGTTGGGCCGGGTGGTTGCAGACCTGCTTGAGCTTGCCGATCGCTGCCAGCACGGTGCCGCGCCGCTCGACGCCCCGGATGCCCTCGACCCGCCGCAGCAGGTCGGCGACCACGGCCTGGTAGAGGCCGGCCTGCTCGGCGGTGAGGTTGCACCAGACGGTCATCTCCTGCTTGGCCGGCAGCTCGGCCGCCACGGCTGGGTCGGACTTGACCCGGCGGAGCACGAACGGGGCGGTGCGGCGCCGGAGTTCGGCGGTGCGTTCGGGGCTGCGGTGCAGCTCGACCGGGATCGCGTAGCGCTCCTTGAAGCGCTCGGCCGGGCCGAGCAGGCCGGGGTTGGCGAAGTCCAGGACGGCGTGCAGTTCGGAGAGCCGGTTCTCCACCGGGGTGCCGGTGAGGGCGATCCGGTGCCGGGTGACGGGCAGCGAGCGGATCGCCCTGGACTGCGCGGTGCCGGTGTTCTTGATGTGCTGGGCCTCGTCGGCGACCACCCGGCGCCAGCGGATCGCGCGCAGCGCCGCGAGGTCGCGCTGGACCAGCCCGTAGGTGGTGATGACCAGGTCCACGCCCCTGACGGCTGCGGCGAGTCGCTCCGCGCCGAGGCGGCCGGCGCCGTGGTGGACGTACTGCCGCAGGCCGGGGGCGAAGCGCTCGGCCTCGCGCTGCCAGTTGCCGACCAGGGACATCGGGCAGACCAGCAGGGTCGGGCCGGCGGGCCGCTCGGAGTCCTCCTCGGAGTCCTCCTCGGGGGCTTTCTCGGAGGCCTTCTCGGACGCGAGCAGGGCGAGGGTCTGGACGGTCTTGCCGAGGCCCATGTCGTCGGCCAGCACGGCGCCGAGGCCGAGCCCGGACATGGTCCTCAGCCAGGCCAGCCCGCGCTCCTGGTACGGGCGCAGCTCGGCCCGGAAGTCCGGTGGCAGCTCGGGCGCCGGGGCGGCACCGGCCCGCCCCGCGAGCAGTTCGCCGAGCGGGCCGTCCGCGCACACCGAGGTGACCGGCAGCCCGGCGACCGTCGCCGCCGGGTCCAGGGCGAGCCGCAGCAGTTCGCCGGTGGCGAGCACGCCCTCGCGCCGGTCGGCGAGGAAGGCGAGGGCGGCGGCGATCTGGGCCGGGTCGGCCTCCAGCCAGGTGCCCCGCAGCCGGACCAACCCCTGCTTGGCGGAGGCGAGTTCGGCCAGCTCCTGCTCGGTGAGCGGGCTCTCCTCCGGGCCGAGCGCGGCCTGCCAGCGGAAGGCGACCACGGCGTCCCGGTCCACCTGACTGGTGACGGCGAGCGAGCCGGGCGCGGGCGGGGTGGTGGCGCGCAGGGCGAGTCCGAGCCTGGGGCGGCGGCGCCACCAGGCGGGCAGCAGCACCCCGAAGCCGCCCTCGGCGAGGGCGGGCGCGGCGGTGCGCAGGAAGTCCAGTGCGCCGGCCCGGTCGAGCGGCAGGGCGGACGGGCGGGAGCGGTGGCGCAGCCCGTCCAGGGCGGGCCAGCGGTGGGCGGCGCGGGCGAGTTCGGCGACCAGGACGTCGACCGGGTCGGCGGCCTTGCGGGCGAGCGCGGCCTCGGCGGCGCCGCCTTCGAGCAGGTCGGCGGCGCGGACCAGCAGGGAGGGCTCGTCCACGGCCTGGAGCAGGAACTCCAGCCGCCAGGCGTCGTCGGAGGGGCTGCCCTCGGGGTCGTCCGGGTCGGGGCCGAGCGGCTCGACCAGCCGGAAGCAGAGCCGCAGCGCCGGATCGACGGGCTCGGCGGCGGCGTACCAGGCGCCGAGCCGGCGGCGCAGTTCGGCGAACTCCTCGGGCTGGGCGCCGTCGAGCCCGGCGTCGGGGGCGGTGAGGGCGTGCAGCCACCGCTCGGCGGCGGCCCCGGCCCCACCGGGCGGCGGGAAGGGCGTGTCGGCCAGCGCGGCGCGGGCCTCGGCGTCCACCAGCGCGCCCAGGGCGGCGTCCAGCAGCGCCTCGCCGCTGCCGGGCCCGTGCGGCCACTCCCCCAGCAGGACGGGCGGGCAGCCGGCGGCCAGGGCGGCGGCCTCGTGGCGCCCGGCGGGGGTGAGGTCGGGCAGCCACCGGGCCTGCGGCCGGCCGTCGGCGGCGGCCACGGGCACCGGCAGCACCCGGCCCCGGCCGACCGTCCGCCAGGCGAGGTCGTGCACCCCGGTGAGCCAGCGCAGCGAGGGGCCGTGGACCACCTCGACCCGCCCGGCTCCGGGCAGGTCGGTGCCGGTGACGGCCCAGACCGGGTCGAAGACCTCGCCGAGCAGCTGGGCGGCGGCCCCGGCGTCGAACAGCAGCGCCGGCACCCGCCAGGGGGCGAGCACGGCACCGCCGCGCGGCGGGGTGACCGGCAGGTCGGGCGAGGGCGCGGGGACGACCCCGACGGTGGGCAGCAGCAGGGTGGCCCAGCGTTCGGGGGCCTGCCCGGCGAGCCAGCCGAGGCCCGGGCCGATGCCGCCGAGCACGGCGGCCAGTTCGGCGGCCGGGCAGACGTAGGGGTGGGCGCGCGGCGCGGGGCGGTCGGGACGCGGGGCGGCGGCGCCCGGGTGGGCGCGGGCGTCCTCGGCCCAGAGCGCCAGCCGCCCGTCCGCCCGCCAGAGCGCGTGGAGGACGAACATCGGGGGCCTTCCGGGCGTACTGGGACCGTCCTTCGCAGCCTAACCGGGAGGGCCGACAGACCGGTCCGTCGAGCCGTTCGGGGGAAGCCGGGAAGTTGTGGTTGAAAGTTGAACGACATTGCCCTATGGTGGACCCAACAAGTTGAAGCCTAAACAACTGGCTTCGAACCAAGGAGGAAGCCATGGGCCTGTTCAACCGCACCAAGACCGTCACCGCCCCCGCCGCGACCGCCGTCCAGACCCCGGCCGGCCCGGACCTCGCCCACCTGACCGGCGACTGGACCATCGACAACACCCACAGCGAGATCGGCTTCTCCGTCCGCCACGCGATGGTCACCAACGTCAAGGGCCGCTTCACCGAGTACGACGGCAAGCTGCACCTGGACGGGACCCACCCGGGCAACTCCTCGGCCGAGCTGGTGATCAAGGTCGGGAGCATCGACACCAACCAGGCCCAGCGCGACGAGCACCTGCGCACCGGTGACTTCTTCTCCGTCGACACCCACCCGGAGATCCACTTCCGCAGCACCTCCGCCCAGCTGGTCCACGGCGACTCGTACCGGATGACCGGCGACCTCACCATCAAGGGCACCACCCGCCCGGTCGTGCTGGACCTGGAGTACACCGGCAGCGCCACCGACGCGTACGGCGCCAACCGGGTCGGCTTCGAGGGCAAGGCCGTCGTCGACCGCACCGACTTCGGTCTGACCTACAACGCGGCGCTGGAGACCGGCGGCGTGCTGATCGGCGAGAAGGTCAAGCTCAGCTTCGACATCTCCGCCGTCAAGGCGGCCTGAGCCGCCTGACCCCCAGGAGCACCGTCCCTGCCCTTCCCCCCGGGGCAGGGGCGGTTTCCAACGTTTCCCCCCGCCGCACCGCACCCCGACGGCCTCCGGCCGCCTACCCCGGCGGCGGCAGCAGCGCCGCGTCCGCCGCGGGCAGCCAGCAGCCCGCCGGGCGGCGCAGCCAGCCCTCGGCCGCGCCGAGCGCGCCCGCCGCGGCGGCCAGCGCCCGCAGCCCCGGATGACGGTCGCCGGGCCGGTGCACCAGGCTGACCAGGCTCAGCGGCACCGGCTCCACCAGCGGCACGTTCACCGTCCCCGGGATCCGCGGGCCGCCGACCGTGGTCAGCATCGGGTCCCCGTGCCGGGCGAGGTAACGGGCGGTCTCGTCCACACCCACCGGCGGCACGTACGGCGCCGCCGCCGTCAGGCCGTGCTCGCGCAGCAGCCGGGCGCCGAGGTCGGCCCACTCGGTGGTGGCCGGGTTGCCCGCGCAGACGTCCACGGGGTGCCCGGTCAGATCGGCCAGGCGCAGCGCGCGGCGGTCGGCCAGCGGATGGGTGTCCGCCATCATCACCGAGATCCGCTCCAACCGCACCGGCAGTTGGACGAGTTGGCCGCGCACCCCGGCGGGCAGCCCGGCGAAGCGGCCGAAGGAGGCGTCCAGCCGGTGGGCCAGCAGCTCGGCGGCGGCCGCGGCCAGGCCGCCGTGGAAGCGGGCCAGCAGTTCGCCCTCCGGCCAGGCCGCGCGGGCCCGTTCGAGCACCCGGTCGGTGGTCAGGTCCGGACCGGTGACGTCGCTGTTGAGGTCGATCAGCAGCGGCCGGGCACCGGCCCCGGTTCCGGTCGCCGCCTCCGCGAGGATCTCGTCGTGCAGGGCCAGGAACCGGCGCGCCCGGGGCAGCAGGCGCCGCCCGGCCGGGGTGAGTTCGACGCTGCGGGTGGTGCGGGCGAACAGCGCGTCGCCGAGCAGCCCCTCCAGGCTCCGGACGTCCCGGCTGAGCGCCTGCTGGGCGATGTGCAGCCTCTCGGCGGCCCGGCCGAAGTGCAGGGTCTCGGCGGTCGCGACGAAGCCGCGCAGCAGTCGGGGGTGCAGGTCACGGGGCATGGGCGGCAGATTAACAACGGCGTGTCGTGAGTGCGGCGAAACAGGTGTTGGACGCCCGCCCGCCGACGGCGCCAGGCTGTGGGAACCCCCGCCCTCCCCCGCTCACAGGAGCACCATGCCCTCGCCCGCCCTCCTCGCCTCCTACCGGCGGCTGTTCGCGGCCCCCGGCGCCGTCGCCTTCACCCTGGCCGGGCTGCTGGGCCGGCTGGCGCTGTCGATGTACGGCGTCTCGCTGGTGGTGCTGCTCTCCGAGCGGCGCGGCTCGTACGGGCTGGCCGGGGCGGTCTCGGCGGCCGGGCTGGTCTTCGGCGCGATCGGGATGCCGCTGATCGGACGGCTGGTGGACCGCTACGGGCAGGCGCGGGTGACGGTGCCGGCCGCGCTGTACAGCGCCGTTCCGATGGCCGCCCTGCTGCTCTGCGTGCACCTCGGCGCGCCCGACTGGACGCTGTTCCTCAGCTCCGCGGCCTGCTCGGCCACGCCCAACCTCGGCGGCATGGCCCGCTCCCGCTGGGCGCACCTCTACCGGGACGACCCGGCCGCGCGACACCTGGCCAACTCCTTCGAGCAGGCGCTGGACGAGCTCTGCTTCATGGCCGGGCCGGTGCTCGCGATGCTGCTCTGCACGACGCTCGCCCCGGAGGCCGGGATGATCGCCACCGGCGCCCTCGGCACCGTCGGCGCCCTGCTCTTCGCCGCCCAGCGCCGCACCGAACCCCCGCTAGCCGTCCGGGGATCCACCGAGCGGCGGCACGGCTCGCCGCTGCGGGCACCCGGGCTGCGGGTGCTGGTGCTGACCTTCCTGGCGACCGGCATGGTCTTCGGCGCGACCGAGATCACCACCGTGGCGTACGCCGACGCGCTCGGCCACAAGGCGACGGCCGGTCTGCTGCTGGCCCTGGTCGCGGGCGGCTCCTGCGCGGCCGGGCTGCTGTTCGGCCTGCTGACGCCGCGCCGGGCTCCGGGCCCCCGCTTCCTGCTCTGCGCCGCGGCGATGGCCGCGGTGCTGCTGCCGCCGCTCGCCGCCGGACTGGGCGGGGCCGGGCTCGGGGCACTCGGCGTGGCGCTGTTCGCGGCCGGCACCGCCACCGCGCCGACCATGGTGACCGGGATGACGTTGGTCCAGGAGCTGCTGCCGCAGCGGCAGTTCAACGAGGGCATGGCGATGGCGGTGTCCGGCATCGTGGTCGGCATCTCGGCCGGGGCGGCGCTCGCCGGGACGGTCGCCGAGCAGGCCGCTCCGGGCACCGGCTACGCCCTGCCCGCCGCGGCCGCCGGGCTCGCGCTGCTGATCGCGCTGGCCGGGCGGCGGCACCTGACGGTGCGGAAGGCGGCGGCGGGTTCGCCGGGCGACAGCGCGGCGGAAAATGCCGAGCAGATTGTCAGTGGCACCCTCTAACGTCGAGGCATGGGGGAAATCACCTACGTCCGAGGCGATGCCACCACGCCCCAGGGCAAGGGCGTGAAGGTGATCGCGCACGTCTGCAACGATCTCGGCGGCTGGGGCAGGGGCTTCGTGCTCGCGCTCTCCAGACGCTGGCCCGAGCCCGAGGCGGCGTACCGGCGCTGGCACCGGGAGCGGGCGAAGAACGACTTCGGCCTCGGGGCCGTCCAACTGGTCCCGGTCGATCCGCACCTCTGGGTGGCCAACCTGGTCGGCCAGCGGGGCATCCGCACGGGGCGCTCCACCGGGGTGCCGGTGCGGTACGAGGCGATCGACACCGGGCTGGCCGCACTCGGCGAGCACGCTCTCCGGCTCGGCGCCTCCGTCCACATGCCGCGGATCGGCTGCGGCCTGGCGGGCGGGCGCTGGGAGCGGGTCGAGCCGCTGGTCACCGCCCGGCTGACGGCCCGGGGCGTACCGGTGACGGTCTACGACGTCGACTGACCCGACCCGACCACTTCCACTTCACCGATCCACCGGCTCCGGCCGGTCGGGACCGGGCGCCACGCGCCCGGCCGGCCAGGCGTACACGTACTCGGGCAGCAGGAATCCGCCGGGGAACTCACCCTCCTGCGCCCGGACCCGCTCGGCGCCCTCGCGCTCGTAGAAGGCGATCGCCCGGGCGTTGTCCCGCAGCACCTCCAGGGAGAGTCCGGCCCCGGGGTGCCGCTCGGCGACATGGGCACGGCCGGCGGTCAGCAGCTCGCGGCCGATGCCGCCCCCGTTCAGGCCGGGGCGCACGTGCAGGTTGTCGATCAGTACCCCGCCGTCCGCCTGCGGGACGAGATAGATGAACCCGGCCATCGCCCCGGCCTGTTCGGCCACCAGGAGCTCGGGCGTGTTCTCCGGCTCCCCGTAGTCGACTTCCAACCGCAGTTTCCACAGCTCACGCCGCTGGGCGACCATCCCGTCGCCCAGCCCCTCCGCCGGGACGATCCCCCGGTAGGTGGTGCGCCAACTGGCGGCGTGCAGTTCGGCGATGGACTCGGCGTCCTGCACTCCGCCGCGCCGGATGACGGTCCGCCCTGAACTGATCATGTGACCAGCCTCCCACAGAGATGGAGTTGAACATGTTCAACCGATACGTCTACAGTGCTGTCCAGCTTTTGAACGCGTTCGAAACGATGGCGGTCATCGTGGCACCGGGTGCGGAGGGGTCATCCGGTACCACGAACACCGACACCGGATGGAACGTCGTCTCCGGCTAGGCTCGTGCCCGTGGACGACCTGGCAGCGACGAACCGAACGGACGGCGGGAACGGCACGGCCGAGGCTTCGGCCGTGCCCGGGCCGGAGAGCGGGCCCGGGCCGGAGGCCCTGCCCGGTGGCCGGGCCAAGCCGAAGACCGACAAGAGTGAGGCCACCCGGGCCCTGATCCTCGAAACGGCCATGCGGCTGTTCCAGGAACGGGGCTACGAGAAGACCACCATGCGCGCCATCGCCACCGAGGCGGGCGTGTCGGTGGGCAACGCGTACTACTACTTCTCGGCGAAGGAATTCCTGATCCAGGGGTTCTACGACCGGATGACCTACGAGCACGCGGCCGACGCCAAGCGCCGCATGGCCCACACCCGGGACTTCTCCGAGCGGCTGCAGATCGCGCTGACCTCCTGGCTCGACACGGCCGCGCCGTACCACGAGTTCTCCGCGCAGTTCTTCCGCACCGCCGCCGACCCGACCAGCTCGCTGAGCCCGTTCTCCAACGAGTCCCACCCGGCCCGGGCCACGGCGGTCGAGCTGTTCCGCGACGTGCTCCAGGGCTCGGAGCTGGCGCCCAAGCTGGACGCCGAACTCGTCGAGCTGCTGCCCGACGTGCTCTGGCTGTACCTGATGATCGTGGTGCTCTACTGGGTCTTCGACCGCACCCCGGACACCGAGCGCACCAGGGAGTTCGTGCGGCGCTCGACGCCGCTCGCGGCCCGGGTGATCAACCTGTCCCGCTACCGGGTCTTCCGCCCGATCGTCCGTGACGCCAAGGGCCTGATCCAGGACTTCATCCTGCCCACCATCGGCAAGACCGCGGTCAAGTAGCGCCCGGGCGGACGGGAACGGCCGGCCCGCGGACGGGCCGGCCCTTCCCGTCGCAGCGGGGCTCAGAACTCGGTCGGCGTCCAGGCCTGGACCGGGGTGCGCAGCAGCAGGTCGACGGCGGCCGCCGCGCCCGGGCGCAGCTCGGCGACCAGGGCGGCCGCGGCCAGCCCGGACGCGGTCTGCCCGCCCAGGTAGAGCGAGCCCAACTCCGAGGCGCCGAGCGCCAGATCGGCCTCGTCGGTGGTCCTGGCGCAGCGACCGGTGCCGTCCTGCGCCACCTCCAGGGCCCAACGCCCCGACGCGTAGCCGAGCTTGTCGTCGACCTCCAGCACCACCCGGCCGGAGGTGTTGTACGTCCGGGCGCCGAACGCCGCCTCGACGTCCAGCACCCGCAGCCACAGCTCGTCGCCGTTGCCCTCGTACGGGGTGGCCGCGCGCGGATCCTGGAGCAGCAGCGGCAGCGGGTCGTCCGGGCCGAGCCTGGGCACCGTGACCCGGCCCACCCAGTCGACGGACAGCACGAAGCGCCACAGCTCGACCGCGGTGGGCAGGTCCAGCGCGATGAACTCGCTCACCTCGAGCGTGCAGTCGGGGTAGGCGCCGTCCCACTTGCTCTCGACCCGGTAGAGCACCAGGCCGGTGACCGTCCCGTCGGCGTCCCGGTGGACGGCGGCGAACGGCTCCTTGAAGTCGACGCCCGGCGTCCGGACCTCGCCGGTGGTGCGCAGCCACCACAGCTCGTCGCGCTCGATCGCGCCCGGCTGGGTGCGCCGCCAGCGCTCGTACAGGTCCGCGCCCAGCTCGCGCAGCTCCGTCACGCCCACGAAGTCGATCCGGCCACCGGGGACCCCCGGCAGGCCGTCGCGCAGGCCCCGGGTGCGGCGCAGGTTGACGTGCAGGCCCCCGCCCCACGTCGCCGGGCCGAAGCCGAACCGGCCGTAGATGTTGTACTCGGCGGCCATCAGGACGGCGACCGCCCTGCCGCGCTCGGCGGCGGCCGCGAGGTCCCGGCGCATCATCGCGCTGAGCAGGCCGCGGCGGCGGTGGGTGGCACTCACCGTGACGTTGGTGATGGCGTCGGCCGGGACGGCGACCCCACCGGGGACGGTCAGTTCGGTGTCGAAGCTGCGGAAGGTGGCGATCTGGCGCTCGCCGTCGAAACCGGCCAGCAGCCGACCCGGCTGCCACTGCCGACGGCGGATGTCCGTCGCCGGGGGCAGGTGCGGGCGCAGGAACCCGAAGGCGAGCGCCTTGTCCCAGGCCTCCACCTCGTCCTGGGAGACGGCTCGGACCAGGATCCCGTTCACGGTGTCGACGGCCGCGTGATCGATGCTGTTGCCCATGCGGGCCACCGTACGGCGGCCCTCCCGGGGCGGCATCCGAATTAATCCGTACCCGATCCCAGGTGCTCACCCGGCACCACCACCCAGTGGTTGGTGCGCAGGACGCGGTCCGCGAAGTCCAGGTCCCGTTCACCGAGCAGCCGGAAGCCGAGCGCCCGGCAGATCCCGTTGGACGGCCCGTTGCCCGCCCCCGGGTTGGCGTGCACCTCGCCCCAGCGGCCGTCCTCGGCGGCGGCGTCCAGCACCTGGCGCACGGCCGCCTTGGCGAGGCCGCGGCCCTGGTACCCGGGCAGCACCATCCAGCCGATCTCGGAGACCGTCACACCGCCGTCCTGGTCCGACCAGAGCGTGACCGTGCCCACCGCCTCGTCGTCCGCGGCGCCGTCCGGCACGATCATCCTGATCCAGGAGACGTCCGCGGCCACCAGGGAGAGGTCCTTGCACAGCCGCGCCTCCACCCGCTCCCGGGGCAGCGGTCCGCCCAGTTCGGCCATCATCACCGGGTCGCAGCGCATCCGGACGTACGCCTCGACGTCCCCCGCCCGAACATCCCGCAACCGCATGACGCCTCCTCAGCACCGGTCCGAGCGGCCACGCTAGCGCGGCCCACCGACAGTGGCGTCCGGACGGCCCGGGCTGGCATCCTCGTGCCGGTTCAGGCACAGACGATCCGCATCCCGGGGGGAATCCATGGAGGACGAGTACTTCCGCAAGCTGAAGGAGTACGAGGGCCGGTCGTCGACCGCGAAGCTCGTCGGCGCGCTGGCCGTCGCCTGCTGGCTCTGGGCGCTCTGGCTGGTCTTCGTCCCCGGCAACGGGCTCTGCGGCTCGCCGGCCTTCTACGAGCCGACCGGCTTCCACATGCAGGAGGCCTGCGACTCCGAGATGATCGGCCGGATCGGCGGCGCGGTCGCCGTCCTGCTGGTGTCGCTCCCGCTCGCCGCCGCCTGGGGCTGGGCCGTCCTGCGGCTGCGCGACAGCCGCAAGGAGCTGGCCGCCGCCCTGAACGGCCGCTGACCGTCCCGCGCCGCCGCGGCACCCGACACCGCGGACCCGACGCCGCGGGGCCCGGCGGCGCCCCGCGGACGCGAGTTCGAGGACAGGCGCTACGGCCTGGCGTAGAAGTTCGGGGTGCCCATGATCCAGAGGCTGGCCTGCTTGATCGGCATGCCGGCCCGCGGGGCCTCGATCATCTGGTCGTCGCCGATGTAGAGCCCGACGTGGTGGATGTCGGCGGCGCGCCCGGTGTCGGTCCAGAAGACCAGGTCGCCGGGGCGCAGTTGGCGGTAGCCGATCGGGGTGCTCTGGGCGTACTGGTCGGCGGCGAAGTGGTTGAGCTGCCGGCCGCCCTCGCGCCAGGCCATCATCGTCAGCCCGGAGCAGTCGTAGCCGCCCGGGCCCTCACCGCCCCAGACGTAGGGCAGGCCGATCTTGGACCTGGCGAAGGCGACGGCGGCGGCCGCGCCCTCGGCGGACCACGGACGGGAGGGCGGCGTCTGGGTCCTGGTGCCGGCCGAGGCGGCCTCCGCCTCCCGGGCGGCCTGCTCGGCGGCGGCCCGGGCGGCGGCCTCGGCCTCGCGGGCGGCGATCGCCTCCAGGGCCTCGCGGCGTTGGCGCTCCAGCTCGACGGTGGTGTCCCGGGCGGCGGCCAGCTCGACGAGCAGCTGCTCGCGGCGCTGCGCCGCGGCCGTCACCTCGGCCTGCTGGGCCGCCAGCCGCTGTTCCGCCCGGACCTCGGCCGCGCCGACCTCGGCGGCGGCCCGCCCGGCGGCCTCGGTGGCGGCCCCGGCGGCGGCGGACGCACTGCGGGCGGCGGCGGCCGTGGAGGTGGCGGCGTCCAGGACGTGCCGGGTGCGTTCGCTGACCTGGCCGATCGCGGCGGCGCGGTCGCCCGCCTCGCGCGGACCGTGGGAGCCGAGCAGCGCGTTGAGCGCGGAGAGTTCGGCGCCCGCGCCCTGCCGGTACGTCTCGGCCGCGAGCCGGGCCGCGTCATCGGCGGCGGCCGCCCGCTCGGTCTCGGCGGTGGCGGCGCGCCGTACGGCGGCCGCCTCCTCGGCGCGGGCCCGGGCGAGTGCGAGCTGGGCGCCGTTGTAGGCCTCGACGGCCTGCTCGGCGGCGCGTCCGGCCCGGTCCAGGTCGGCCCGGGCGGCGGTGAGCGCGGCCTCCAGGGCGGCGGCCGAGGAGGCCTTGCCCTCGGCCTCGGCCCCGGCCCGGTCGATCTCCTCGGTGGTCGGGTACGGGTCCTCGTCCGCGGCCCGGCCGACCGTCGGCGCGGGGGCCGCGGGGGCCGCGGGGGCCGCGGGGGCGGCCTGGGCGGCGGGGAGCAGCCCGAGCAGGGCGGTGAGGGACAACAGGAGGGCCGGCAGGATCCTGCGCGCCACGCGGCATCCCTTCTGACGGGTCCGGAGGGGACGGCGTCGGACGGTGCGCGGCCCGCGGGTGGACGGCGGCCGGGGCGGCGGGAGGTCCGATGAATCATCCCATCACGTGACAGAACGGTCACATGGCGCTCATGTTCTCAATTCCGGCGGCCTTCACACCTGGAAAATGCTCGGCGGGTCGGGTGACTATCAGATGATCTGACTAATCTCGCCATTGGCTGAGCGAACAGGCCCAGCGCGACAACCGAGCGAACAGCCGGGCACGCCGGGCCGTCGCACCGGCACCCGGCGCGCGCGGAGCGCCGCGGGCTACCGGCCGATCCGTCGGGTGTGCTTCCGCAGCCGGGGCTGCCGCTCGGGCCGGCTCTCCGGCCCGGCCGGCGCGACGGCGAAGGCCCGGCTGCGCCCGGCCCGGACGGTACGGCGGCGCTGCTGCGCCTGGCGGGAGCGGGCCGGACCGGCCTCGGCCACCCCGGGCGCCGGGTCCACCGCGCCCGGGCGCCGGTCCCCCGCCCCCGCCGCGGCCGCCGAGCGGCGGTCGACCAGCCGGGCCTGTCGGCGGGCCAGCGCCCGGGCGGCGTGCGCGTCGAGGTGGGCGGTGGCCCGGGCGGCCATCCGCTCGGCCACCCGGTGCGCGGCCGGGTGGTTGGCCGGCACCTTGTCGGGAGCCCCGGCGATCAGGTCGAAGAGCCAGGTGCGGGCCAGGTCCGCGCGCCGGTGCAGCAGGCGCTCGCGCCGGAGCGCGCGCGCCCGTCGGCGGGGGCGCGTGGCATACCGCCAGCGGGCCCACGGGCTACTCGGGCGGGCCAGCCGGATCGCCCCGATCCAGGACAGGCCGGGGACCATGATCCCGAGCAGGCCGGTCCACACCTTCCCCTTGATCAGGGTGATCACCGAGGCCAGCGCGTTCACCGAGAGGATCGTGACCAGGCCCCATCTGGTCTCCTCGCCGGGCACCACGCCCAGCGGCACGTACCCGACCAGCAGCAGGGAGGTGAACAGGATGCCGAAGATCACCGCGTCCACCGACTTGCGGCCCTGCTCGCTCCAGTACACGTCGTCCAGGTGCAGGATCAGCGCGAACTCGTCCAGCACCAGGCCGCAGCCGATGCCGAAGGCCAGCCCGAACCAGTTGATCCACGGGTGCCCGCCGTAGGTGGCGAACACCCCGATGCCGCCGAGCAGCAGGAAGCCCAGGCCGAACACCATGTGGTGGATGTGCAGGCCGCCCGGGGTCACGTTGCCCGGCCACCAGCGCACCTGGGCGCGGATCATCCGGACGCTGAACCGGATGCAGACGAAGGAGGTGATGAATCCGACCAACAGCAGGAACAGCGGTTGCTTGTGCGCGGCGACGATGTGCTCGCGGTAGCCGTCCAGCAGTGTCGTCATGGGTCTTACCTTCGTTCCTGGTCCTGCGTCCTGCCTGACGTGACGTGGCCCGGGGCCCGACCCGCCCCCGACACCGGCCGACGTCAGGTCAGAATCCTCGGGTGCGCTTGGCCGCCCGGCGCGGCATGGCCGGGTAGAGCGACGGGAGCTCGGCGCCGACCGGCAGCTTCATGAACAGCCGGGCGATCTCCCCGCCCAGGTTCACCCCGACCGCCAGCGCCATCGCGATCGCCGCCGCCCGGAAGACCGACACCAGGCCGGCGCTGGAGTGGCCCTGGGCGAAGGCGAGCATCCCGAGGTAGAGCGCCGAACCGGGCATCAGCGGGCCGATCGCGGCGGTCACGTACGGCAGCGCCGAACCGTTGCGGTAGCGCGCCATCAGCTGGCCGAAGAGGCCGACCAGGCCGGCCGCCACGCCGGTCGCCGCGATCGGGTTGACGCCCGCGTTGTACACCAGCGCGCCGTAGCTGGCCCAGCCGATGCCGCTGTTGACGGTGACCAGGGCCAGGGCGCGGCGGTCGGTCTGGAGCAGTGTCGCGAAGGCCAGGGTCAGCACCATCGCCGCGACCATCTGGACCGGCGGGTAGTTGACGCCCACCAGGCTCTCGTCCGGGCGCAGGTTCGCCTCGAAGCCGACGCCCAGGTAGAGGATCACCATCACGCCGATCACGATGCCCGCGACCAGGTAGACCACTTCCAACAGGCGTGCGGCGGCGGTGATGTAGAAGCCGGTCAGGCCGTCCTGCACGGCGGCGACCAGGGCGCGCCCGGGCAGCAGGGCGAACAGGCCGCCGGTGATCACGACCGAGCCGCGCAGGCCCCAGTCGTTGAGCGAGAGGATGATCCCGGAGGCGGCGGCCGGCATCGCGGCCGCCACGAACTGGTAGAACTCCGGCAGCCGGCGCTTGGCCAGCGCGGAGGCCAGCCGGTCGCCGAGGACGGCGGCGACGAAGGCGCTCGCGAACACCAGCCAGCCCTTGTCGTCCATCTTCCCGCCGACCAGGAAGGTCGCCGCACCGGCCAGCAGGCCGGTGGTCAGGGCCAGGAACCAGGCCGGGTACGGGTGCCGGTTGCGGCGGATCACCGCGAGCCGGCGGTAGGCGTCGTTGACCGTCACCTTCTCCGCGGTGATGTCCGCGACCAGCTCGTACACCGCGTCGAGCCGGGTGTAGTCGGAGGTGCGGCGGCGCACCACGCGGTCGGCGGTGACCGGCGGCTCGACCAGCGAGGGCTGGTACGAGATGCCGATCAGGGTGAAGGTGACCTGCGGCTCGCAGCGGTCCAGCCGGTAGGCGTGCGCGATGCCGAGCATGGCCGCCTCGACGTCCTCGGCGGCCTCGCCGCTGGCCAGCAGCAGCTCGCCGATGCGCAGCGTGAGGTCGAGGATGCGCGGGACGTTGCGGGTGACGCCCGAGGAGGGGTGCATCTCGCGGGCGGTGCGCTCGAAGGCGGGCCGCTCGGACATCGGGGTGCGCAGCAGGGTGCGCATCCGGTCCGGCCAGGGCGCCTCGCCGGGAGCGCCGGCGGTCAGCTCCGGTATGGGGATGCCGGTGGGCGGGGTGTAGCCGGCCGCCCGCCACTCCTCGGGGGTGAGGGTGTCCTCGGCGACCGAGCGGCGGCGGACCGGGCGCTCGGCCTCGGTCCGTCCGGCCTCGGCCCGCCCGGTCTCGGTCCGGCCGGTCTCGGGGCGGGCCGCCGACGCGGGCACCGGTTCGGGCTCGGGGGCCAGCAGCCCCTTGGTCTCAGGGACGGGCGGGGCGAGCGGGACGACGGTGGTGGGCTCGACCGGCGGGGCGGCGTGGCCGAGCAGGCCCTCCGTCGGCGGGGCGTCGGCGGGGTGCACCGGCGTCGGGGGTGTCTGCCGCGCCTGTCGGACCGCCCGGCCTCCCCTCGCCCGCTTGCCCGCTCCCGGTCGGCCCCGCTTAGGCACTTCCGCTCCTCGCCACCCCTGGCGGCCGTCTGCCGCCGCTCGATCTCGGGTTACACCTTGCCTGATCGAACAGCTTGACGCACATGTACGCGGCGTCCCGTGGCCGGAGCGGCGGACGCCTACCCGGCGCGGTGGCGGGCGGCCCGCGCCGCGCCGGAGCGGCGCGCCCGCAGCAGCTCGATCGCCACCGGGATCACCGAGACCAGCACGATGCCGACCAGGATGGCCTCGATGTTGTCCCGGACGAACGGGATCCGGCCGAGGAAGTAGCCGAGCACGGTGACGCCGCCGCCCCACAGCACCCCGCCGAGCACGTTGAACACCACGAAGCTTCGGTAGTTCATCCTGCTCACCCCCGCGACGATCGGGGTGAAGGTGCGCACGATCGGCACGAAGCGGGCCAGCACGATCGCCTTGGGCCCGTGCCGGTCGAAGAACGCGGCGGCCTTCTCGACGTTCTCCTGCTTGAAGACCCGGGAGTCGGGGCGGCGGAAGAGGCTCGGGCCGACCTTGCGGCCGAAGAGGTAGCCGACCTGGTCCCCGGCCACCGCGGCAACCACGACCAGCGCGCAGACCGACCAGAGCGGCTGGTGCAGGTAGGTGCCGCCGGCCACCAGCAGGCCGGTGGTGAACAGCAGCGAGTCACCCGGCAGGAAGAAGCCGATCAGCAGACCGGACTCGGCGAAGACGACGGCCAGGATGCCGATCAGGCCGAAGGTGGAGATCAGGGTGGTCGGATCGAGCCAGGACGGGCCGAGGGCGAGGCTGGTCACGGTGCGGCACTCCGGGAGGGTCGAGTCTTGGCAATGAAACAGTAAAGCATTGACAAAGACTCGGCGGGGGGCCGGATGGTTCCCTGGCCGGGACCACGGACGGGACGCAGCCGGGAACGCGGACGGGACGCGGACGGAAAGCACGCGGCCCCGGCGGGGGCCCGGGAGGGCCGGCCCACCGGGGCCGCGTGGTCGGGGGGGTCAGAGCCCGTAGCGCTCGACCGTCTCCTCGTGCCGGGCGAGGTCCGCGCCGGCCGCCTTGGCCAGCGCCGGCCAGGCGAGCGGGTGCGCCAGGCCGTCGGTCAGCCGCAGCAGCAGGGCGTCGGCCTCGGCGGCCGAGGCGGTCGGCGGCACGCCGAGGGCCGCGTAGACGCCGGGCAGGGTGTCGCCGCCGTCCGCCGGGTCGGTGATCCGGTACTGGTCCCCGCTGTAGACCCAGACCGCGTAGCCGGCGTCGTGCAGTTCCTCGCGCAGGGCCGACCACCGCTCGTCCCCGGGCCAGGCGCCGTCGATCCAGTACGTGGTGTACCCGGCCGGGTCGAGCAGGGTGAGCAGCTCGAACACCGGGCGCCAGTGCCGCCGCTCCTCCTCGGGCGCGTCCTCGGCCGGCGGGCGCTCCAGCAGGGCCGGGGCGAAGACCACCACGTCGCCGTGGTTGAGCGTGAGGTCGTCGCCGAGCACCGGCAGGATGCGGGCGGTGGCCGGGCCCGTCCGGAGCGCGGGCAGGTCCGACGTGGCGCCGTTGGTCCGGGTGGCGCGGATGGTGACGAGCTGCCACTCCTCGTCCACCGGGCCCTCGGGCTCGTCGAACTCGATGTCGAGCAGCGCGCCGGTGGAGCGGACCACGGCCCAGTCGCGGTTGGCGGTGGCCGCGGTGATCAGGTGCCACAGGTCCGGCTCCTGGACCTGCCGGTGGCCCTCCCCCTCGGCGGCGCCGTCGGCCGGCGCCGCGCGCTCCAACAGCTCCAGGTACATCCGCTGCGCGGTGGCGTGGTCCCCCAGCTCGGTGGCGGCGTGGGCGGCGAGGCGGCGGGTGTTGATCACCTCGTCGTCCAGTGCCAGGATCGTCCGGCACCGCTCCAGCGCCTCGGCCCAGCGGCCCTCGGTGGCGGCCCAGCGGGCGCGGATCCAGTGCCCGTCGGCGGGGGCGGTGGCGGACACCCGGTCGGCGAGCCGGCGGATGCCCTCGGCGTCCCTGGCCTCGATCAGCATCTCGCCGAGCGCGCCGGTCAGCTCGCGGTCCGCCGCGTCCTGCTCCACGTACCGCCACAGCAGCTCGGCCGCGGCCCGGGCGTGGCCGAGGCCGCCCAGCACGGTGGCCAGGAGCACCGCCAGCCCGGTGGCGCCGGCCTGCTCACCCCGGTACCGGTCCAGGGCGACGGAGAGCAGGTCGGCGCCGGTCTCGTAGGGCACCCCGGTCTCGGCCAGGTGCGCCGTCAGCTCGCCCGGCGGGACGGGCAGCTCGGGCTCCGGCAGTGCCTCGGCGGCCGCGCGCAGGGCCGCGACCTGCTCCGACACGCCGTCGGTACGACGCAACCGGGTGAGCTTACGCTCTCCCGTCGCGGCGAGCGTCAGCGCCACCGTGCGGGCGCCCCGGGCGAGCGCGAGCCGACCCGCCGCCAGCAGCAGGTCCACGCACGGGCGGTGCGCGCCGACGCCGTCCAGGTAGCCGACCCAGCCGGCCAGGACGGCGCCCAGCTCGGCGTCGTTCTCCCGTGCTCCGGCCGCGACCAGCAGCTCGACCGTCTGCGTCCAGGCGGGGCGCAGGTCGGCGTGGCGCTCGGCCTCGGCCCGCTCGGGCAGCAGGGCGAGCGCCTCCTCGGTGCGGCCGAGCGAGGCGAAGGCGCGGGCCCGCAGCAGGGCGCCCCAGCGCTGGTCGCGCTCGTCCAGCCGGCGCCCCTGCGCCTGCTCGGCCCGCTCGGCGGTGTCCAGCAGCTCCAGCACCTCCTCGTGCCGGCCCAGCAGGTGCAGGGTGCCGGCCCGGGCCTGGTGGAAGCGGAGCGAGACCGACTGGCCGGCCGCCCGCATCCGGTTGGCCGCGGAGTCCAGGTGGTCCAGCGCCTCGCCCGCCCGGCCGTCGTCCTCCAGGGCGTCGGAGTACTCGCGGGAGAGGCAGTCGTAGCAGGCCCGGTCGGGCTCGATCCGGCCGAGCGTCTCGCCGACCACGGCGAGGCGCTCGGCCACGTACCCCGGTCCGTCGACCCGGGCGTGGCAGATCGCGAAGTCCTGCACCACGCAGACGGACTGCGGGCAGCCCGCCGTCTCCTCCCGGTGCGCGAAGTCCAGCAGGTCGACCGCCTCGGGCAGCACCGCCTCGCCCTGCTGGCGCTTGTTCAGCAGGTTCTGCATCCGCCAGTGCCGCAGGTAGACCTCGACCCAGGGCAGGCCGAGCGCCCGGGCGGCGGCCACCGCCTCCGGGTAGAGCGCGTCCAGCTGCTCGTTGCGCCCCTCGGTGGCGTGCTCGGGCAGCTCGACGATGGCGTCGGCCAGCCGGTGATGGCCGGCCTCGGCGAGCTGCCGGTGGGTGTCGCGCACCCAGGCCCAGATGTCGGTGGTCATGCCCGTTCCCCCTGCGTCGTGCTGATGAGTTGTCTACCGCACCCCACTGACAGTCCGTCCGTCACGGCTCCTCCGAGAGGACGCCGGGGCTGTCCGGGACCTCCGGCAGACCGGCCGGGACGGCGGCGGTCAGGGCGGACACCGCCGTGCCGATGCCGTTCAGCGCGGTGGTGAGGTCGCCCTCGGACGGGCCGGACGAGGCCGCGGCCATGATCACCTTGATCGAGCGGAGCAGCCCGGCCGCCGTCGCGCTGCCGGTGTGCCCGGCGCGGTAGGCGGCGAGCAGGTCGTGGACCGCCGGACTGTCCAGGTTGAGGTACAGCCGGGCCCGGACCCCGCCGTCGGTGCGGGCGGTGAAGGCGCGGGCCAGCCGCAGGGCGGCGGACGGGATCCGGGCGTCCGCCTGGTCGTCCTCGATCCTGGCCTTCAGCTCGGCCTCGCGGTCCGGCACCAGCACCAGCGGCAGGCCGGGCGGGTCGAAGCGGGCCGGGACGAGCTGCTCGCCCGGGTCGGCGAGGGCGCCCGCCAGCCAGGCCGCCTCGTGCTGCGGCAGCGGGTGCTCCGGGTCGCGGAACAGCTCGCGGTCGCCCTTCTCGCTGCCCAGCTCGACCACCCGGCAGCCGCGCAGTTCGGCGTAGCGGTGCAGGAACGGCCGCACGGCGTAGCGGTCGCCGCGCGCGATCGGCACCCGCATCGCCCGGTACAGCATCTCCTCGAAGCCGCCGCCGCTGCCGATCGCGAGGTGCACCGCGCCGCCGCCCGCCGCGCGCAGCGCGCCGGCCGTGAGGTCGCCCTGGGAGGTGGGCACCGGGACGTCGTCGGCGAGCAGGGTGAACAGCCGCTCGTCGCAGAGCGCGGCGCCGAGCAGGTCGGTGCCGTGCCGGGTGAGGATGCGGCGCCACGCGGCGGGCCGCAACCGGGCGGTCTCGTAGAGGCCGTCCACGATGGCGTCGGTGAGGACCTTCCGGAGCGCGTGGTAGTGCTCGTCGCGCTGGAGGTCCTCACGGCTGGCGGTGGGGGTGAGCCGGTTGGACTCGACCACGCCGCCGATGAACCCGGCCCAGCGGGGCAGCAGGTCGCGGGCGTCCTCGGCGAGCAGCATGCCGCGCAGGTAGACGGCGAGGTCGCGGTTGTCGCTGGTGCCGTAGCTGCCGCCGTCCTGGACCCAGAGCAGGCCGACCGCGTCGGTCACTCCCTCGACCGGCTGGACCGGGAAGGCGGTGAGCGGCTCGAAGCGGCGGCCGAACGCGGCGGCGAAGCGCATCCGGGCGGCGTACTGCTCGCCGTCGGAGGGGCGGCGCGAAGCGTCCCGGCGGGGGGTGGCAGTGGGCGACGGGAGGGCCTGCTGCCGCCAGGGCACCTCGACGGAGTTGACCGGCCGCTCGTCCGCGCCGACGTACACCGGGATCGACAGCAGCACGCAGTAGCGGCCGAGCACGTCGCGCAGGACGTCCTCGTCGGCGAGGTGGCCGTGCTCGGGCTTGAGCGCCAGCTCGACCACCGTGCCCGGGTGGGGCCGGGCGGGCACCGGATCGACCTGGTACTGCTCGCCGCCGCGGCTGCGGTAGCGGTGGCCGAGCCGCGGTTCGCGGTGCGAGGTGGTGGTGACGGTGACCTCGTCGGCGATCGAGAAGGCGGAGAGGAAGCCCAGGCCGAAGGCGCCGATCAGCTCCTGGTTCCCGGTCAGTTCGCGCAGCATCCGGGTGTAGCCGGTGCCGACGGTGGCCAGGTAGGAGTGGATCTCGGGTTCGGTGAGGCCGGCGCCGGTGTCCTCGATGGCGACGGTGCGCCGGGCGGCGTCGGCACGCACCCGGATCAGTGGGCGGTGGTCACCGTCCGGGTCCTCCAGGAGCCGGCGGGTGTGCGAGTCGTGGGCGTTCTGGACGAGTTCGCGCAGGGCGACCAGCGGGGTGGAGTAGAGGTGGGTGGCGAGGACGTTCACCAGGCCGCCGAGATCGACCTCGGTCGTCCGCAGCTCCTCGTCGGGGGTGGGCTCGGGCGGGGCACCATCAGACATGGGTCCTCAGTGTGCCAGTGCGACTATCCGTCGACCATTTCTTTCTCCTGCAGGCCACCAGCCCAACGGCCTCGCGGTGACGGCCCCGACGGCGGGAACGTCGGCGCCCGGCAGAGCAACGGCGGGACGGCCGACGCCCGGCAGGGCGACGACGGGAACGCGGGCACCACCCGGTCCGACCGCGGCGCCGACGCGCGGGACCACTACCCCCACGTCCTCCTCCGCCACGCCCCTGCGCCGCTTCGCCGCTCGCCGCTCAGGGCGCCCCTTCCCCGGGAACACCAAGCACCGCCCGACCGAGCCGCAGCAGGCAGTCCCCGAGGTCCGGCCGGGCACAGTGCGGACGGTTCCGCACCCCGTCGTTGACCAGCGCGAACAGCGCGTGCACCCGGATCCGGGCGGTCGCCGCGTCGTACCCGGGGCGCACCTGCCGCAGCAGTCCGACCCAGGTGCGCAGGAAGTCCCGACGGAAGTCCACCGCGGCCCGGCGGTCGGGCGGGGCCAGCCGCTCCGTCTCGCTGAGCATCGCGCCCAGGTAGTCGCCGTTGCGCAGCGCGAAGCCGACGTACGCGCCCAGCCCGGCCTCCAGCGCCGCCCCGGGCCCGGCGGCGGCCCGGATCGCGCCGTCCACCTCGTGCCAGAGCCGTTCGCGGCTGCGCACCAGCGAGGCGGCGAGCAGCTCGGCCTTGCTGTCGAAGTGCCGGTAGACGCTCGGGCCGGATATGCCGACGGCGGCGCCGAGTTGGTCGGTGCTGACGTTGTCGAAGCCGCGCTGGTGGAACAGCCGCACGGCCGCCGCGAGCAGCTCCTCCCGGCGCGCCCGCGCTCTGGGCTCCGGCGCCGGCCGCGCCACCGGCCGCGGCACCGGTACGCCGACGGACCCTGTGGCCGCACCGTCCGGGGGAACCGCACCGTCCAGGCGGACCGCGAGGACGGCCGCGACCATCTCGCGCAGCAGCGCCTCGGCCCGCCGGGGCTGCGGCGCCGCCGACTGGTAGGACAGCCCGGCGCAGGCCGAGAGCGCCGACCAGCAGAGCAATTCGGCGTCCTCAGCGACCAGTTCGGGCCGTTCCGCGCGCAGCACCGCGGCCATCAGCGCGACGTCGGCGCGCAGTTCACGGCGCAGCGCCGCCCGCCGGGCCGGCGGCAGCAGCCGGGCGTCGCGCTGCACCAGGGTGCCGAGCGGACGGTGGCCGACCGCCACGGCGGCCAGCGCGGTGCCGAGGTCGGCGGTGGTACGGGCCGCGCGCAGGCCTTCGGCGAGCGCGTCCAGGCCCAGGAGGACGGCCCGGTCGAGCAGTTCGGGCTTGCCGCGGAAGTGCCGGTAGAGCGCCGGCGCGGTGATCCCGACGCCGGCGGCGACCTCGGTCATCGAGACCTGGTGGTAGCCGCTGCGGTGGAAGCGGTCGGCGGCCACGGCCAGGATCTGGGCGCGCCGCCCGGGCGGCCGTCGGACCATCATGGCGGGCCCCCTCTCCTGCGAGCGTCGACGGAAGGCTAGCAAGGATTCACTTCACGCCCCTCCAGGCCTTTCCCCACGGGCTTTTCACCCCCGGCCGACTCTGGACAGCCGAAGCTAGCCCCGATTAACTTGTGGGGCCATCACCAGGCATGTTCCGCTCCGGTCGGCAGCTCCGGCCGGTGCCGTCGAAGGGAGCGCCGCCGTGCGCCGCACCGTGTTCAACGAGGACCACGAGGCCTTCCGGGAGACCATCCGGGACTTCATCGCCAACGAGGTCGTCCCGGTCTACGAGAGCTGGGAGGCCGAGGGCCACCCGCCGCGCGACTTCTACCGGCAGCTCGGCGCGCTCGGCGTCTACGGCATCGAGGTGCCGGAGGAGTACGGCGGCGCGGGCGAGAGCGGGTTCAAGTACCAGGCGGTGATCGCCGAGGAGACCGCCCGGGCGGGCGTCAGCTTCGGTTCCTCCGGCGTTCACACCGGCCTGGTGCTGCCCTACCTGCTGGAGTACGCGAACGAGGAGCAGAAGCGGCGCTGGCTGCCCGGCTTCGTCTCCGGCGACATCATGACCGCGATCGCGATGACCGAGCCGGGCGCCGGCTCCGACCTCGCGGGCATCTCCACCACCGCGCGGCTCTCCGAGGACGGCACCCACTACGTCCTGAACGGCGCCAAGACCTTCATCACCGGCGGCGTGCTGGCCGACCTCGTCCTGGTGGTCTGCCGCACCGCCCCGCACGACCCGGAGAACCGCCGGGCCGGGCTGTCCATCCTCTGCGTGGACACCGCCTCCGCGGGCTACACCGTCGGCCGCAAGCTCCAGAAGATCGGCCTGCGCACCTCGGACACCGCCGAGTTGGCGTTCGACGACGTCCGGGTGCCGGTGGAGAACCTGCTCGGCGAGGAGGGCCGGGCGTTCTCCTACCTGACCCACAACCTGGTGCAGGAGCGCCTCGCGATCGCCGTCGGCGCGTACGCGGCGGCCGCGGCGGCGGTGCGGTTCGCGGTGCAGTACGTCAAGGACCGCAAGGTGTTCGGCAAGGCGGTCGCCGAGTTCCAGAACACCAAGTTCACCCTGGCCGACTGCGAGGCCCAGGTGGTGGCGCAGCAGTCGATGGTGGACCGGGCGCTGGAGCTGTACCAGAACGGCGAGTTGACCGTCGCGGACGCGGCCGCGGCGAAGCTGTTCTGCACCGAGTCGGCCTCCACCGTGATCGACAAGTGCCTTCAGCTGCACGGCGGTTACGGCTACATCCTGGAGTACCCGATCGCCCGGCTCTACACCGACAACCGGGTGTTCCGGATCTACGGCGGCACCAGCGAGGTCATGCGCAGCATCATCGCCAAGTCGCTCGGCCTGTAGGGCCGTTCAGGCCGTTCGAACGCTGCGGCGGGTCGCCCTCGGGCGGCCCGCCGTACCCGTACCGGCACCCTCACCGGCGGCCGTCCCGGATCAGTTGGGCGAGCCGTGCTCGGCGCGCCAGGCCTCCCAGCCCGCCGTGGACGCCACCCGCGCCTCGCGCAGGGCCCGTTGGGCCATCGCGGCCGGTCGCGTCTCCAGGCCGCGCACCCACGTGCGCCCCGCGGCGAGCAGGGCCACGCAGACCATCGTCGCCCCGGCCGCACTGAGCACCGTGCCGATCGCGGTGAGCGCCACGCCGCCGGCCAGCACCGGACGGTTGACCTGGAAACCGCTGAACATTCTCTGGTTGGTCGCCATGCCTCCACGATGCGGGCAGTCGGCGGGGGCCGCACCTCGGACTGCTCGGGCGGGACGGCCGGGGCCGGCCTCCTGGATTCCGTCGGATCAGGGCGCGGCGCCTCCGGGTGCGGGCCGCCCGGGCGTCCGCGACCCTGGGCACACGGAGTGCGCCCGGACCCGGAGCGAGGAGGAGGCGCGATGCCCGATCTCGAACAGCTCGCCGTGGAGCACGCCGCCCGGGCGGCCGAGAGTCCGCACGGGCGCAGCGCCCACCTGGTCCTGCACGACGGGATGCTGCGGCAGACCGTGATCGCGCTGACCGCGGGCACCGCACTGGACGAGCACAACCCGCCCCCCGCGGGCAGTGTCCAGGTGCTGCGCGGCCGGGTCTCGCTGACCATCGCCGGCCGGCGGCTGGAACTGCCGGCCGGCCACCTGGAGCCCGTCCCGCAGGAGCGGCACGGGCTGCTGGCGCACGTCGACTCGGTGGTGCTGCTGACCGCCGTCACCGCGTAGCGGGCGGGGGCTCCACGGGGTTGAACACGCTGTCGCTGACCAGCCGCAGTCCGCGCAGGAAGTCCTGCCCGCCGGGCACGAGTTCGGGCGCGGCCAGCCACTGGGCGCAGTAGCCGGCCAGCAGGGTCTGGTAGAAGGCCCCGCGGGCGACCTCCTCCTCGGTGTCCGGCACCTCGGACACCCCCTGGAACACGGCGGCCAGCCCGAGCCGTCCCTCCTTCTGCGCCGCCGCGAGGGCCTGCGCCAGGTCGGGGGCGTGCCCGGCCTGGGCGAGCGCCTCGAACTGGGCCGCCCAGAGCCCGCGGTGCTCGACGAAGACGCCCCGCAGGCCGTCCCAGACGGCGGCGAAGCGCACCTCCGGGTCGTCCGACACCCGGTTGGCGGCGATCACGACCGCTCCCATGGCCGCCCCCATCTCCCCGATCGCCTCGATCATCGCCGCGTTGAGCAGCGCCTCCTTCGAGCCGAAGTGGTAGCCGATCGCGGCCAGGCTGACGCCGGAGGCGGTCGCGACGTCACGGGCGGTGGTGCGCCCGTAGCCCTTCTCGTACAGACAGCGCTTGGCGCCGGCCATCAGGTCTTCGCGGTTTCCCATGCCCTGATCCTACGGAAGTCCTGGACGGATGTCTTGCACATTTGTACTAGACAGGCGTCTGACACATTCGTACCGTCTACCCCATGACCGCAACCACCGGCCGCGCAGGCCGCCGCGAATGGATCGGCCTGGCCGTCCTCCTGCTCCCGACCCTCGTCCTCACCATGGACATGGGTGTGCTCTTCTTCGCCGTCCCGTACATCTCCACCACGCTGGCGCCGAGCGGCACCCAGCAGCTGTGGATCATGGACATGTACTCGTTCCTGCTGGCCGGGCTGCTCATCACGATGGGCGCCCTGGGCGACCGGATCGGCCGCCGCCGGCTGCTGATGATCGGCGCCGCCGGCTTCGCGGGCGCCTCGCTGCTGGCCGCCTGGTCGCACGACGCCGGCCAGCTGATCGCGGCCCGCGCGGTGCTCGGCGCGGCCGGGGCCACCGTGATGCCCTCGACGCTCGCGCTGATCCGCAACATGTTCCACGACCCCAGGCAGCGGCAGATCGCCCTCGGCGCCTGGGGCGGCGTCCTCACCGCGGGGGCCACCCTCGGCCCGGTCGCCGGCGGCCTGCTGCTGGAGCACTTCTGGTGGGGCTCGGCCTTCCTGCTCGCCGTCCCGGTGATGGCCCTGGTGCTGCTGGCCGCGCCCGTCCTGCTCCCCGAGTACCGCTCCCCCGGTCGCACCGGCCGCTTCGACCTGCTCGGCGCCGCGCTCTCACTGGCCGCGATCCTGCCGCTGGTCTACGGCGTCAAGACGGTCGCCGTCGACGGCTGGAGCCCGCTGCCGGGGCTCGCCATCCCCGTCGGGCTGCTGCTGGCCGCCGCCTTCGTCCGGCGCCAGCGCACCGCCGCCGACCCGCTGCTCGACCTGAGCCTGTTCCGGATCCGCACCTTCAGCGGCGCGATCAGCGTCAACAGCATCGCGATGTTCGCGATGATGGGCTTCTCGCTCTTCACCTCGCAGTACCTCCAGCTGGTCAAGGGGATGAGCCCGCTGACCGCCTCGCTCTGGTCGCTGGTGCCGAGCCTGGGCGTCGGCGCGGCGGTCGGGGTCAGCTCGGCGCTGGCCGGGAAGGTCCGCCCGGCGGTGCTGATGGGCGGCGGGTTCCTGGTCGGTTCGGCGGGCTTCGCGATGATGACCCGGGTCGGGGCGCACTCCCCGCTGGCGCTCATCCTCACCGCGGCGGGCGTGCTGGCCGCCGGGACGGTCGGCACCATGACGATGACCGCCGAGATGGTCGTCTCCGCCGCCCCGGTCGAACGGGCCGGCGCCGCCTCCGCCACCTCCGAGACCGCCGTCGAGCTCGGCAGCTCGCTCGGCATCGCCCTGCTCGGCGCGGCCGGCGCCGCGGTCTACCGCCACCGGCTGGACGGTGCCCTCCCGGCCGGCGTCGACGGCGAGGCCGCCCGGGCCGCCCAGGACACCCTCGGCGGCGCGGTCACCGTCGCCGGCCACCTGCCCGGCCGGGTCGGCGCCGATCTGCTGGAGACCGCCCGCACCGCCTTCACCGATGGCCTGCACGTCGCGGCCGTGGTCGGCCTGGTCTTCGCCCTGGGCGCCGCGACCCTGACCTACCGCCTGATGCGCCACCTCCCGGCCGCCACCACCACCGCGCCCGCCCCCGAGCCCACCACCGTTTGACCCACCCGGCCGATCCACGCGAGTCACGGCCCGCCGGAACTCCACCCGGAGGTGGATCGCGGCGGGTCCACCCCCGGGTGGGTGTGCCGGCGGCCCGGTCGGAGGACCGTGGAGGCACACCTCGGATCCGACCGCCGGGAGCCCTGATGTCCCTGCCCTCCCTCCTCTCCCTCTTCGGCCTGCTCTGCTGGATCGCCTACGAGCTGCTGCTGCGCCGGCGTGAGGACGCCTCCGCCGGCACCTGGCACGCCGACCGCCGCGACCGCGGGTCGACCCGGCTGCTGCTCGGCTGCTACCCGGCCTCGGTCCTGGTCGTGGTGCTGTTCGACCGCGCCGGGATCGGCGAACTGCCCGCCTGGGCACGCTGGTTCGGGGTCGCCATGGTGGCCGCCGGGCTGGCGCTGCGGGCCTGGGGCATGCGCACCCTGGGCCGGTACTACACCCGCACCCTGCGCACCGTGGAGACCCAGCAGCTGGTCCGCGGCGGCCCGTACCGGCTGATCCGGCACCCCGGTTACACCGGCAGCCTGCTGGTCTGGGCCGGCTACGCGGTCGGCACCGGCAGCTGGGTGGCCGCCCTGGTGGCCGCGGCGCTGCTGCTGGCCGGGTACGGCTGGCGGATCTCCGCCGAGGAACGGCTGCTGCTGGACGCCTTCGGCAGCGAGTACGAGGAGTACCGTCGGGTGTCGAAGCGTCTGGTGCCGTTCGTCTACTGAACGCGCCGAACGCACCGACACGAGCGGCGCATGTGAGCTTCGGCACCCGTATTCGGCCAGCCGGGCACCGCGGTCCTCGCGATCCGCCTGAACGGCACCTGGTTTTTGGCCAGCGTTTCCCGGCCGGTGTATCCGTTCTCCGTCAGGGCCAGGCATACTGGCCAGCACGGGCGCTAGCGCCCGCCATGACTCTAGACAAGAAGGGACCGGTGGCCAGGGATGCTGCGGAACGGTCTTGAGCCCTGGCACATTCTCGTGGTGCTGGCGGTCGTAGTCCTGCTGTTCGGATCGAAGAAGCTGCCCGAGATGGCCCGTGGCCTGGGCAAGTCCATGCGCATCCTGAAGGCCGAGACCAAGGCCATGCGCGAGGACGACACCCCGGTGGACGCCGCCGGTACCGCGCAGAGCACCGCCGCTCCCCAGCAGAGCGCCGACCGCCCGGCCGTCACGCCGACCAACGTGACCAAGGCCACCGAGACCAAGCGGCCCGAGACGGCCGCCTGATCCTCCCTCCGTGACTCCGGAAAGCCCCTGGTGACCCACCAGGGGCTTTCCGCGTTCCGGGGCCGTCCGGGCACCCGGCCCCTCCCGACTGGCCGTCCGATCTGATCCGTTGTCTCCTGGGTGCACCACCGGAGGAACGGAGTCCCGGCATGCCCACCGACGAGCCCGGCGGCGAGCGCGACGGTAAGCGTGAGGGCGAGCCCGGTGCCGGTTCCGGTCCCGGCGACGGGTCCGGTGACGGTCCCGGTGACGGGTCCGGTGACGGGTCCGGTGACGGGTCCGGTGACGGACTGGCCGAGCTGCGGGCCCGGCTGAGCGCCGTCGAGGCCCAGGAGGCGCGGCTCGCCGAGCAGTTGGCGGCCGGCTCGGCAGCGCGCCCGCCCCGGCACCTGGTGCGCTCCTTCCTCGCCGCCCTGCTGATCGTGCTGGCCTGTGTGCTCACCCCGCTCGGCGCCCTCGCGCTCTGGGCGAGGTCCGAGATCAGCGACACCGACCGCTACCTCGCGACCATGGCCCCGCTGGCCGAGGACCCCCGGATCAAGGCGGCCGTCACCGACCGGGCGACCGCGGAGATCATGAAGAAGCTCCCGCTCGACTCGCTGCTCGACGGCCTCGCCCCGGCTGACAAGCCCAAGCTCGGCGCGCTGCTGGGCGGCGTCGGCCAGGCCCTGGAGGGCGGACTCAGCGGCTTCGTCCACACCCAGGTCGAGCGGCTGGTGGACAGCGACGCCTTCGTCACCCTCTGGACGGACGCCAACCGGGACGCGCACGCCGCCGTCGTGCAGATGGTGACCGGGCAGGGCGGCGGCGCCGTCGAGGTGCACGGCGACACCGTGGTGCTCGACCTCGCCCCGGTGATCGCCCGGGTGAAGTCCAAGCTGGTCGACCAGGGGATCCCGCTGGCCTCCCGGATCCCGGAGATCCACACCTCCTACCCGCTGGTGCAGTCCGACGCCCTGCCGGAGATCCGCGCCACCCTGCGGGTCCTGAACCTGGCCGGGTTCTGGGTGCCGGTGCTGGCCGGCGCCTGCGCGCTCGGCGGGGTGCTGCTCGCCGCGCGGCGCCGCCGGGCCGTGGTGGTGGCGTCCCTCGGCATGGCGGGCGGGGCGCTGCTGCTGGGCGTCGGGCTGAGCGTGTTCCGGGCCGTCTACCTGGACCGGCTGCCGGCCGACGTCGACCAGGCGGCCGCCCAGGCGGTGTACGACACCCTGGTGCGGTACCTGCGCTCGGCCGTCCGGGTGGTGGTCACCCTCGGTCTGCTGGTCGCGCTCGGCGCCTGGGTCACGGGCCCGGGGCGCTGGGCGCGCACCGTCCGGGGCGGCTGGCGCGCCGGGCTGGGCGGGGTACGGCGGGTGGCCGGACGGGCCGGCCTGCGGCTCGGGCCGGTCGGCCGGTTCGTCCACCGCTGGAAGGCCCCGCTGGGCTGGCTGGCGGTCGCGCTCACGGCACTGGCCTTCGTGCTGTGGAGCTACCCGACGGTGCTGGTGACGCTCTGTCTGGCGCTCGGGCTGCTCGCCGTCCTGGCGGTGCTGGAGCTGCTGGACGAACCGGGGGCCGGACGGGCCGAGCGGGCCGGGCCTGCCGGGCCTCCTCGGCCGGTGGCCTGAAGGGGAGCCCGGGTCCGGCGGGGCTCGCCCGGTCGGAGCAGGCGGGAGGGCGGGCGGGAGCGGGTGCGGCGAGGCTGGACGGGATGTCCGAGAACCCGCCGCCGCCTACCGACCTGAGGGCCTGGTTCTGGCTGCTGTGCGCGTCGACGCTGCTGATGGTCGGGTACTTCGTCCTGCCGCTGGAGTGGCTGGGCGAGCGCCGGCCGCGGCTGAGCTGGCTGGCCTTCGTGGGGGCGCTCGTCGGGATGAGCTGGCTGATGCTGGCCAAGATCATCGGCGTGATGCGGGGCACCGCCAAGCGGCCGGTGGTCTGGCTGATCTTCCTGATCTTCCTCGCGCTGACCATCTTCGCGGGGACGTACTTCGTACTGGGCTCGCGCAAAGCGGAGTTCGCCGGGCTGGAGACCCGGCTGGACGCGCTGTACTTCACGGTCGTGACGATGGCCACCGTGGGGTACGGCGACATCACCCCGGCGGGGCAGACGGCCCGGCTCGTGGTGACGATCCAGATCGGGTACAACTTCGTGTTCCTCGCGGCCGCGGCCGGGACGGCGTCCCAGGCGATCCGGGGGAACGTCGAGCGGAGGATCCGGAAGCAGGAGTGAACCCGCCGGCCGGCGCGGGCGGGCCCGTACCAGCGGCCTGCACGGGCCGTGGACCCGGGTCGGACCCACCGCCTTGCCCACAGGTTGTGGACAAGGCGGTGGACTCAGGAGCGGCTGGTGTCGATCACGCAGGAGCGGTTGCCGGCCGGGGCGAGGACCGTCCGGTCGCCCCCGACCGGGCCGCCGCGCGGGACGTGGTCGAGGGCGGCCGTCCGGAAGGCGCCGGCGCGGGACACGCCGCAGACGCCGAGGGCGAGGGATCCGATCGTCAGCACGGGCCCGTTCTGGTGGACCGTCAGTCGTCCTGGAGGTCGGCGGCGGTGTGGAGGGTGGCGAACAGGGCCGAGAGGCGGGTGTTCCAGTTGGCGTACGTCGGGACGTCGACGGCGTGCTTCTTTCCCATGTCCCGGACCACCTTCTGGGCGTTCCTGAGCTCCTGGGCGGCGTCGTCCGGGTTGCCCTCGTTGAGGCGCGCGGCGGTGGTGTCGAGGATCCTCAGCAGCTCCGCCTGCTTGTCCCGTTCCTTGCTGACCTGGGCCTGGGCGACGGCCTGACGGAAGGACTGGATCTGCAGCGCGGCGGGCTGGTTGCGCGGGACGGCCGAGGTGGGCGCGGGGGGCGCGGAGGGCGCGGAGGGCGCGGTGGTGGTGGGCGCCGCCGAGGTCGGCGCGGAGGCCTTCGGGGCGGGGGTCGTGGCCTGGGTGGTGGGCGTCACCGCCGGAGCGGTGGCCGCGGCCGGTTTGGCGGCGGCCGCGCCGTCGGCCGGTCCGTCGAAGGCGGTGAGGGCCAGCGCCGTGACCCCGGCGAGGCCCGCCACGCCCAGTGCCCCGAGCACCAGCGGCTTGCGCCGGCCGCGGGCGGGGGCGGGGACGGGAGCCGGCGCCGGGGCGGGGGTGGGGGTGGGGACCGGCGCCATCACCGAGGTTGCGGCCGGCGGCTGGGGCGGCAGCACGGTGGTGTGCTGCCGGTTCGGCGAGGGGGCGGCGGCAACGGGCGGAAGGAACCGGGTCTCGGCCCCGGCGGTGTTCGCGAGCAGTTCGGCGGTCGGATCGCCGACCATCAACCCGGGCACGGTGGTGAGGAGTTCGGCCCGTGCGGCGGCCGCGTCGGCCGGGCGGTCGGCCGGGTTCTTGGCCAGCAGCCGCAGCACCGCCGCATCCAGCGCGGGCGGCAGGCCGGGGCGGCGGACGGACGGCGGCAGGGGCTGCTCGCTGACGTGCTTGAAGGCGATCGCCACCGGGGTGTCGGCGGTGAACGGGGTCGCGCCGGTGAGCATCTCGGTGAGCACGCAGCCGACCGCGTACAGGTCCGTCCGCCCGTCCAGCTCCGAGGCGGTGGCCTGTTCGGGCGAGAGGTAGGCGGCCGTACCGAGCACGCTCGCGGTCTGGGTGAGGTTGTTGGAGGAACCGGCCCTGGCGATGCCGAAGTCGACGACCTTCACCCCGCCGTCGTCGGTGATCATGATGTTCCCGGGCTTGATGTCCCGGTGCACCAGCCCGGCCGCGTGCGCGACCGACAGCGCCTCGCAGACCGCCGCCGCGATGCCGACGGCGCGCTCCACCGGCAGCGCCTGCCGCTCCGCCAGCAGGGCGGCCAGCGAACGGCCGCTGACCAGCTCCATGACGATGAACGGGGTGCCCTGGTCCACGCCGGAGTCGAAGACCATGACGATCCTCGGGTGCGCCAGCATGGCCGCGTGCTGGGCCTCGCGGCTGAACCGCTCGGCGAAGCGGGGGTCGTCGGCGAGGCCGCCGTTGAGCACCTTGACGGCCACCTGACGGCCCAGCACCCGGTCGACGCCGCGCCACACGGTGGCCATGCCGCCGACGCCGAGCAACTCGACGAGTTCATAACGCCCGTTCAGCGCCCGTCCGATCACCTGGAGCTCCCCTCACGTGCCCTGCCCGGGGTCCCGGGCCGCCTCGTGCACCTGTGCACGATAGCCGCACCGCCGTACGGGCCGAACGGCCCGACCAGGGGCGGAGGGTGGCGGTCGGGGGACCGGGCAGCGGTCCCCCGGCCGCCGGCACGGGGGTGCGGCCCGCCCTGACTGCGGGCGGGCGGGCCGCACGTTTCCGGGCCGGCCGGTCCGGCGGCGCGTCCGGGGGTGCGCCTACCGGTCCGGCCGGGGCCGGCCGGGCGGACCGGTGGGCACGGGGGAGCCGACCGGCCACCCGGGGTCTTCGGGTGGTGCTGCTTCCCGCGGGTGGTGCGGGATGGTGCGGGTACTGCGGGTGGTGCGGGTGGTGCTGTTCCGGGTGGGCGGCGAGCCCGGGGGGAGTCGCTCGCCGCCCACCCGGAGTTCTCGGGGTTACCTCTCGGCCGACTGCTGGTTCTCGGACCGGTCGGGCTTGCTCGGGCGGACGTCCTGCGCGCCGGGGGCGGGCGGGAGAGTGACGCCGGACTTGCCCGGCCTGCTGCCGGCGCCGCCGGTGTCCTGGCCGTTGCCGCCGCCGTCGGCGTTGCCGCCTCCGGTACCGCCGCTTCCGGTGCCGGTGCCGTTGCCGCTGCCACCGGTCCGGCCGCCGTCGCTGTGGCCCTTGCCCGCGCCCGCACCGGGAACGGTGCCGGGGCGGCCGGGCCCCCGCGTCGAGGTGGTGGCGCCCTGGTGGTCGCCGTCCTCGTCGCCGGTCGCGGCCTTGCAGTAGTCCGTCACCCGGTCCGCGCCGCCGGCCGCCGTGACCAGCGGGCCGTACAGCGGGTCGCCGACCAGCTTGCTCGGGTGCTCGCCCTTGGCCGTTCGGTCGGTGAAGCCGGTGCAGAGGCCGAGCAGCGCGGGCGGGGCGGCGGTTCGCAGGCCGCGCCCCTCGGCCGAGGGGGTGCCGGGCGTCGTGGGATCGGACGGGACGACCGCCTGCGGTCCGCCGGACGGACGGGCGGCGCCGGACGTCACGGCACCGAACGGGGCCACGCCCGCGGACGGGCCGACGGTCGACGAGGCCGGCACGGGGCCGCCGGCCGCGTCCCCGCCCGCGAGCCCGTGCTCCGGTGCGGACGGGCCGCCGCCCAGCGGGGACGGCAGGTTGCCGGTGCCGGCGGCGACGGCGACCCCGCACAGCGCGGTGGCGCCGAGCACGACGGCAGTGGCCTTCGTGCTGAAGGCCCTGGCCAGCGCGGCGGTTGCCATCGATCGTCTCCGGACGGGGGTCACTGTCGGGTCGGGCGCGAGACTCGCCTTCCGGAACGCGGCCAGGGCGGCCTCCTCCCCGGCCAGTTCCTCGGCCGTCGCGGGAGCGGCGGCCGCGGCGAGCACCCGGGCGAGCTGCCCGGGACCGCCGTCCGGTCCGGTGAGCGAGGCGTCCTGCCCGGCCGACGGGCCGCCCACGGCACCGCCGAGCAGCTGCTCGGCGGCATCACGGTCGATCCGACGGGATCGGTTGGTGCTCATCTCATGTCCTTCAGCGTCGCGGCCCGGCGTTCTGTCACACCCTGCGGAGAACTTTTTTTCGCGGGTTTCCCCGTGGGTCGCCCGGCGGCCTCGCCCGCGCTCACTCCGGCGGCTGTTCCGGGGGCGGTCCCGGCAGTGGTTCCGGCGGTTTCGGGCCCCCCACCGGCCTCGGCGCGGGCCGCCCGTCCGCCGGCCCGGGCGGCCGGGATGCCGCCCCCGGACGCGAGCGGCTCGACCAGCTTGGCCAGCCGCCGCAAGCCCCGGTGGGCAGCCATCCGGACGCTGCCGGCCCGCTTGCCGAGCACCCGGGCGGCGCTCTCCGCGTCCAGCTCCATGACCACCCTCAGCAGCACGGCCTCGGCCTGGTCGCGCGGCAGCCGGGAGATCAGGGCCAGCGCGTCGGCGGTGCCGACCGCGGTCAGCGCGGCCCGCGCGGTGTCGTCCCCCGCCGCCAGCTCGGCCAACTGCTCGACGGGCAGGTCGGCGACCGGACGGCGACGCCGGGCGCGCAGGTGGTCGAGGGCGCGGTGGCGGGCGACGGTGGCGGCCCAGCCGCGGAAGGCGTCCCCGTCCCCGGAGAAGCCGCGCAGGTCCCGGGCGATCTGCAGCCAGGTCTCGGACGCGATGTCCTCGGCGTCCTGCGCGTCCTCCGGCCGGCCTCCGACCAGCACCCGCAGGTAGCGCAGCAGGCCCGGCTGCACCGTCCGGAACAGCAGCCGGAACGCCTCCTCGTCGCCGCCCTGCGCGGCCCGGACCGCCTCGGTCAGGTCGGGGCGGGCGGAGGCCGGGCCCGGTGGCGGGCCGTCGGGTGGTACTGGTCCGGACCGGCCGACGGGGCCGCCGGTGCCCGCTCCGGGGCGCTCTGCACTCTGCACCCGCCACATGATGCGCCATTCGGGCGAACACTTCGGCTCCGGCCGAACGACCGGCGCGGCCGGGGCCAAGGTCCCGAGAACTGCCGCCGTTCGCCCACGGCCCGGGCGGGCCCGTCCGCCCTACGTTGTCGGTAGGCGAAGCAACCCGGCCGCCGCCGCACCCGGACACCGGGTCCGCCGGCATTCCCGGCCCGCCACCGCGACCCCGCCCCCGTTCGAGGGCGCACGCACGACCCGTACCGGCCCCGGTCGCACGCCCCTCCCGGGTTTGGGCCGGCCCTCCGGGGACCAGCACCGACGGGGAACTCCCACCGGCGGGCCTCCCCCCGGGGCAGGGGCCCGTCCCCGCGGAGAGCACCACCGACGGGGCGCGGCGCCCCGGCAGGGACCGCCACCGGCAGCACGCAGGGAAAGACCACGATGACGACCGCCCAGGAGCTCCACGAGCACCACGGGCTCCACGCGAAGGGCCTGCGCGAGCACCTCGCACCCGCCCTGCGCGCCCTGGGCCTCACCGGGCGGCGACGGCGTCGCCCGGACCGTCCTGGCCGGGGCCGCCCGGGGCTTCCTGTCCGCCGGGGACGAGCGCTTCGGCACCGTCCGCTGCCTGGACACCCTGGGCCGCGAGCTGTGGGCCTTCCCCGTCGGGGAGTAGCCCCCGGGGGCAGTCCGCCTCCCCGACGGGGCGAGGAAAGCAGCAGGTCGGAGGCGGTGTCACGGCGCGCACCATGACAACTGTCACGCGGATGACGCAACGGACGGCACTGCTCTGACGGAGGGTCCGGCGGAAAGACTGGTGGCACGACGCGGGCAGTGGCCCGCGGCCACCAGCCGGGGAGGAACCCACCGTGAGCCAGACCGTCAGTGCCGCCGCCGTCACCAGCACCGCCGCCGCTCCCGCCCTGGCCGTCACCGCCGCCCACGCCAAGACGCCCAACCCGCTGGTCTCCGGGCTCCGCCCGCTCGCCCTCGACGTGGCCGCGCCGCTGGCCGGCTACTACCTGCTGCACTCGGCCCTCGGCCTGAGCGAGTTCGCCGCGCTGGCCTGGAGCAGCGCCTTCCCGGCCGCCCGGACCGTCCTCGGCCTGCTGGGCGAGCGCAGGCTGAACCTGTGGGCCGCCCTGATGCTGACCGTCAACCTGGCGGGCCTGGCGCTGACCTTCGTCACCGGCGACGCCCGGCTGATGATCGCCAAGGACGGCGGCCTGAGCGGCACCGTGGCGCTGGCGATCCTGGTCTCCGCGCTGATCGGCCGGCCGGTGATGACCCCGATGCTGATGCCCTTCCTCACCAAGGGCCGGACGGAGCGCGCCGCCGCCTGGCAGCGGCTGGTCGAGGGCCGGGCGGCCGGGTCGCGGGCGTTCCGCCGCCACGAGCGCCTGTTCTCGGGCATCTGGGGCACCGCGCTGCTGACCGAGTGCGCGGCCCGGGTGGTCGGCGCCTTCACCCTGCCGGTGTCGACCATGGCCTGGCTGTCCACCGTCCTCCTGATCGGCGCGATCGTGGCCGGTTCGATGCTCGGCCAGATCGCGGTCGAGCCGATGGAGCGGCTGGTCCGCGCCGAGGCCGAGGCCCCGACCGCCGCCTGAGCGCGCCGCACCCTCTCCTCCCCGTCGCTCCCCTCCCCGCGGTTCCCCTCCCCTCCGGCTTCGCTGAACAGCCGGTTCCGAGGACTCGAACAGCGAGGAACCATCCGGATCTCCCGGGAGTCGTTCATAACGAGGGGGTAACGGGACCCCCGACCGAGGAAAACGGGGACCCCATGAACCGGACGACGTACGCGCCGAGCAGCACCGAGGAACGCACCCTCGTCTGGGACGGCTGCCTGAACGTCCGCGACCTGGGCGGGCTGCCCACCGCCGCCGGCCGGCTCACCGCCCGCGGCGCGATGGTCAGGGCGGACAACCTGGACCGCCTCACCGCCGAGGGCTGGGACGCCCTCCTCGACCACGGCGTCCGCACCGTGGTCGACCTGCGCGACGCCGAGGAGTACAAGCCGCTCCTCCCGCTCCCCGAGGACGTCGAGCTGGTCCGCGTCCCGCTGGACGAACTGGCCGGCCCCGCCTGGTGGGATACCCACGGACGACTGGACGGCACCCCGCTCGCGCTCCGCCCGTACCTGGACCACTGCCCGCAAGCCGCCGCCGCGCTGGTCTCCGTGATCGCCGGCGCCCGCCCCGGTGGCGTGGTCGTGCACTGCGGCGCCGGCCGTGACCGCACCGGCCTGGCCACCCTCCTGCTGCTCTCCCTGGCCGGGGTCGAACGGTCCGCGATCACCGAGGACTACCTGATGAGCGACCCCAACATCCGCCCGCTGTACGGGATGCTGGGCCTGCCCGACCCGTACCGCCGGATCGACGCGGTGCTCGCCGAGGCCGGGACCACCGCCGAGGCCGCCCTGGCCGCCGCGCTCGACGGGTTCGACCCGGTCGGCTACCTGCTCGCGGCCGGCGTCACGCCCGAGCGGATCGCCGCCGTCCGGGAACGACTGCTGCCCACCGCGTAACGCGGGCCGCCGGAGCCCCTTCGGCGCGTCGGGACCCGCAAGAAGACCTCCGAAACCATCGTCAACCGATGGTTGACGATCCTCGGATCGACAACCTACGGTTGACGCATGGAGAATCCCGTTGCTCCCAACACCACTCCGCTGCGCCTCGACGACCTGATCGCCGCGATCAAGCAGGTCCACACCGACGCGCTCGACCAGCTCTCCGACGCGGTCATCGCCGCCGACCACCTCGGCGAACTCGCCGACCACCTCATCGGCCACTTCGTCGACCAGGCCCGCCGCTCCGGCGCCTCCTGGACCGACATCGGCCGCAGCATGGGCGTCAGCAAGCAGGCCGCCCAGAAGCGCTTCGTCCCCAAGGACCCGGGCACCCCAAACGACCTCGACCCGAGCCAGGGCTTCAGCCGGTTCACCCCCCGGGCCCGCAAGGTCGTGGTGGCCTCGCAGGAGGAGGCCCGGAAGGCGAACAACGCCGAGATCACCCCGGTGCACGTGCTGCTCGGCCTGCTCGCCGAGCCCGAGGGCATCGCGATCAAGGCGCTCGCCGCCCAGGGCGTCACCCCGGAAGCCGTCCGCACGGCGGCCACCGCCGCTCTGCCGACCGCGGTCGAGCAGACGGTGCCCGCCCTGATCCCCTACGACGCCCAGGGCAAGAAGATGATGGAGCTGACCTTCCGCGAGGCGCTCAAGCTCGGGCACAACTACGTCGGCACCGAGCACCTCCTGCTCGCGCTGCTGGAACTGGAGAACGGCCAGGGCGTGCTGGCCGGGCTGAAGGTCGACAAGTCCGAGACGGAGGCCTTCGTCTCGGAGGCGATCGCCGCCATCGTCGCCGCCCGGAACCCGGAGTCCGAGTCGAAGGAGTGAGTCGCCACCGATGCCCTGCCCCGCCGGCGCGACGACCGCCCGGGGCAGGGCACTTGCGCTTCGACTTCGGCTCCGGCTTCGACTTCGGTGTTCGCTTCCGCGCCCCCGTCCGCTGCCGCGTCCGATCAGAACCCGGAGACGTTGGTGGTGACGATCCGGACCCGGCCGGCCTCCGCCGCCTCCAGCGCCGCCCGCAGCCGGGCCGAACGGGCCGGCCCGAGCAGGCCCAGGGCCTCCTCGGTCGACACCCAGCGGTAGTCGTCCAGCTCACCGGCCGGGACGGTCACGGGGGTGCCGTCCGGGACGGTGCCGAAGTCGAACAGGAAGTGCTGGGCAGGGTGGTCGAGTTCGGCCGAGGCATGGGTCCAGGAGATGGCCAGCAGCTCGCCCGCCTCCCGGACGATGCCGGTCTCCTCCTCCAACTCCCGTACGGCGCACTCGACCGGGCCCTCCCCGAGGTCGATCGTGCCGCCCGGGAACTGCCAGTGCTCGCGGTACCCGGCCTTCACGATCAGGATCCGGCCGGACTCGTCCCGCAGCAGGCAGCCCGCCGCCGCGTAGATCCGGGGCAGGGACGCCAGCCACTCCTCGCGGGACTTCAAGGGCTCGGTCGTCACGGTGCTCCTCCAGGGGCAGGGTGGGTTCGGTCGCCCCCACTCTGCCACCCGACCGATGACTCCCGGCCGCCTCAACGGTCCTATCCGCCATGGACACCATGACGACCGCACCGCACCGTAGCGCCCTCCTGACCTGCGACCTGGGCGCACTCACCGCCCCCGACCTGGCCGTCGTCGACGCGCTCGCCCGGCTACGGCTGGCCGCCGCCCGACACGGGGTGGCCGTGGTGCTGCGGAACGTCGGCGGCCCGCTGCGCGAACTGCTGGCGTTCAGCGGGCTCTCGGCGCTGCTGCCGGGCCCGGCCGACCTCACCGACCTGTCACCGGAGCTGCCGGAGCTACCCGGCGGCGGGCTCGGCCAGCACGGCGGGCTCGGCCGGCACGGCCGGCACGGCCGGCACGGCGGGCTCGGCGTCGAGCCGGGGCGGGAGGCCGAAGAGCGGGAAGAGCACGTCGGTGTCCAGGAAGTTGGTGAAGCCGGTGATCCTGCCCCCTGACACCTCCGGCACGATCAGCGCCCACGGCTCGTGCCCGCCCTCCGGGCTCGGCCGGTACTGGCCGAAGGCCGGCCCGCCGTTGGCCGTCACCGGGAGCAGCCGGGAACCGCGGCAGCCGTGCCCGGGGCCCAGCATCCACTCCCGGAGCTCGTCCCGACCGCGCAGCCACATCGCGAACGGCGGCATGTTGAGCGTGACGTCCTCGTGCAGCAGCGCGGCGAGGCCGTCCATGTCGTACGCCTCGAAGGCGCGGACGTAGCGGTCCAGCAGCGCGCGGTGCTCCTCGGCCAGCTCCGGGGCCGGCCGGGCCGCCGAGTCGTCGGCGGCGAGCGCCGCCCGGGCACGCTGGAGCGCGCTGTTGACCGAGGCCACCGTGACGCCCAGCAGTTCGGCCACCTCCGCGGCCTTCCAGCCGAGCACCTCGCGCAGGATCAGCACCGCCCGCTGCCGGGGCGCGAGGCGCTGGAGCGCGGCGACGAAGGCCAGCTTCACCGACTCGCGCTGGGCGGCCACGTCCGCCGGATCCCCCGTCTCGGACAGCACCCGGCCGTCCGGCGCCGGGCCGATCCACGTCACCTCGGGCAATTGGGTGTCGTACGCGGTGGCCACCGTGACCGGACCGGCCAGGTCCATCGGCCGGGCCCGGCTGTTGCGGCCGTTCCACGCGTCCAGGCAGACGTTGGTGGCTATTCGGTACAGCCAGGAGCGCAGCGCGGACCGCCCCTCGAAGCCCCGGTGCCCGCGCCAGGCGCGGACCATCGTCTCCTGCACGGCGTCCTCGGCCTCGAAGACCGAGCCGAGCATGCGGTAGCAGTAGCCGGTCAGCTCGGTGCGGTACCGCTCCAGCTGGAGCTCGACCGGCTCCTCCGTGATCACGTCGGTCATGGTGCGCCCCGCCCCCGTCGTCCTGCCGTGCCGTGTGCCCTGGTGAACGGGAGGAACGTAGCGCACAGCACTGACAGGCGCCCCTCCGGCACCACACGGCCCAGCGGGGGCGAGGGTGGCGGCGGCGGTCCTCCTCGCGGCCCGACCCGACAGGCCCCCTGACCGCACGCCAGGGGCGGGCGGCCACGATCCGGCCGCCCGCCCCGCGGTGTGCCGCGACTCAGTGGGCGGAGTGCTTCTCCGCGCCGCGGTGCCGGTGCCCCTTGAGCTCGGCGTGCATCGCCGGGGCCGCGTGCACCGCCGTGCCCGGCGCGTCCCTTCCGCCGTGCCGGAAGGCCCCGCCGGCGCCGAAACCGGCGGCGGTCCGGGTCATCGTGCCGGCGCTCGGCTCCGGTGCCAGCCGGGCGGGCGGGCTCGCCATGCCCCGGCGCTCCAGCAGTTCCTGCGTTCCCTGGCGGAACTTGGCGGTGCTGCCGGGCATTCGCTTGGTCATCGTCGACCTCCCTTCGTCGGCCACCGGCCGGACGGACGCCGGCCGGAGCGGCCGCACGGGCGTTATGTCCGGATTTTATCCGGGTTGCGGGGCCGCGCCACCGCGGAGAAGCCGTGCGGGGAGGGAGAGCGCGCCTCGGCCGCCTCGGCCGCCTCAGCCCATGAGCTCGTGGACGAAGCACCAGCGCCAGTCCTCCCCCGGCTCGTACGAGCGGATCACCGGGTGGGAGGTGTTGTGGAAGTGCGCGGTGGCGTGCCGCTGCGGCGAGAAGTCGCAACAGCCGACATGCCCGCAGTCCAGGCAGATCCGCAGGTGCACCCAGTCCCGACGGCCCTGCGCCAGGCAGTCGGCGCAGCCGTCCGCGGGCGGCCGGGGCTCGATGTTCCGAGGGGCCAGAGCGAGGTCTTCGCAGGCGCTCATGACTGAAGGCTATGCCGCCCCGGCGCGGGGCGCCCACTCCGGGCGAGGGGCGCGGCGCGGGCCCGGGGCGCCAGCTGGTCGCGACGGACGGTGGCGACGGCCGGTGACGACGGCACCGGCCGAAATCCGCGCCACCCGGCGGCAGTTCGCCCACCGGGGCGCGCCCGGGGCCGGGTCCTCCCGGCGCGGTCCTGCGACGGTCCCGGCAGGGCGTCCCGGGGGCGATCCCGCCGATCCCCCTGCCCCCGATGATCCACCCCTCCCGCACCGCCGACGCCGCTGGCCCGGCAGGCGCGGCGCCCGTCCCGGGGACAGTGCCGAATCCCCGCTCCGCGCCCCCGGACGGCATGGGAGCATGCCATCCGTGGCGATCGTGACGGGGAGAACGAACGGCGACACCGGCGGCGACCCCGGCGGTGCGACGGCGCGGCAGCGCGGCGCGGGAACGCGGGACGGCGACGACAGCGGCGCCGACGTCGGAAGCGGCGGCCGCGACACCGGGGCCCCGGCCGGCGGCAGCGCCGCACGGGCCACCACCCGGATACCCGGGCAGAGCGGCGGCGGCCGGTTCCGGACCCGCCCGCTGCCCGCCACCGGCCGGGTCCGCCAGCCCGTCGCCCTGATCCGGCTGCTCGGCGGCCTGTTCGCCATCGCCCTCACCCTGCTGCTCGCCGACTACGCCCGCGCCACCACCAGCGGCATCGCCGCCGACGTCGCCGGGGCGGCCGCACTGGTGCCGCGCCCGCTGTCGGGCCTGGCCGGCGGACTCACCACCGCCGCCGTCCTGCTGCTCCCCGTCGGCCTCGCCGTCCGCCGCCTGCTGGGCCCCGACCGGCGGCGCGCCCTCCAACAGGTCTCCGACGGGCTGCTCGCCGCCGTCCTCGCCTACGGCGCCACCCTCGGCCTCGACCTGTGGGCCGACGGCCTCGCCCCGGTCTCGCTGCTCACCGCGCTCACCCAGCCACCGCCCGGCGGCGGGCTGGGGCACACCGAACCCGTCTACGGCTACCTCGCGCCCGTCCTCGCCTTCATGACCGCCTCCGGCAGCCGGGAACGCCGCCTGTCCTGGACCGTCCTCGCCCTCTCCGGCCTCGCCGGGCTGACCGGCGGGTACGCCACCCCCACCGCGCTCCTGCTCGGGCTGCTGATCGGCTGGACCGGCGCCCACGGCACCCTGTACGCCGTCGGCACCCCCGACCCCTGCCCACTACCCGGCGAGGTCCTGCGCGCCCTACGCGACAGCGGCCTGCGCCCGGTCGAGGCCAAGCCGGCCGGGCCCGACCGCTACCGGGTCCGGCAGGCCGACGGCCTCCCCGAGCTCGACGTCCAGATCCTCGACCGGCAGGCCGTCACCGCCGCCGCCGTCCAGCGCGCCTGGCGCCGACTGCGCCTGCGCACCGCCCCGGACCCGCGCGTCCTGCGCTCCCCGCGCACCGGGCTGGAGCACGAGGCACTCGTCACCTACGCGGCCCTCGCGGCCGGCGTCCGCACCCGCCGCATCGCGGCCACCGCCGGTCTCGGCCAGGACACCGCCCTCATCGCGTACGAGCGGCTGGCCGGACGCACCCTGGACGAACTCACCGACGAGGAGATCACCGACGAGCTGCTCACCGACGCCTGGCGGCAGCTCGCCCTGCTCCAGCGCCGCGAGATCGCCCACCGCGCCCTCGTCCCCTCCTCCCTGCTGATCGACGACTCCGGCGCGGTACACCTGGTCGACTTCGCCGACGGCGACATCGCCGCCACCGAACTCGTCCTCTGCTGCGACCTCGCCCAACTCCTCACCACCCTCGCCCTGCGCGCCGGCGCCGCCCGCTCCGTCCGCACGGCCACCGCCGTCCTCGGCCCCGACCCCGTCGGCGCCGCCCTGCCGCTCCTCCAGCCCATCGCCCTCACCCACACCACCCGCCGCGCCCTCAAGCAGCACGCGAAGCACGCTGCCAGCGGGGCGGCCGGGGGCGCGGGCGCGGGCGCGGGCGCGGTGAAGGACGCAGGCACGACCGGCGGCGCGGCCGGGGGCGCCGTCGCCGCCCCACGCAAACGCGACGACGCCGACGCAGCGGACCGCGACGCCCGCGCGGCCGGGGGTGCCGTCGCCGCCCCGGCGGGCGACGGGTCCAACACCCGCGCTGCCGCCGCCCGCCCGGAGGCCAGCCCGGAGTCCCCCGCCGCCGCGCCCGCCGGCCTGCTCGACGAGATCCGCGCGGAGGTCCTGCGCACCCGCCCGCAGGTGGTGGGCCGGCCGGTGCGGCTGGAGCGGTTGCGGCCGCGGACGCTGCTGGTCGTGGTGGGCGGGGTGATGGCCGGGTGGCTGTTGCTCCCGCAGTTGTTCGCCGCGGAGGACAACCCGGTCTCCGCCCTGGCGGACGCCGATCCCTGGTGGCTGCTGCTGGCGGTGCTGGCTGCTGCGACCAGCCACGTCGCGGCTGCCATGGGCTTCGTCGGTTTCGTTCCGGAGCGGCTGGACTTCCGCAACGCGGTGCTGGCGCAGGTGGCCGGGTCGTTCGTGAAGCTGGTGTCGCCGGGCGGTGTCGGCGGGATCGCGCTGAACACCCGGTTGTTGCAGCGGGCCGGGATCCCGACCGCCCAAGCGCTGTCCAGCGTCGGCGTGGGGAACCTGATCGGGCTGGCGCTGCACCTGTTGCAGCTCGGCGCCTTCGTCTACCTGGTGGACTTCGCGCCGGGCAGCTCCGAACTGGACGCGCTGCCCGCGGTGGTCGGCGGGCTGGCGGGCGCGGTCGCGCTGCTCGCGGTGGTGTCGGCGATCCCGGTGGCGCGGCGGTGGCTGGCGACGCGGCTGCGGCCGCTGACGGCGGAGGTGCTGCCGCGGCTGCTGGACCTGCTGCGCAGCCCGGCCCGGCTGGCGGTGGGGGTGACCGGCCAGTTGCTGGTGTCGCTCTGCCTGATCGCCTGCCTGTACTGCAGTGTCCGGGCGATCGGCCGGGAGCCGTCGTTCGCCGCGGTCGCGGTGGTGTTCCTGGTGGGCAACGCGGTGGGCAGCGCGGCGCCGACCCCGGGAGGGGCCGGCGCGGTGGACGGGATGCTGCTCGGGCTGCTCCAGCAGACCGCGTCGATGGAGCGGGGCGGCGAGCTGGCCGCGGTGGCGCTGTACCGTCTGCTGACGCTGATCCTGCCGGTGCTGCCGGGGTGGGCGGCCTTCGTCTGGCTGCAACGCCGCCGGGCCCTGTAGCCGCCGGGGGCACTCGCCCGCTACTCCCGGTACTCCTCCTCGTCGTGCCGCACCGGCCGGCTCTGTTCCACGACGTCGGCGACGTTGGTCGCCGGGTCCGCGCCGACGGCCCGGCGCTCGGCCACCTCGTCGTACGTGTCGCCCTCGGGTGCCTCCTCGTCGGGCTCGACGGTCTCGGCGGTCTCCTCGATCAGGTATTCCTCGTGCTGTTCCTGCGGCATGGCATCCGTCCTCGCTGTTCGGAGGCCTTCACGGGCCCGGCTGGCGGTACTGGCAGTATCCGCCGCCCGGCGCCCGGACGCGACGTGCCGACACTGCTCCGGCGTGTTGCCGGGGCTTACGGGATTCCCCGGCCGACCGAGCCGATTGACCCGCGAAACCACCCCCTGAATGACCCAGAGAGGTGGTTCATTCCGCGCCTAGGGTCGTAGCCATGACGACGAACGAGAACACCGGGACCACCCGGGCCGCCGAGATCACCGAGGCCCCCGCCCGCCTCGAGTACGCCCGCACCGCCCCCAAGGTGTTCCGCGCGATGATCGCCCTGGACGCCGCCGCCCGCGAGGGCCTGGACCCCGCCCTGGTCGAGCTCGTCCAGATGCGCACCTCCCAGCTGAACGGCTGCGCGTACTGCCTGGACATGCACGCCAAGGACGCCCGCAAGGCCGGCGAGACCGACGAGCGGATCTACCTGCTGCCGGTCTGGCCGGAGGCCCCGACCGGGGTGTACACCGAGCGCGAGCGGGCCGCCCTGGCGCTGGCCGAGGAGATCACCCGGATCGACGGCGGCGTCTCGGACGCGGTGTACGCCCGGGCCGCCGCGCACTTCGGGGAGGCCGAGCTGGCGCAGCTGATCTCGGTCTGCTTCACGATCAACGCCTGGAACCGCATCAACGTGGCCACCCGCAAGACCCCCGGCACCGCCTGACCGCACCGCCTGACCGCGCCGCCCGGCCGCAGCTCCGTCCGGGGCGGCGGCCGGAGCTGCGAGCGGGGCGGCGAGCGGGGCGGCGGCCGGAACGCCGTCTGGACCACGGGGGTACGATCGGTGCCGTACAAAGGGCTAACCCACACCCACCCGGTGGCCCCGAGGCCCATACGAACGACGGGGAAATCATGTCCGGCTCGCACTACTTCACCGGTGCACCCGAGGTCGCCAGCGACCGCCGGCCGATCACGGTCTCCCTCCCGGACCTCACCCTGGAACTGACCACCGACACCGGGGTGTTCTCCCGCAGCCGGCTCGACCCGTGCACCCGGATCCTGCTGGAGCACGCCCCGCAGCCGCGGGTGCGCGGCCCGATCCTGGACATCGGCTGCGGCTACGGTCCGATCGCCCTGACCTGGGCGAGCCGCCGCAAGCGCCTCCCGGTCTGGGCGGTGGACGTCAACGAGCGCGCCCTGGAGCTGGTCCGGCTGAACGCCGAGGCGCTGGGGCTCGGCAACGTCCAGGCCTCCCTGCCCGACGACGTCCCGGAGGACGTCCGCTTCGCCACCATCTACTCCAACCCGCCGATCCGGATCGGCAAGGCCGCGCTGCGCCGCCTGCTCACGCACTGGCTCGACCGGCTGACCCCGGACGGCTCGGCGTTCCTGGTGGTGCAGAAGCACCTGGGTTCGGACTCGCTCCAGAAGTGGCTGAACGAGCAGGGCTACCCGACCACCCGGGTCACATCGGTCAACGGGGTGCGGATCCTGGAAGCGCGGCCCCGCCCCGAGGTGGGCGAGGGCTCCGAGAGTGGACGAGGTACGACGACGTGAAGCAGCTGCGCGGGACCGAACTGAAGCGTCTGCACCGCTCGTGGCGGCGCAGCAACGAGTTCCGGCTCGCGATGATCCTGGAGAACCTCCAGTCGCCGTTCAACGTCGGCTCGGTGGTCCGCACCGGCGCGGCGATGGGCGCCGAGAAGCTGTACCTGGTCGGGGACACCCCGTCGGTGCGCTCGTCCGGCGCGCAGAAGGCGGCGATGGGCACCGACAAGTACCTGAAGGTGGAGCACTTCCCGACCGTCGCCGAGGCCGTGGCGGCGGCCAAGGCGGACGGTTACAAGGTCGTCGGCCTGGAGCTGGCGGACGAGGCGGTGCCGATGTTCGCCGCCGAGCTGACCCCGGCGGTGGCCTTCGTGCTCGGGCACGAGGACCGCGGGATCACGCCCGAGGCGCTGGCGCTGTGCGACCAGGTGGTGTTCGTGCCGCAGCTGGGCCGGGTCGGCTCGCTGAACGTCTCGGCGGCCGCGACGGTGGCCTGCTACGAGGCGCGCCGGCAGGGCTACGCGATCAGCGGCACCCCGGACGGCGACCTCGCGGGCGACCTCGGCGACGACGAGTAGCGAGCTGCCGAACAGGCGGGTCGCGCGGCCGGGTGGCCGGGTGGCCGCCCGAAGCGCGCGTGAAGCCCGGTCCGTCCGCCGACGGGCCGGGCTCCCGGCTTCGGCCGGGCCTTCAGCCCTTGACGTTCCGTCGGATGGAACCGACCAGGAACACCACCGCGAGCATCGCCGCGGACAGCGCCCCGACCAGCAGCGGCCCGGGCCCCGCCGGACTGCCGTTCACGCGTATGGCGCCCATGAAGTCGACGGCGGAGACGTTGTTGACGAGCATCCACCAGAGCGGCAGGTAAACCGCCTGGAAGAGCCGGTGGCTCCGGCTCACCACGCCGAGCGCCATGGCCAGCGAGGGGACGAACAGCGCGCCGCCAAGCCAGCAGGCCGCCCCCGCGGCGTCGCCCGTCACCAGCATGCGGAGCAGCGGGGCCGCGCCCGTCACCGCGGTGAGCACCAGCCCGGACGCCCATTCGGCGAGGAGCCGGCGCCGGGCCGACGGGTAGGCGCCGAGCAGCACCTCCAGACCACTCTCGACCTGCTGGCTGCCGAGCCGGGACCAGAGCAGGACCGGCCACAGCCACGCCAGCGGCAGGAGCAGGCCGGTGACGGCGTTCAGCGGCAGCGCGAACCCGGCCAACGTCAGCCCGGCCGCGACCAGCCACCACCGGCGGGAGACGCCCTGCACCAGGATGCGGAGCTCGCCCGCGAGCAGCCGGCCGAACGCCCCCGCCCGCCGCGGTTCGGTCCGCGGCAGGGCGCCCGGCGCGGCCGCCCAGCGCACCCCCGCGGGCTCCGGCCCGTCGAGCGCGGACGGCCCGCCCGCCGCCTCGGCCGCCCCGGCGCCCGTCCGCACCGCGGCCGTACCGGCCGACCCGCGCGCGGGGTCGAACCTGCCGAACCACAGGGCCGGCAGCAGCGCCAGCGCGACCGCCGCCAGGAGCAGCGCCAGCCGGGCGAGGACGAATCCGGCGGACGGGTCGAAGCCGTCCCAGCGGAAGGTGCCCAGCGGGGTGTCGACCTTGGTCAGGCCGAGGCTGAACCCGCCCGGGTCGGCCGTCCCGTGCCGGGCCTCCAGCGCCGCGCCCATCGACCGCGCGACCTGGTGCACCCCGAGGCCGTCCAGCGGTGCGGAGGCCGACTGCCCGCCGATCGCGAGCACCATGGCCAGCACGAACCAGACGACGTTCCCGAAGCCGCCCCGCAGCAGCGGCACCGTCTCGAACAGCAGCGCCGCCGCCGCGGTGAGCGCCATCAGGGGCAGCGAGAGCAGCAGGAACGGCTCGAGCAGGCGGATCGGGTCGACCGTGCGGTCCTCGCCGCGGGCGAGCTGCATCAGCAGCGCGGTGACGGCCAGCACGCCGACCATGGAGGCGAGCACCAGGAGGTTGCTCAGGAACTTGGCCAGGAGGTAGTGGTGGGTGCGCAGCGGTGTCGCGGCGAGGATCTGGCCGACCCCGGTCGTCCCGTCCCGGGCGATGCCGCTGCGCACCACGTAGAAGCCGCCGAAGGTGAGCCAGAGCGCACCGGCCAGGGCGGTGACGACGCCGACGTAGGCGCTGTTGTAGACGCCCCGGTTGCCACCCACGTCCATGATCGTCCAGTGGCCGCCGGCGTCCGGTACGGCCAGGTAGCCGAGCCCGACCGCGGCGAGCAGCGTCACGGCGTACACCGGCCGGCGCACCCGGTCGCGGAAGTCGCCGACCGCCAGTGCGGCGAGCAACGACCCGGGCGCCGCCCTCCTGGGCGCGTTCACCGCCGCGCTCATCGCCGCACCGCCCGCCGACCGGCCGGCCACCCGGCGCCGCCCCGCTCCCCCGCCCCGTGGACGACGCCCAGGTAGGCGTCCTCCAGGTCGGGCGGCACCCGGACCGCGTCGGGCCGCGGCTGCTCGGCGGCGAGCAGCCGCAGCCGTACGCCGTTCCCCGTCCGCACCATCCGGCTGACCACGTGGCGGGCCTGTACCTCCAGGAGGTCCGCGGGGGCGACCACGGCCTCCCAGACGTGACCGTCGATCTCGCGGAGCAGTTCGTCGGGCGCGCCGCGGCGCAGCAGCCGGCCCCGCGCGACCACGGCGATGTCGGAGGCGACGGACTCGACGTCGGAGACGATGTGGGTGGACAGCATCACCACCCGGTCCGCCGCGAGCTCGCTGAGCAGGTTGCGGAAGCGCACCCGCTCCTCCGGATCCAGGCCGGCGGTGGGCTCGTCGACCACGATCACCCTCGGGTCGGCCAGCAGGGCCTGCGCGATGCCGACCCGGCGGAGCATGCCGCCGGAGTACGCGCCGAGCGGACGCTTGACCGCCTCGGTCAGGTTGACCAGTTGGAGCAGCTCGTCGACCCGGGCCCGGGCGGAGCGGGCGCCGATCCCCTTGGCGGCCGCCAGGTAGGACAGGAACTCCCGCGACGTCAGGTTCGGGTAGACGCCGAAGTCCTGTGGGAGGTAGCCGAGTTCCCGGCGCAGCCGGTCCGGTTCGGCCACCGCGTCGGCGCCCAGGTAGCGGACCCGGCCGGCCGTGGGCCGGGTGACCGTCGCCACGATGCGCATGAGCGAGGACTTCCCGGCGCCGTTCGGCCCCAGCAGGCCCAGCATCCCGGGGCCGAGGTGCATGGTGATGCCGTCGACGGCCCGCTTGCCGCCCTTGTAGTCCTTGGTGATGTCGATCAGTTCGAGCATGGTCTCCGTCTTCCCGGCCTTCCCCGCGGAAGGGCTCGTCGGCTTCAGCCCTTGAGGTCCGTCTCGCGCCCGTCCCGCAGGACCGCGACGCCCTTGGGGACCTCGACCCGGTACTTGGTGTCGCAGTTCGCGAGCCCGGAACAGCCCGCCCGGAGTTCGAGGACACCGTCCAGCAGCGTCCAGGACTCCTTGGCGGTGCCGACCTTGCCGCTCGTGTCGAACCAGCGGGTGACCTTGACGTCCTGGCGATCGGCCGCGACGAGGTCGGCCGGCGCGCCGTGTGCCTCGACGTTCAGGCTGGTGCCGGCGAACGCGAAGGTCCTGTCCTCGGGCGTGGCGTCCATGGCGTCGGCGCACCCGGCGAGCGGGACGAGGGCGGCCACCGCGAGGGCGAGCAGGACTGGTGCGGACGGGCGTCGATCCACCGGGACCTCCTTGCGGCCGGGTTCGGCTTCGGGGCGCGCTCCCTGGGCAGGTGAGCACGCTCGCAAGCCTGGCCGATCCGCGGCCTCCTGCCATCTGCCGTTCGGCAGATATCCGGTGGGGGCGAAGGCGGTCCGTTGTGCTGAAAGGCGGAGTTTGGCGCGCTGAGAACGGCGGACGGCCCGGGGGAACAGCGGACAGTCCAGGGAAACAGCGGACGGCCCGGGCCGGATGCCGTCCGACCCGGGCCTCGCCCGACCGCCCGCCCGTACGGGGAACCGCCGACCGTGCGGGAACCAGCCCGCTACGCGGCCCCGGCGGGCTGCTCGGCCGGCCGCCCCTCCGCCGCCGAGGCGACGGTGAGCCGCCGCAGGTCGCGGCTGAGCAGCGCCGCCCCGGTGGCCGGCACCACCAGCGCGGCGCCCCACAGCAGCGCGGAGGTTGGTGGCCATCCGCATCAGCGCGTTGGCCGGGCGCAGCACGTCCGCGGGCACGGTCTGCGGGGTCAGCGCCGCCGAGGCGGGCAGCGAGAGCGCGGACAGGGCGCCGTTCGCCACGCTGAGGACGACCAGCAGCGGGATCGAGCCAGCCGGCCAGGACGCCCCCTCTCCCCGAGGCTCCCCCCGGCGGTCGACTCCCGGGTCCCGACGAGTCGAAGAGGATCACCCGGGAAACCGGTCCGGTGGATCGCGGCTCAGTGGTCGAGGTAGGCGAGGACGGCCAGGACCCGGCGGTTGTCGGTCTCCGAGGGCGGCAGGCCGAGCTTGGTGAAGATGTTGCCGATGTGCTTGGCCACCGCCTTCTCGGAGATGTAGAGCTCCTCCGCCGTCCCGGCGTTCGAGCGGCCCTGCGCCAGGCACTCCAGCACCTCCCGCTCGCGCGCGGAGAGCGCGGTCAGGCGCTCGTCGCGCACCTTGCGGGTGAGCAGTTGCTGGATGACCTCCGGGTCCATCGCCGTGCCGCCCGCGGCCACCCGCTCGACGGCGTCGATGAACTGGTCGCCGTTGGTGACCCGGCTCTTGAGCAGGTACCCGACGCCCGAGGAGCCGGTGGCCAGCAGCTCGTGGGCATAGAGCGGTTCGACGTACTGCGACAGCAGCAGCACCGGCAGGTCGGGGATCCGGGTGCGGGCCTCCACCGCCGCGCGCAGGCCCTCGTCGCTGAGGCCCGGCGGCAGCCGGACGTCCACCACCGCGACGTCCGGACGCTTCTCGGTGAGCGCGCGCAACAGCATGGGGCCGTTGTCGACCGCCTCGACCACCTCGTGACCGTAGGCGGTGAGCAGTTGCACCAACCCGTTCCTCAGGAGGAAGTGGTCTTCGGCCAGGACAATTCGCACGGCAGCTCCATGGTGATCAGGGTGGGTCCTTCCGGCGGGCTGCTGACGGCCAGGATGCCGTCGAAGGCCGCCAGCCGACGTTCGATCCCACGCAGTCCGGTCCCCCCGGCCGGATCGGCACCGCCGCGCCCGTCATCGGTGATGTCGATGCGGAGCATGCCGCCCTCGTGCCGGACGTCGATCCAGGCGCGCTCGGCACCGGAGTGCTTGGCGGCGTTGGTGAGGATCTCCGAGACGGCGAAGTAGGCGGCGGACTCGACGGGAGGCTCCGGCCGGCCGTCCAGGTCGATGCTGACCTCCGTGGACAGCGGGCAGAGCAGGGCGAGGGAGCGGATCGCGTCGCCCAGGCCGCGGTCGGCCAGCACCGGCGGGTGGATGCCCCGGACCAGGTCCCGCAGTTCGTCCAGCGCCTTGGTCGAGGACTCGCGGGCCTCGGCGAGCAGGGCCGCCACCGCGTCCGGGTTGGTCTTGAGCAGTCGTTCGGCCGCGTTGAGGGTCATGCCCATCGCGACCAGGCGGGCCTGGGCGCCGTCGTGCAGATCGCGCTCGATGCGGCGGATCTCGGCCATCTGGGTGTCCATCGCGTCGGAGCGCGTGGTGGTCAGGTGCTCGATGCGCTCGGCCATCGCCTCGTCCGCCCCCGGCGCCAGCACGCGGAACAGGTACCGGGCGTGGCGCGACGCGGTGCGCGGCGCGTCCCACAGCGCGAACAGCGCGACCACGACGGCCAGCAGTCCGGCGAGCACCGCGGTGAAGGGGCCGTCGACCGGGATGAACAGGTACCAGATGCTGCCCAGGTCGTGCGACAGCCGGGTGCCGAACACCGCGGTCGTCAGCCCCCACAGGCTGCTGAGCAGCAGTGCCGCCGGAACGAACGCGATCACGCCGCCGAGCAGCGGGTCGATGACGACGAACCGCCAGTCCCGCCACACCTGGTTGTCCCGCGCGACGAGGAGGGCGTGGAGCGCCTGGCCCTGCCGGGCGTCCGGGAGCGGCGGATAGCGCGCGGGCACCGAGACCCCGGACCACTGCGCCGCCAACTCCCGCTGCCGGTCGACCAGTCGGCGGACGGCGCGTTGGGTGCCCGGTAGCAGCGACACGCCCAGGCCGACGGGCAGGAAGACGTACAGGCCGGTCAGCCACAGGCCGAGCACCAGCGCCCGCATCGAGAGGCCGAACAGCACGAGGGAGCGCCGCAGGCCGGTGACCGAACCGCCCGGCGACGGGGGTGCCGGCGTGTGTGCGGCCATCGATGCGCCCTGCTGCCTGGTGTTCATCCGGTGCCCCCTGGGGTTCCGCATCCCTGATTGATGCGCCGCCCTCCATTATTGGAACGGCGACCGCCCGCCACAGGGGAGGAATATCCACTTTATGGCCAGGGAACGGCCAGCGAACGGGTTTCGGCCACACAGGCCACACCGGACTCACCCTCCACCTCGACCTCCATGCGGAGCCCGAACAGGCAGCCGGACGGAAGCCGTCTCGCGGTCAGCAGGGTGGCGTCCGCCCTGATCCGCCGTCCGACCCGCACCGGCCGGTGGAAGCGCACGGAGTCCAGACCCACGTTGAGGACGTGCCGCGTCCCGCCGATGGACAGGACGCTGTCCGTCATGGCGGTCAGCAGGCTGAGCGTCAGGTAGCCGTGGGCGACCGTCACCCCGAAGGGGCCCTCGGCGGCGCGCTCGGGGTCGGTGTGGATCCACTGCTCGTCGCCGACGACGGAGGCGTACCGGTCGACCAGGTCCTGGGTGATCGGGATCCAGTCGCTCCGGCCCAGGTGCCGGCCGGCGGCGGCGGCGAACGCTTCGACATTCGGGAAGGCTGTCACGGCGCACATCCTCATGGGCCGTCCCGGGCGGGGCAAGCGTCCGCGGCGGGCGGTCAGCGCGGGATCAGCGAGGGGTCAGCGCGGTGTCAGCAGGCCGGTGGAACGTGTTCCCATGACGGCGATATCGGCGGTTGCCAGCCACCGCCCCACCACGGTGCCGCTCGCCCGGCTGCAGCGGGACGTCGGCATGTCCGACGGCCAACTGCGCCAGTACGAGCGGTACTACGGCCTTGCGGAGGTCTGCCGCGAGCCCGGCGAGGGTGAGACGCGACTGCTGCGACGGGCCGTGGCGGCGCTCGCGGAGCTGCGCGGGCGGGAGTCCGACGTCCGCTACGTGCTGCAGGCGCGGACGATGCCGTCCCCGATGCCCTACCCGCACACCTCGACGGCCCCGCTGCTGGAGGAGCTGGGCCTGCGGCACGCCACCGGTTTCGTGGTCTCGCAGCACGCCTGCGCATCCGGCCTGCTCGCCCTCGACATGGCCGGGACACTGCTGGCGGCGGACGGCGACCCGGACGCCCTCGCCCTGGTCCTGGCCGGCGAGAAGGTCGGGTCCAGGCAGTCGCAGTCCATCCCGGGCGTCACGGTGATGGGCGAGGCCACCGCCGCGGTGCTGCTGAGTGCGAGCGGAACCGGTGACCGGCTGCTCGGCTACGCGGCCCACACCCACAGCCGCTTCCACGACCAGTTCCTGATGGAGGACCCGGAGGCCGCGAAGGAGTTCCAGGCGCTGTACGCACCGGCGCTGTGCGAGGTGGTGCGCGCCGCCCTCGACCAGGCCGGGTGCACGCTGGACGAGGTGGCCCTGGTGCTGCCGCACAACGTCAACCGGCTCTCGTGGGTGGCGGTGTGCCGGATGCTCGGCGTCCCGATGACCAGGGTGTACCTCGACCTGGTCGCCCGAACCGGGCACTGCTTCTGCGCGGACCCCTTCGTCAACCTGCAACAGGCCACCCAGGACGGCCGGTTGGCCGCCGGCGACCGCTACGTGATGACCAGCGTGGGCCTGGGAGCGACCTTCGCGGCCATGGTCCTCGAACACTGAGAACGCTCCGGCGCCGCCCTCTCCGACACCGCCCCCTCCGGCACCGCCCCCTCCGGCACCGATGCCCCCAGCACCGATCCCTCCAGCACCGACAGTCCTCCTGACAGCCGTCCACCCACGCAAGAAAGGCAAGGTCGAGCCTTGGACGAGACCGACAGCGGCTTCCGCTCCCGACTCGGGCGGGCGGTCACCGGCTCCGCGGACACCCCACTGCTGTTCCTCGGCAACTTCGAGGTCGAGAACAACTGGGCCGAGGGCGAGCCCGCACTGCCCCGGGTCGCCTCCCACGCCGGGAGCGCGGTGGTGAACCGGATGGACGAGTTCGCCCTGCTGCTGGGCGGCGAGCAGGACCACGTCGTGCTGAAGGCGGCACCCGATCCGGACTACCTCGACCAGTTGCGCGGGCTCGGCATCGGCACGCCCACCGTGCACGTCCCGGCCCGGCAGGACCCGCTGCGCGCGGTCACCGAGGACGTACTGGCCGACGACGCCCTGCTGGACGCGCTGCGGCAGCGGCTGGCACCGCTCGGCGTCCAGGTCGTCGCACACGGCGTGTCCGAGGCCGAGGAGCGGCTCGCCGCGCGCACCTCACTGCGGCTCGCCGCGCCGCCCGCCGCCCTGTGCAAGCGCGTGAACAGCAAGGTGTACAGCCGGAAGCTGGCCGACGAGCTGGGGCTCCGCCAGGCCCCCGGCCGCACCTGCGAGACGACGGCGGAACTGGCGGAGGCGGTGGAGTGGGCCGGCGGACGGCTGGCCGAGGGCCGCCGGATCGCGGTCAAGGACGCCTACGGGGTGTCCGGCAAGGGCATCGTGGTGCTCGACGACCCGCGGCGGCTGGAGCGGCTGCAGCGGATGGCCGCGGGGCAGGCCGCGCGGGCCGGCGGCGACCGGCTCGCCCTGGTGCTGGAGGAGTGGGTCGCCAAGACCGCCGACCTCAACTACCAGTTCACCGTGAGCCGCGACGGCTCGGTGCGGTTCGACTTCGTCAAGGAGGCGCTGACCGAGCGCGGCGTGCACAAGGGCCACCGGATGCCGGCCGGGCTCACCGCCGCGCAGGACGGCGAGGTGCGGGAGGCGGCGGCGCGGCTGGGCGGGAAGCTGGCCGCCGACGGCTGGTTCGGTGTCGTCGGCATCGACGCCATGGTCGACCCGGACGGCGCCCTCTACCCCGTGGTCGAGATCAACGCGCGCCACAACATGTCGACCTACCAGGCCGTGCTGACCGAGGGACTGATGGCACCGGACGGCATCGCCGTCGCCCGCCAGTACCCGCTGCGCATCGCCCGACCGGTGTCGTTCGCCGAGCTGCGGGAAGCGCTCGACGGGCTGCTGCTGACGGAGCGCGGCGGCACCGGGCTGTTCGTCAACAACTTCGCCACGGTCAACGCCGCCGCCGCGGCGGGCGGCGAGGGGCCGTTCGAGGGGCGCCTGTACGGCGTGGTGGTCGCCGGCGACGACGACGCGGCCGCGGCCCTCGACGAGGAAGTGTCCCGCCGACTGGCGGGGCTGCTGCACACCGTGGAAGGGAGTCCGGCATGAGCCGGGAGTTCACTGTGCAGGGCGTGGGGATCACCGCCCTGGCCGAGGAGTTCGGCACCCCGCTGTACCTCTACGACGGCGACGGGATCGCGGACCGGTTCCAGGAGCTCAAGTCGCTGCTCCATCCGGCGCTGGAGATCTTCTACTCGCTCAAGGCCAACCCGAACATCTCCGTCTGCGGGCTGCTGCACTCCGCCGGCGCCCGCGCGGAGGTCTCCTCGCTGACCGAGCTGGTCACCGCGCTCCGGGCCGGCGTCCCGCCGCACGACATCCTCTTCCTCGGCCCGGGCAAGAGCCGGGCGGAGCTCGCCGCCTGCCTGGACGAGGGCGTCGCCGCCATCGTCTGCGAGTCGCTGGACGAGCTGGAGCTGATCGACGAACTGGCCCGGGAGCGCGGTGTCCTGGCCCCCGTGGTGCTGCGGGTCAATCCGGAGTTCACCGTCAAGGGCTCGGGCCTGACCATGGGCGGCAAGCCCCGGCAGTTCGGCATCGACGAGGGGCAGCTGCTCTCCGCGCAGGAGGTGCTGGACCGCTGCGGTGCGGTCCGGGTGCACGGCGTGCAGGTCTACCTCGGCACCCGCATCCTGGACCCCGCCGTCGTCGCGGACAACGCCCGCCGCATCTTCGAACTGGCGGAGCTGCTGTCCGCCAAGCTGGGCTTCCCGCTGGAGCTGGTGGACATCGGCGGGGGCCTGGGGGTGGCCTACTTCGACAACGAGCAGGACCCCGACCCGGCGGTGCTGGCCGAACTGCTCAACCCGCTGGTCGCGGACTTCGCCGACCGGCACCCCGGCACCCGGCTGATCATGGAGCTGGGCCGCTACCTCGTCGCGGTGCACGGAACCTACGTGGTGCGGGTCCGCTACACCAAGAGCTCCATGGGCGAGCGCTTCGCGGTCGCCGACGGCGGCACCAACCACCACATGGCGGCGGTCGGCATCGGCTCGTTCGTCAAGCGCAACTTCCCCATCACGGCGCTCCAGAAGCTCGACGAACCGGACGGCGGCCCGTGGAACATCACCGGCCCGCTGTGCACGCCCAACGACCTGCTGGGCAAGAAGGTGTCGCTGCCCGAACTGCGCCCCGGCGACCTGCTGGGCGTGGAACGGTCCGGCGCGTACGGCCCGACCGCCTCCCCCGTGCACTTCCTCAGCCACGGCCATCCGGCCGAGGTGCTGATGCTCGGAGGGCGGCCGCACCTGGTCCGGGAACGCGACGACACCGAGTCGATGCTCGCGCGCCAGCACCTCCACCTGCCCGCGGACGCCGCGGGATCGACCCCGGAGAGGAACCAATGACCGACGACATCGCAGCCGTGTCCGCCCCGGAGAAGCGGGCGGCCTGCCTCGCCGCCGTGCGCGAGGCCCTGGCACAGGTGCTCAACCAGGACACCGCGGAGATCGGCGAGGAGGCCCGGATCTTCGACGACCTCGGCCTGGACTCCAGCAGCGCCCTGGAGATGCTCATCGTCATCGAGGACGAACTCGGCCTGCAGTTCGACGTGGAGAGCCTGGACATGGGCGACTTCGCGACGGTGGGCACCCTGGTGGACTTCGTCGTGAACGAGGCGGGCTCGTAGCCGTGTTCCGCGCCACCGCGCCGCTTTCCCGAACCGTGCCCGCCACCGCCGACGCGGGTGCGGGCACGGTGCCACGCCTGCTGCGGGCGGGCTGGTACCGGCCCACCGACCACGGGGGACTCCGCGGCGCCCCACGTCCCGCGGTCCAGGAGGTGCACCGGCGGACGGCCGAGCTGTACGGGACGCGGGTGCTGCGCGAGGGGTTCACGGACTCCCCGCTGCGGCCGATGCCCCAGCTGGCCGCTGGAGCCCTCGACGCGCTCGGTCCGCTCGCACCGGACGAGGCGCCGCAGGTGGCCGTACTCGCCTACACGACACCGGACTTCGAGCACACCACGCTCACCGCGTCGCTGCTGCAGCACCGGCTGCCCGGGGAGCCGCTCTGCTTCGCGGTCTCCGACCAGGGGGTGCTGGCCCCGTTCACGGCGCTGCGGATCGCCGTCGAGTACGCCCGCCGCTCGCACTGGAGCCGGCTGCTGCTGGTGGTCGTCGACCAGAGCTCGCAGCCGTACCCCGGGCCCGCGTCCGGCCAGTACGCCGCCGAGCACGACTCGGCGGTGGCACTGCTGCTCGCCTGGGCCGGCGGGGCCGCGCCCGTCGCCGGAACGGGACAGGGCCGCGCCGACCAGGCGCTGCCCGGGCTGCGCTCGGACCTCTCCGGGGCCGCCCTGCTCGCGGCGGGCACCGGGCTGGCCGCCGGCCCCGGACTTGCGCCGTCCCCCGGCACCCGGCGCCGCGACGCGGAGCCGGGGCTGCCGTGCACCGGGGTCTGGGCGGCACTGCGGGAGGCGCCGGGCGGGCGGGCGGTGGTCGCCGACTACGACCACGAACTGGACCGCCTGGCCCACTGCACCCTGGAGCTGCCGGCCGGAGAGGGCGGAGTCCGATGACGGCGCCGGTCGACGTCAACCGCTGCTGGCGGGAGTGCCGCGCCCGTGCCCGCCGCGAAGGCATCGTCGAGGCCGTGCGCGGACTGAACACGGCGCTGTCCCCGGACGCCCCGCCCCGGGGCCCCGGCGGCCACGCCCTCGTCCCGGCCGACGCCGTGCCGCTGCCGGGGGGCCGGGACGGTCCGGGCCTCGTCGCCGCGGCCGCCGAACCCACGGCCGCCGAACCCACGGCCGCCGGAGCCAGGGCCTCGGTGGAGTGGCAGGCCGGACTGGTGTGGGCGCGGCTCGGCGCGTCGGAGGGCCTCCGGGACGCGGTCGTCGCCAGGCTCGGGAAGCGCACCACCGACGGCACCCCCCTCCTGATGAAGCAGCTGGTCCAGGGCGCCCTGGCCGACGTGCTGATGGAGCAGCTGGAGGCGGAGTGCGTGCTCTCCGAGTCCGACGTCCCGCCGGACGCCGCCGCGATGGGGCGCCTGCACGACCTGATCACCCTGGCCGACCGGGCGCTGCTGCGTCTTCTCGGCGCGCACGGCTTCACCGTCCCCGGCCCCGGATGTGACGCCCATCTCTCGGAACTCCTCGCCGACGTGCACCGGGAGCCCCGCTCCACCACGCCCCTGGAGGAATCATGACCCGGCTCCCCGCGCACCTGGAGGAGCTGCGCCACCTCGCGCGCGGCTGGGCCGGGGACCTGCGTGCGGCGGCCCTGGGGCTGGACCGCGACCCGGAGGCCGTCCACGACCTGCTCCACCTGCCGGCCGTGCGCCACCTGGCCGCCCGGGTCCGGTCGGCGGACTCCGGCGACACCCTGGAACGGGCGGTGCTGGTCGAGGAGCTCGCCCGCGGCGACGCCGCCCTGATGCTGGCGTCACCCGGTCCGTCGATGACCGGTGTGCTGGTGGACGTGCTGGGCAGTCCGGAGCAGCAGGACTGGTTCCGCGACCGGCTCACCACCCAGGGGCCGACCTGGACCTGCTTCGCCCTCACCGAGCCCGAACGCGGCTCGGCCATCGGCGAGATGAGCACCTCGCTCACCCCCCTGGGCGACGGGTCCTTCCGGCTCGACGGCGCCAAGCGCTACGTCGGCAACGCCACCCGGGCGTCGGTCGCGGCGGTCTTCGCCCGGGTCGCCGGCGCCGACCGGCTCGGGGTGAGCGCCGTCCTGGTGGACACCGCCGACCCCGGTTGGACGGCCGAACCGCTGCCGACCCTCGGCCTGCGCGGCGTCCGGCTGGGGGCGATCGCGCTGGACGGCGTGCGCGTCCCGGCGGACCGGGTGCTGGGACGTCATCTGCCGCCGACCCGCCGCGGCATGTGGGGCGTACTCGCGGTCTTCAACCGGCTCCGGCCCAGTGTGGCCGCCATCGCCCTCGGGATCGCGGGTGCCGCACACGACTACGTGGCCGAGCACCGACGGGAGTTGCGGGGCACGGAGCTGGCGCTGTTCGAGGAGCTGGGCCGGCGGATCCACGCGACCCGGCTGCTCACCCACCGCGCCGCCGTCGCCGTGGACCGGCGCCCGGCGGACGGCCACCTCGCCTCGGCCGCGAAGGCCCGGGCCTGCGAACTCGCGGAGGACGCCACCCTGTCGGCGCTCTCCTTCTTCGGCCCGGCGGCCCGGCTGGAGCATCCGCTGCTGGACAAGTACGCCCGCGACGCCCGGGGCGTGGAGTTCATGGAGGGCACCGGCACCATGCAGCGGCTCAACCTGTTCCAGGGCCTGCACACCGGCCGGGTGGGACGAGCCGAAGCGTGCTGACGCCGCCCGTCCCCGAGGACGTGGAGGTGTGGACGGTGCCCCTGGGCACGGCACCGGGCCCTGTCCCGTCCGCTCTCGGCGCGCTCCTCGACGACGAGGAGCGCGCCCGCGCCCGTCGGCTGCCTGACCCGCTCCGCAGGTCCCGCTTCGTCACCGCGCACGCGGCGCTGCGCACCGTCGTGGGCGCGCGGGTCGGCCGCCCGCCGGAAGCCCTGCGGTTCACCAGGGGGCCGAACGGGAAGCCCGAACTCGCCCACGGCCACGGGCTGTTCGTCAGCCTGTCGCACTCGCACGGGATCGCGTTGGTGGCACTGGCGGAGCGGCCCGTCGGAGTGGACGTGGAACGGCTGGCCGACGCGTCCTTCGCCGCCCGGATCGCCGAACGCTGCTTCCCGCCGGGCGAGTTCAGGTCGGTGGCGGCCGCTCCGGCGGGCCGCGGGCCGGACGGCCGGGCGGCGGTCTTCGCCCGCCTGTGGACGCGCAAGGAGGCCTGCGTCAAGGCGGAGGGCGGTCGGCTCGGCCAGGGCCTCGGTCTGGGGGTGCGCGGCCCCGGCCCGCTGACGGTCCACGGCCGCGGCGGGGCCCTGGCCGGCCCCTGGCGCGTCGCGGATCTGACCCCCGCGCCGGGTTACGCCGGCGCCGTGGCCCTGTCCGGACCAGGGCCGTTCCGGGTCGCGTCCCGATGCTGGCAGCCGCCGGCCGGCGACGGTGGGGGAGAAAAGTCCACCACCGTCAGGGAACTTTCCCCCGCGATCACATGACGGTCCGTCGATAGCGTGGTGACACGAAGGCGGAAGCCGGGACACCGAACGGCCGGCACGTGGAGCACCTGGTCCCGTTCTGCTTCTCCACCGCCTGGGTGCGGATCACTTCTGGACGCAGATCTCTTCGCGGGAGTCCGCGAGAATGAGGAGAGGGACGTGGGAAAGCGAAATGTGCTGACGAGGTCGGCGCGGTGGAGTGCGACCCACCCGTGGTGGGCGCTGGTGATCTGGGTCGTCTTCGTGGTGGTCGCGCTGGCCATCGGCGGCAGCACCGGAACGAAGGTCGCCACCAACACGGACCTCTCGATCGGGCAGTCCGCGCAGGCCACCGCGATCGCCAGGAGCGGTGGTCTGGCGCAGCCTCCCACCGAGGCCCTGCTGGTGACCGCCCTCCACGGTGAGCTCGACCGGCAGGCCGCCGACCGTGCCGCCACGGACGCGGCGAGCCGGCTCAAGGGCCTGCCCGACGTGGCCTCCACGGGTGAGCAGGTGCCGGCCTCGAACGGGCAGGCGCTGCTGGTGCCGGTGGTCATGACCGGCGACCAGGACACCGCTCCGGACCGGGTGCAGCCGCTGGTCGACGCGGTGCGGGCCGCGCAGCGCGACAATCCCGCGGTGCGGGTCGAACTGGTCGGCCCCGACACCGTCCGGGCCGCCCTCAACACGATGCTGGGCGAGCAGGTGCAGCAGGCGACCGTGCTGAGCCTGCCGATCACCCTGCTGGTGATGATGTTCGTCTGCGGCGCCATCGTCGCGGCCGGCGTCCCCGTGGTGCTCGGCCTGTCCGCGGTGCTGGCCGGCCTCGGCCTGTGGGGCGCCGCCTCCCAACTCGTCCCGGACCCCGGTGCGGTGAGCGAACTCATCGTGCTGATGGGCATGGCCGTGGGCGTGGACTACTCGCTGTTCTACCTCAAGCGCTTCCGTGAGGAGCGTGCGCGGGGCCTGGGCAAGGTCGACTCCGTGGAGCTGGCCGCCGCCACCTCCGGCCACTCCGTGGTGGTCTCCGGCACCGTCGTGATGCTCTCCATGGCGGCCCTCTACCTGGGCGGGAACCTGGCCTTCACGGCGATGGCGACCGGCAGCATCCTGGTGGTGGCCATCGCGATGTCCGCCTCGCTCACCGTGCTGCCGGCCCTGCTGGTGCTGTTCGGCAGGGCGCTGGAGCGGCCGCGGGTGCCGCTGATCTGGCGGCTGCAGGGCCGCGGGGACCGCGGCAGGGTGTGGTCGGCGCTGCTCCGGCCGGCGCTGCGGCACCCGCTGATCAGCCTGCTGCTGTCCGCCGTGGCACTGCTGGCGCTGGCGGCTCCCGCCCTCAACCTGAAGCTGAAGGCGACGGGCGTGGACGACCTGCCCCGGAGCATGCCCGCCATGCAGGCCGAGGCGCGGCTGACGCAGTTCTTCCCGATCCAGTCCGACACCCAGCTGGTGGTGGCCCAGGTGCCGGAGGCCGGCGTCGGACAGCTCCGCACCGCGCTCGAGACCCTGGTGCAACGCACCGGCCAGGACCCGCTGTTCACCTCCACCCCGGCCCCCGAGATCATCACCTCGCACGGCGGCCAGTACGCCTCCGTCGGCATCGGCACCCGCCTCAGCAGCGGTTCCGCGGAGGCCAGGGAGTCCCTCAGCCGGCTGCGGAACGACCTGGTGCCCGCCACGGTGGGACAGGTGCCCGGCGTGAAGTGGGCGGTCGGCGGCAGCGACGTGGCCTACGACGTGGACTACCGGGCCCAGGTGGTGGACAAGATGCCGTGGGTCCTGGGCTTCGCCCTGGCCCTGACCTTCGTGGTCACGGCGCTGGCGTTCCGGTCGATCGTGCTGGCCGTGGTGACGGTCGTGCTCAACGTGCTCTCCGCGGCGGCCTCGTTCGGCGTGCTGGAGCTGGTCTTCCAGCACACCTGGGCCGACGGGCTGCTGCACTTCCAGTCCACGGGCAAGGTGGTGGCCTGGCTGCCGCTCACCCTGTTCGTCATCCTGCTCGGGCTGTCGATGGACTACCACGTGTTCGTCGTCGGCCGGATCCGTGAGGCGGCCGCCTCCGGGCTGTCCGTCCGGGCGGCCGTCGAGCAGGGCATCACCCGCTCCGCGGGCGTGGTCACCGGCGCCGCCCTGGTGATGATCTCGGTGTTCGCCCTGTTCGCCTCGCTGACCTTCATCGAGATGAAGCAGCTGGGCGTGGGCATGGCCTGCGCCGTGCTGCTGGACGCGACGCTGATCCGGATCGTGGTGCTGCCCTCGGTGATCGCCCTGCTGGGCCGGTGGGTCTGGTGGCCGGCCCGGCTGGGGCGGCGGCCCGAGGCCCCGGCCGGCCCGGTCGCGGGAGACGGCGAGCCGGTCGGCGCCTCCGCCCTGGCGACCGCGGGGGAATCGGTGTGAAACCTCGCGTGGGGCGGGTACCGGACCTGGTCCGGCACCCGCCCCACGTGCGGTCAGCGCGACAGCGACGCATCCTGACTGATGATCGCCTGGTAGAGCCGCTGCAGTTGACGGCTGGGCAACAGCCCCATCTCGTCGTCCAGTTGCTTGCGCGTGCGGTGGAAGGTGGCGATCGCCTCGGACTGCCGGCCGGTCCGGTACAGCGCGAGCATCAGCTGCTCGCTGAACCGCTCCCGCTCGGGGTGTTCGGCGTGCAACTGCTTCAGCTCCGGTACGACCGCCCCGGCCTCGCCGGCCTCCAGCTGGGCGGAGATCAGATCCTCCTGGACGAGCCTGCGCTGTTCGTCGAGGCGCAGTGCGGCGGCACGGCAGCGCTGCCCGTCGCCGACGTCGACCAGCGCCGGTCCGTACCACATGGCGAGCGCGCCGCGGAGCAGCTCGGCGGCCTTCTGCGGCGACCGTCCGATCAGGCCGCGGCCCTCCGCGGCCTGCCGCAGGAAGCGGTCGGCGTCGAGCTGGTCCGCGGGCATGTCCAGCACGTAGCCGTTGCCGACGGTGCGGACGACGCCCTGGTCGGTCGGGTCCAGTTCGATGCGCCCGAGCGATCTTCTCATCCGGGCCACAATGCCCTGGAGTGAGTTTCTCGTGTTCTTGAGCGGGGCCTCCCCCCACAGTTCGTCAATGAGTTCGTCGAAACTGACCACCTGGCCCGCGCGCAGGGCCAGCACGGCCAGCGCAGTGCGGACCTTCTTGGCATCCAAAGCGGCAGATCCGATTCCGCTTGCGGCGCGCAGCGGTCCCAGCATTGTGATGTACATGAAATTCCCCCGTGTCCCAGTGGCACCTCTGGAGGGGCCGAATCAATGGGCGGCCTGACGCCCGAACATTACAGCCGAAATCAGATGGGACGCCAAGGCACCTGTGCGATTTCCATGGCGCGCGGAGCAGCGCGGGGGTGCCCTGTCCCGCCGGCGGGACAGGGCGGGGCGGCCGCCACCACGACAGCAAAGGGCGTATGGGGCCGTATGGCCGCTTTTAGGCACGCCTACTGGTGAGTATTCACGGCGGCGGTCGACTTCACCGGCGCCGATCGAGGGCGATTGGCCGGTCCGGGGGAAAAGCCACGGCCATTCCAAGATCGTGGATCTTGGAATGCCGGCATTCGCCCCGCCAATCGGTGAACGGGAACATGCGATAGCGGAAACTGCCTGGTGGAGAGCCGGGCTTACGACGGGCGGGGAAGCGAAATTGACTGCAATCGAGAAATGGAACGCGAGCTCCCGGATCCTGATGACGAAGGTGGGACTGCGGGTTCCCGGGGCGGTGTCGTTCGAGGACTGGGAGCGGGCCGGCGTCGGCCTCGCGCGAATGGCCGACTCCTCCGCCTGGTGCCTCGGCGACTGGGTGCTCTTCGGCCGTAACCGTTTTCCCGATCGCTACCGGCGGGCCATGGAGGCGGCGGGGCTGGACTACCAGACCATCCGCAACTACGTCTGGGTGGCCCGGCGGTTCGAGCCGCCACGGCGCCGGGAAGGCCTCAGCTTCGGGCACCACGCCGAGGTGGCCGCCCTCCCGGACTACGAGCAGGACCTCTGGATGGCCCTCGCCGAGTACCACCAGTGGTCGAGGAACCGGCTGCGTTCGGAGATCAAGGGCGGTCGCCAGGCCGCTCCCGAACCGCGCGAGACGGCTTCGCTGCCCCGGATGGTGGTGGACCGCGACCGCCTGGGCCAGTGGCAGCGGGCGGCCGAGCGCTCCCAGGTGACGCTGGGGGAATGGGTGGCCCGCCAACTCGACTCGGCCGCGGCGGAGTCGCTGGGACAGCCGGATGCCGGGGCGGACGGAGCCCCCGGCCCCGGCCCCTCGGCGCGGTCCGAGCGTCGATGACCGAACGCCCCCCTGAGCGGAGGCGGTTCCCGTCACCCGTGCCGGTGTGATCCTCCGAGGAACACGCCACGCACCCGGTGGGGGCACCGCCTCCGGGCGCGCGGACGGCGGACGTCCGGGCCGCCCCGAGGCCAGGCGACGCCGCGTCAGCACCGTGTCAGCGCCCGGTCAGAGCCTGGATGGAAGCTCGAGGCTGTCGACGTCACGACGTACCGCCGACGGCCGGGAGCTTGCCATGCCTGTCATATCTGCGCCGCACGAATTCGACGTCAGCGATCTGTTCGTCGATCTGCATCCGATCTTCGCCCGACAGCTCTACCTCAAGGTGGAGGGGTTCAACTTCGCCGGCTCGATCAAGCTGAAGGCCGCCCGCGAGATCGTGGCCCAGGCCGAGGCGGCAGGTGTCCTCGGCCCAGGATCGACCCTGGTCGAGTCCTCCTCGGGGAACATGGGCGTCGCCCTCAGCATGCTCGCCGCCGACCGCGGTTACCGCTTCGTGTGCGTGACGGACTCCCGCTGCAACGCGGCCACCCGCCGCACCATGAAGGCGTTCGGCGCCGACGTCCACGTCATCACCGAGGCACACCCCACCGAGGGCTACCTCGGCGCCCGGATCCGCTACGTCCAGGAGATGTGCGCCGCCGACGAGAAGGTGGTGTGGCTCAACCAGTACGAGGCGCCGGGCAACTGGATGGCCCACTACCGCACCACCGCGCCCGCCATCGCCGACCGCTTCCCCGGGCTCGACGTCCTGCTGATCGGCGCCGGCACCACCGGCACCCTGATGGGCTGTGCCCGCTATTTCCACGAGCACCGGCCCGACGTGCGGGTGGTCGCCGTCGACGCGGTCGGCTCCGTCACCTTCGGCGGGGTCCCGGGTCCGCGGCACATCCCCGGTCTCGGCACCAGCATCCGGCCGGCGCTCCTGGACGAGACCTTCGTCGACTCCGTCGTCCACGTCGACGAGGAGGAGACGGTTCGGATCTGCCGCCGACTGGCCGCGCACGGCTACCACTTCGGCGGATCGACCGGGACCGCGGTCGGCGGCGCACTCGCCTGGCTGCGGGAGAACGGCGCCGACCGCCGCACCACGGCCGTCACCATCGCCCCCGACCTGGGCGAGCGCTACCTCGACACCCTCTACGACGACAACTGGGTCCGCGGCACCTTCGGCGACGCGGCGCTGGCCGGCGGCGAGGAGCGGAACGAAGGGCGGGCAGCGCGTTGACCGTGTCCCCTGGCGGCAACCTGCCGCTCACCGCGGCGCAGTCCGAGATCTGGTACGACGAGCAGTTCACGACCGGGCCGCTCGGCTACGCCATGGGCGACTACATCGACCTGCGCGGCCCCCTCGACCCGGCGCTGCTGGAACGCGCCCTGCGACGGCTGTCGGTGGAGGCCGAGGGCCTGCGGGTGCGCTTCACCGAGCACGACGGGGTGGTCGGCCAGTCCGTCGCACCGCCGGCGGACGGCTCCCTCACGCTGGTCGACCTCGGCGCCGAACCGGATCCGGTGGCGGCCTCCGAGGCGTGGATGCTCCGCGACCTCGACCTGCCGATGAAGGCCGCCGAACCGCCGCTGCTGCGCAGCGCGCTGCTGCGCCTCGGTGCCGAGCACCACCGGCTCTACCTGTGCATGCACCACATCCTGTCCGACGGGTACAGCCGCAACCTGGTCCACCCGCGCCTCGCGGCGATCTACCGCCACCTCGCGGCCGGCGGCGACGAGGCGGGTCTCGCCCCGTCGGCGCCGCCGCCGTTCCGGCTGCTGCTGGACGCGGAGGCCGCCTACCGGGAGTCGCCGCGCCTCGCCAAGGACCGCGCCTACTGGACCACCCGGCTCACCACCGGCTCGCCCGAGCCGTCCTCGCTCTCCACCCGCGAACCCGCCCCCGGCCTCGTCGCCCTGCGCCGCACCGAGGTGCTGGACGCCGCCGACGCGGACCGGCTGCGCACCGCCGCCAGCGGGGCCGGGGCCACCCCGGCCGTCCTGGTGGCCGCGGCGATGGCCGCCTACGTGCAGCGGATGACCGGCCTGGAGGAGCCGCTGCTCACCCTGCCGGTCACCGCCCGGGTCGGTGCGGCCGCCCGCGGCGTCCCCGGGATGGTCGCCAACTACCTCCCGCTGGCCGTACCGGTCCGCCACGGCGCGACCCGCGACGAACTGCTGCGCGCCGCCTGGGTCGAGATCGCCAACGCGCTGCGGCACCAGCGCTACCGGGGCGAGCGGATCCGCCGCGACCTCGGCCTGCGCACGGACGACCGGCGCCCGTTCGGGCCCTTCGTCAACGTCCTGGACCAGGAACCGGTGCTGGAGTTCGGCGCGTGCCGCGGCCAGGTGGTGAACCTGTCCACCGGCATCGTCAACGACCTGATCCTGACCGTCCTCAACACCGGCGACGGCTCCCTGGAACTGCACCTGGACGGCAACAGCGAGCTGTACGACGGCGACGAACTGGCCGCGCACGCCGCCCGGTTCGGGGCCTTCCTGCGCGCCTTCGCGAGCTGCCCGCCCGACACGGTCGTCGACCGCCTGGACGTGGTCCTGCCCGGGGAGCCGGGCGGGCTGCTCACCGGCCCCGCCGCCGGGGCCACCCGGGAGGACACGATCGCCCTGGTGCGGGCCGCCGCCGCCCGTACGCCCGACGCCGTCGCCGTGGTCGACGGCGCCCGCCGGCTGACCCACGCCGAACTGCTGCGCCGCGTCGAGGGCGTGGCCGCCCGGCTGCGGGCCGCGGGCTGCGGCCTCGACACCGTGGTCGCCCTGCTGACCCGGCCCGGCGCGGGCTACCTCGCCGCGATCCTCGCCGTTCAGACGGTGGGGGCGGCCTGGCTGCCGCTGGAGGTCGCCGCGCCCGCCACCCGCACCGCCTCGCTGCTGGGCGACGCCGGGGTCACGGTGCTGCTCACCGGCGACGGCTTCGACGAGCAGGGCAGGGAGGCCGCCGAACTGGCCGGAGGCGTCCCGGTCCTGCCGCTGGAACTGGCCTCGGACGGCCGGGCGGCGCAGGTCCCGGCCGTGCCCCCGGTCGGATCGGGCCAGGATCTCGCCTACGTGATGTTCACCTCGGGCTCCACCGGCCGCCCCAAGGGCGCGATGGTGCACCGGGACGGCATGCTGAACCACCTGCGGGCCAAGGTCGACGACCTGGCGCTGCGCCCCGGCGAGGGGGTCGTCGCCAACGCCCCGCTCACCTTCGACGTGCACGTCTGGCAGCTGCTGTCGCCGCTGCTGGTCGGCGGGTGCACCGTGGTCGCCGACCCGGAGACGGCCGCCGACCCCGACGCCCTGTTCGCCCTGGCCGTCGACGAGGACGTCGCCGTGCTGGAGGTGGTTCCCTCCCTGCTGCGCGCCGCGCTCGACCTGTGGGACGCCCGTGGGGAGGCACCCCGGCTTCCGGGCCTGCGCCGGTTGATGGTCACCGGGGAGGCCCTGCCGGCCGACCTGTGCTCCCGCTGGTACGCCCGCTTCCCGGGGATCGGCATGGTCAACGCCTACGGGCCGACGGAGTGCTCCGACGACGTGACGCACGCCTTCGTCACCCCGCAGGACGCGGCCGCCGGGCGGGTGCCGATCGGGCGCCCGGTGCGCGGCACCCGGCTGTACGTGCTCGGGGACGGGCTGCGCCCGATGCCCGTCGGCGTGCCCGGGGAGCTCTGGGTGGGCGGTGTCGGGGTGGGCCGCGGCTACGTGGGCGACCCGGTCCGCACGGCCTCCGTCTTCCCGGCCGACCCGTTCGCCGGCGGCGGCGCCCGGATGTACCGCACCGGCGACCGCGTGGTGCTGCGTCCGGACGGACAGCTGGAGTTCGTCGAACGGCGCGACTTCCAGGTGAAGGTCCGCGGCCGGCGCGTCGAGCTGGGCGAGATCGAGGCAGCCGTGCGCGCGGTACCGGGCGTCCTGGACGCCGTCGTGGTCGCGCACGGCTCCGGACTGGCCGGCTACGTGGCCGCCCCGAGCGGCGTCGACGCGGCCCTGCTGCGGGACCGGGTCGGCGCGGTCCTGCCGGCCTGGATGGTGCCGGGCTGGTGGGTCGTCCTGGACGCGCTGCCGCTGACCGCGAACGGCAAGGTCGACCGCAAGGCGCTGCCCGCGCCAGGCGGAAACGTTTCGGCACCGAGCGGCCCGGCCGTGGGCAACGCCATGAACGCCGTGAACGCCGTGAACGCCACCCCCGCCGACCCGCCGCACGGGCCGCACAACGGTGCCGAGCAGACCCTGGGCACGGTGTTCGCCCAGGTCCTCGGCCTGGCCGGGGTCGGTGCGGACGACGACTTCTTCGCCCTCGGCGGCGACAGCATCCGCGCCATCGAGGTGGTCGGCGCGGCCCGCCGCGCCGGCCTGGTGCTCAGCACCCGCGACGTCTTCACCGGGCGCACCGCCCGCGTCCTCGCCCGGATCGCCCGACCGGCCACCGGCGCCGGGCGGGACGGCGGGCAGGTGGAGCCGGTGGGCGTCCTCGACCTCACCCCCATCGCCGCCCGCCTCCAGGAGGACACCGGCTCGACGACCGGCCCCGCCGCCGCCTTCAGCCAGCACATCGCCGTCCGGGTGCCCGCCGGGCTGGACGCCGACCGGTTGACCGCCGCGCTGCGGTCCCTGATCGACCACCACGACGCCCTCAGGACGCGGCTCACCGAACCGGCCCCCGGCCTGTGGCAGACGGAGGTGCTCCCGCGCGGCGCGGTCCCCGCCGACGACGGCCTGGTCCTCACCCTGCCGGACGAGCGGCCGCCCGCGGACCGGTCGGCGCTGCTCCGGCTGATCGACCGGCAGGCCGCGGCCGCCCGCAGCCGGCTCGACCCCGCGGCCGCCCGGATGGTCCGCGCCGTCCTGATCCCCGGCCCCGCGGCGGAGCCGGACGAGCAGGTCCTGCTCCTGGTCGGGCACCACCTGGCCGTCGACGGAGTGTCCTGGCGCATCCTGCTGACCGACCTGTCCGCCGCCTGCGCCGCCCTCGCCGAGGGACGCCGGCCCGAGCCCCAGGCGGTCGGCACGTCCTTCCGGGCCTGGAGCAGGCTGCTGACCGACCGGGCCCGCACCGAGCTGCGCGGCGCCGAACTGGCCGTGTGGCAGCGCATCCTGACCGGCCCCGACCCGCTGCTCGGCCCCCGCCGGCTGGACCCGGCGCGGGACGTCAGGGCCACCGCCGGCACCCTGCGCACCGAGCTCCCGCCCGAGGTCACCGGGCTGCTGCTGAGCACCGTCCCCGCGGCGCTGAGGGCCGAGGTCAACGACGTCCTGCTGACCGCCCTGGCGGTCGCCGTCGCCGAGTGGCGGCACCGGCACCGCGGCGACGGCACGAGCGCCACGCTGATCGAACTGGAGGGCCACGGCCGCGAGGAGATCGCGGACGGCCTGGACCTGTCCCGCACCGTCGGCTGGTTCACCAGCATCCACCCGGTCCGGCTCGACCCGGGCCCCCGGCCCCACGAGGCACTCGGCCGGGCGGTCAAGCTGGTCAAGGAGCAGCTGCGGGAGGTGCCCGAGCACGGGATCGGCCACGGCCTGCTGCGCCACCTCAACCCGCAGGCCGCGCGGCTGCTCTCCCGGTACCCCCGGCCGCAGATCGGCTTCAACTACATGGGCCGCTTCGACGCCCGGGAGGACGTGCTCTGGTCGCCGGTCACCGGGGACGGCATCGTCGGCACCGGCACCCAGCCGGCCATGCCGCTGGAGCACGTCCTCGCGCTCACCCCGGCCACCGAGGACCGCGCCGACGGACCGCACCTGGTCGCCAACTGGACCTACGCCGACGGCATCCTCGACCGGGAGTCCGTCGAGGAACTGGCCGACGCCTGGTTCCGGGCGCTGCGCGCCCTGGCCGAGTACGCCGCGTCGCCGGACGCGGGCGGCGCCACCCCGGCCGACTTCCCGCTGGTCTCCCTCGACCAGGAGGAGATCGAACGGTACGAGGCCGCGCTTGCCGGGTCGAGCCCAGCGCTCGCCCCGGGGCAGGCGCTCTCGGACGTGCTGCCGCTCACCCCGCTGCAGCGCGGGCTGCTGTTCCACCACGAGGCCGAGCAGGACGGGGTGGACGTCTACACCCTGCAGATCGCCGCCGACCTGGAGGGCGAGCTCGATCCCGCGGCGCTGCGGGCCGCGGGCCGGACGCTGCTGCGGCGCCACCCGGCGCTGCGGGCCGCCTTCCTCCACCGCGCCTCCGGGGACCCCGTCCAGCTGATCCCATCGGACGCCGAACTCCCTTGGCAGGAAGTCGACCTGACGCGCATCCCGGAGTCGGAGCGGGCGGCCGAGACGGAGCGCCTGACCGACGAGGAGCGCATCCGCCGGTTCGACCTGGCGGCCCCGCCGCTGCTGCGCTTCACCCTGCTCAGGACCGGGCCGCAGCGGTACCGGTTCCTGTGGACCAGCCACCACCTGCTGGTCGACGGCTGGTCGATGCCGATCCTGGTCGAGGAGCTGCTCGCCCTGCTCGCCGAGTACAGCGAGGGCGGCGAGTACAGCGAGGGCGGCGAGGGCGCCACCGTCACCGAGAAGGCCGAGCTGCCGGGGCCCGCCCCGCACCGCCGGTACCACGCCTGGCTCGCCGCCCGCGACCGCGAGGCGGCGCGCGAGGCCTGGCGGCGCTCGCTCGCCGAGCTCCCCGGCCCGACCCTGGTCGCCCCGGCCGCGGACGCGGCGGCGCTCTCCCTCCCGGAGTCGCTGCACCTCGACCTCGACCCGGAGCTCACCGCCCGGCTCCTCGCCACCTCCCGCACCGCCGGCCTGACCGTCAACACCGTGGTGCAGGGCTGCTGGGCCCTGCTGCTCGGCGAACTGACCGGCTCCCAGGACGTGGTGTTCGGCGCGATCACGGCCGGCCGGCCCGCGGAGGTCCCCGGGATCGAGTCGATGGTGGGCATGTTCCTCACCACCGTCCCGGTACGGGTCCGGCTGCACCCCGACGCCACGCTCGGCGGCCTGCTGCGCACCCTGCAGGACGAGCGCGCCGAGCTCCTGCCGCACGAGCACCTCGGGCTGGCCGAGATCCACCGGGCCGCCGGGCTCGTCGGCGAGGCCTTCGACACCGTGCTGCTGTTCGAGAACTTCCCGATCGGCTCCGGAGCGGCCTCGGGCGGCGCCGGAACGGACCGGGTGCGGGTGCTGCGCGCCGAGGCCCGCGACGCCCGGCACCACCCGCTGAGCATGGCGGTGCTGCCGGACGGCGACCGGCTGCGGCTGCGGCTGGACTACCTGCCCGCCGCCTTCCGGCCCGACCGGGTGGCCGCGGTCGGGCAGCGGTTCACCGCGCTGCTGCACCTCGCCGCCACCGCCCCCGGCACCACGCTGGCCCGCACGGGCGCGCCGCTGCGGCCGCGGGCCGGGGCGGCGGCCGCCCCGGCGCCGGCCGCCCCGGCGCCGGCCGTCCCGGCGGGC